>JAKAJI010000116.1 GCA_021813825.1 Acidobacteriota bacterium | reverse complement strand
CTACGAGGTCGCAAGTCAGAACGCGGGCGGGCTCGAATACCGCGTCGGGCACTGGGAAGTGAAAACTCGCGGCGCCGCGGTGGAAAGTTTCCGGCCCCTGGAAGAAACGGTCGCGCGCGCGGCGAAACCGTGGATGCGCGAGGTGACCGCGGAAGTTTTCTCCGGCTGCGACTCCTTCGATCGGCAGTTGCGTCGCGGCATCCCCTACTGGCGGAGCCATCTTGACGCCGCGGCCGGCACTGACATCTACGGCAATCTCGGAATCTCGGCGGCCGATGTCGACGGCGACGGCGAGGACGAGATCTTCGTCTGCCAGAGCGGGGGCTTGCCAAACCGGCTGTTCAAGTTCACCGGCGGACGGATGAAGGACATCACGCGCGATGCCGGACTCGATCTGCTCGACGACAGCAGTTGTGCCATCTTCGCCGACTTCCGCAACCTCGGCCGGCAGGACCTTGTCCTGCTGCGGAGTTCGGGCCCGCTGCTCTATCTCAACGACGGGCGCGGGCGGTTCACCTTGAAGCCCGACGCGTTTCACTTCGCCAACCATCCCCAGGGCAGCTTCACCGGAGCCGCCGCCGCCGACTACGACCGCGACGGAAAACTCGATATCTATCTCTGCTGCTACAGCTTTTTTGAAAGCGAAGATCAATATCTGTACGCGATTCCCTATCACGATGCCCGGAACGGCCCGCCGAATTTCCTGTTCCGCAACCGCTTGACGGCAGACGGCGATGGCGGCTTCGAGGACGTGACAAACCAGGTGGGCCTCGCCGAAAACAATAACCGGTTCAGCTTCGCACCCTCCTGGTGCGACTACGACGGCGATGGCTGGCCCGATCTGTATGTGGCCAACGACTTCGGACGAAACAATTTATATAAAAATGTTTCAGGCAAATTCCGCGACGTTGCCGCCGAAGCCGGCGTCGACGACATCGGCCCGGGCATGAGCACCGCCTGGTTCGACTACGACCGCGACGGCCGCGAGGATCTCTACATCTCCAACATGTGGACCGCCTACGGAAAGCGCATCATCGCGGATCCGCATTTCAAGCCGCTCGAAGACGGAAAGCTGGAGGCGGCCTATCACGGCCATACCAAAGGCAATTCGCTCTATCGCAACCGCGGCGACGGCAAGTTCGACTACCGCGGTGAATCCGAAGGCGTCGAGATGGGCCACTGGGCGTGGTCGAGCGACGGCGTCGATTTCGACAACGACGGCACAGCGGAGATTCTCATCGCCTGCGGGATGATGACCAACACGCGCGAGGACGACCTCGAAGGGTTCTTCTGGCGCCAGGTCGTGGCGCGGTCGCCCGTGACGGCGACGCGTTCGGCCGCCTACGAAAACGGCTGGAACGCCATCAATCAGTTCATCCGCCAAGAGCACTCCTGGAGCGGGCGCCAGCCCAACGTGACCTACGCGCGGCGCGGGGGGCGCTATCGGGATGTGTCCGGCGTCACCGGCCTGGATTTTTCCGCCGACTCCCGGACGTTCGCAGCGGTGGATCTCGACGGGGACGGCCGCATCGACATCGTCATGAAGAACCGTCTCGGCCCGCAGTTGCGCGTTTTTTTGAACGACTGCGGGGAAGGGAACCGCTCAATCGCCTTCGACCTGCGGGGCGTCAAGTCGAACCGGGACGCCATCGGCGCGCGTGTGGAAGTGGACGGAGAAGCCAAAACGCTGCGCGCGGGCTCGGGATATCTGTCGCAACATTCCAAGCGTCTTTTGTTTGGCTTGGGCCGGCGCGACAAAGTCGCACGCGTCACGATCCTCTGGCCGTCGGGCGAAAAACAGGAGTTTCACAACCTCGACGCGGGCTACGTCTACCGCATCGAAGAAGGCGCCGGGACGCCGGAACGGCGGGCCTTTCGCGCGCCGCTGCGGCCGGATGGAGCCCCGGGTGCTGTCGCCGGCGACAACACCGCGGGCCTGGCGGATACATGGCTCCTCGATCCGCTGCCGCTTCCCGATCCGCAGCATGGCCCCGCGCTGCTGTGGGTGGATTCCGGCGCGAGCGCGCCGAAGCTTGACGGTGTACCCGTGGTCTACGTGGATCTCGCGGCCCGGAAGCCCGATGTCGCCGCCGGGTACGCCCTGTTCCGGCGCTACCTGTTCGACCTGCGCGCCGATTTCGAGGTGCCACTCCTTCTCCTGATCGACGAGCAGGGCGAGGCGCGGAAAATTTACGCAAAACCACCGGATGCCTCTCGGGTGCGTGAAGATCTCGCGGCGATGGCGAGCGGCGATCCCTTGCGGCTCGGCCTGCCATTCGAAGGCACCTATGTGCACCGGCCGCGGCGCAACCAATTTCAGATGGGGGCGGCGTTCTTCTGGGCAGGCTATCCGGAGCAGGCTCTCGAATACCTGAACGAAGAAGTGCGGCAATCCCCCGCCAATGCCGTGGCGCTGATGGCCATCGGGCAGATTCATCTCGAAGCTGGCCGTACCGCGCAGGCGAGGGAGTTCTCTGAGAAGGCGCTCCAGGTCAATCCGAAACTCGCTGGGGCGTGGAACACGCTGGGCGGTGTCGAGATGGCCGGCAACCGTCTGGATGCTGCGCTGGCCGATTATCGCAAGGCCATGGAAATTCAGCCCGACATGAAGGCCGCGGTGCTGAACGCCGCGCAGGTGGAAGCAAGGCTCGGCCAGACGGCGGAAGCCGAACGGCTGTTCCGCCGCGCGCTGGAACTCGACCCCAAAGATTCCGACGCCGCCGATCAGTATGGCCTGCTGCTGGCAGGCGTTGGGCGGACGGCGGAAGCGAAAACCTGGTTTGAAAAAGCCATCGAGCTGCAGCGCGACAATGCCAGCGCCATTAACAACCTCGGGGTGCTCTTCATGCAGTTGGGCCAGAAACAGGACGCGATCGCCGCGTTTCAGTACGGCCTGAAGGCGGCGCCCGACAGCGAGATGTTGTACTTCAACCTCGCCAAGATCTACGCCCAGAGCGGGGAACTGGATCAGGCCCGCGAGCTGATGCGGCGCCTGCTCGAACGCAAACCGGGAAACGAGACAGCCTTGCGCGCGCTCCGCGAACTGGATCGGCGATAGTAATAGGACAGGGATTTTTTGTGCGCTGGCTGTTGGCGGTGATTTGCGGTTCGGTTCTGTGGGCGCAGGGCGCCGGGAGCGCCGCTTCGCACGAAGCGCAAGCCAAAGCACTCGCGCAGCAGGGCAAGAAGGCCGAAGCGGCGGCCGAATTCGAAAAAGCGATCGCGCTCGCGCCCGGCAACGAGCAGTATCCGTTCGAGTTGGCCCAGTTCTATTTCTACCAGCAGGATTTCGCCAATGCCGTGCGCGTGCTCGAGGCGGCGCAGAAGCGGTTCCCCAACAGCGCGCAGATTGAGCTGGCCCTCGGCGTCGGCTACTACGGGCAGCGCCGGTTTGACGATACGGTCAAAGCGTTTCTGCGCACCATCGACATGGCGCCGGACGTCCCGCAGCCTTACATATTTCTCGGCAAAATTCTCGATCACGCCGGAGACCGTCTGCCCGAGGTGACGGCGAAGTTCATAGCCTGGGAGAAGGCCAATCCGAATAACGCCGAGGCGCCGCTGCTCCACGCCAAGGCGCTGCTGGCGCGGCCGGGAGAGAATCCAGAGGTGGAGAAGCAGGCCGAAGAGTTGCTCAATAAGTCCATCGAGCTGAACGCGTACTCGGCCGAGCCGTACTTCGAGTTAGGCTGCCTGATGGATCAGGAGCATAACTACGCCAAGGCCGCCGAGTTACTCAAGAAAAGTGTGGACCTGGACGTAACGAACGCGGCGGCGCATTACCGCCTGGCGCGCGTCTACCAGCGGCTCGGAAGGAAAGACGAAGCCGCGGCGGAGATGGCCATGCACGCCAAGCTGAGCGGGAACCGGCAGCAGGACCTCGAGCGCCGCGGCATCGGAGGCATGGCGCCGCAGTAAGCTCTTCGTGCGTCGTGGTCCGCACGTCGCCGTACCCGGCCAGCACGGCGCACCTGCGCTCCCGGCTTGATGCCATGCCGATCGTGCGCTTTATCTGCACGGGTCACGTTCAGCCCGACCGGGCTGATGCACACTTCGTTCCGATCCACCTTCCCATCGCCCGGGGGCGGGACCGCCACCGCGTCCTGCGACGCCTCCCAGATCACCATTGTGCTTTCGGATGTCCCGGACATCGATGGTCACCTCACGGCCATGGTTCGGGCGATCGACATCGCGAACATGGTCGTCTCGTCGCTTGGCTTCGCGCTTGGCTGCGGGTACTCGGTGGAGCTGGTTCAGGTCACGGACGAGAATGGCACGCCGCACGTCTACGGCGTGCAGCCCAAGGACGCCAACGGAACAACGCTAGGCTTCGAGGAAACGAACCAGGTGTTTGGTCTCGCCGTGCAACTCGCCGGAGGGCATCCGGGCGTTCGGAGCGCGCTTCGCGACTATACGGCGGCAATTGCGGACCCCTACTTCGTCGCCTTCTATTGCTACCGCGCCGTCGAGGCGATCCAGGCGTCCTTTGCCCGCCAACCCGATGGCAGCGGCTGGGAGGAAATGCACCAGGCGCTCGGGACGAACAAAGAATCCATCGAGGAGATTCTCAAGGACCATGCAGATCCCCTGCGCCACGGCAAACTAGCGCAGATGAAACCGACGACTGCCCAGCAGCGGTTTGAAATGCTCGATTTCACGGGAAACATACTGACGCGTTACCTCGATTGGGTCGTCAAACAAGCCAACGGCGACACGCATTAGAACCTTACCGCGCGAAAGCGTGGCACAGCGGCCGCCTGAGAGGTCGCCAATGATCGAGCGCGGCCTGAATGCGGGCCGTATCGTGCCGCGCCTCGTCGATCCGCGCCGCGGACTGCACCGTGCGAAGCGAACCGGCTCGCCGTGAGCGGGCGGCAGCGCCGCCGGCAACACGAGGGCGCGCATCTCAGCGTCCCTTCAGCCGGGTCCGGGAAGGCGCATTGTCGCCCTCCACAATCCGATACGCGAAATTGGCCGGAATCTGCTTGAACTCCTGCTGGGCGCCGCTGGGCCACAGGATGTGGAGCCGGTCAACGGTCGCGGCACTCCCGAGGCCAATGTAAAGCGTCAGCGCGTTTTGCGAGTAGAAACTCCCGCCGCTGGTGACCTGCTGCACCTGCCGGCGCCCGCCGGTCGTCACATCAACCAGCGCGCCGATCGCCGAGCGGTTCGACTTCGTGCCCTCGAGCGTCACGGCGATCGCATTGTGATGAGCGCCCATGTTCTTGAGCAGCGACGGCGGCTCGTTCATGTTGACGATGACCACCTCCGGATGCCCGTCGCCGTCAAGATCGCCCGTGGCCAAGCCGCGGGCCGGGCGGGGAACGCGCAGCGCAGGCCCGGCAGATTCAGTCAAATCCGCGAACGTGCCGTTGCCGAGGTTGCGATAAAGCAGCGTCGGCTGGCGGTACTTGTCGCCCACCGGAGCGTGTTCCACCTCCGGGTAAACGTGGCCGTTGGCGATCATCACGTCCGGCCAGCCGTCTTCGTCCGCGTCGACGAACGCCACGCCCCAGCCGAGAAGTTCGTGCTTGGCAAGGCCGGCCTGCGGCGAAAGATCGGTGAAGAAGCGGCCGTCGTCGTTGTGGTAAAGCGACGGCAGATCGCCGGAAAAATTCGTCTTGAGAATGTCCATCCGCCCGTCACCGTCGTAATCGCCGAGGGCGATTCCCATCCCCGATTGCAGCCGCCCGTCGAAGTTGTAAGCTACGCCGGCTTCCATCCCGCGCTCCTCGAACGTGCCGTTGTGAAGATTGTGGTACAGCAGGCTCGGCGACATGTCGCAGGCGACGTAGATGTCGGGCCATCCGTCCCCGTCGAAGTCCGAAACAAGCACGCCGAGGCCGTAGCGCCCGCCCGGCTTGAGGATGCCGGCCTGCTGGCTCACGTCGGTGAACGTGCCGTCGCGGTTGTTGTGGTAGAGCGCGTTGACGGCCTCCGGCAGACCGGTCGGCCCGCACATCACCGAGAGCCCCTTCCACTCGCAGGCGGCGTTTTCGCCTGGCTTCGGTGTGGTTTTTAGGTCGAGGTTGACGTAGTTCGAGACGAAAATGTCGAGGTACCCGTCGCGGTCGTAATCGAGGAAAGCGCAGCCCGAACCCCACCGCGTACCGCTGGTCGGAAGACCGGCTTTGGCGGTGACATTATCAAAATGGCCGCGGCCGGCGTTGCGATAAAGAATGTTGTGGCCATAGGCGGTGACAAACAAATCCGGACGGCCGTCGTTGTCGAAGTCGCCGACGCAGGCGCTCTGTCCCCAACCGGTTTGCGCGAGGCCGGCTTCGGCGGCATGGTCGGTGAAATGCCCGTCGCCGTCGTTGTGGTAAAGCTGCGGAACCGGTGGACGCACACCCTTGGGCGGATCAAGCGTCGTGCCGTTGGTGATGAAGATATCATTGCGCCCGTCGCCGTCGTAGTCGAAGATCGCCGCGCCGTTCCCCGTGGTCTCGAGAATGTACTCCTTCCGGTCCCGCCCCCCGAACACGTTGGGAATCGTCAGTCCGGACTGCCGGGCGACGTCCTCATAGTAAATGGAGGGCCGTGCGCCCGCTTCGGCGGCGTGATTGGTGATTCCCGCTACGGCGGCTGCCAGAACGGCAGCGCCCAGCGGAAGGACGGCGGGGGCAAAACGCATGTGCTCTCGTTGATTATCGCGCGAAGCGGCCCTCCGTCAGCCTGACGCCGCGCGAAACCGCCGGCGCCGGATAGGGCGTCTAATAAAGAAGGGAGGCGTGAGCGCGATGTCGAAGGGCGGGTCGGTTGGCTTCATCGCTGGTTTTCTCTTACTGGCGTTTCCGCTGGCGGCGCAGAGCGGCATGGGCGCGGGCGGGTACCATCCGCCGGGCGCGATCACCAGCACCGGGTTCGGCTACGGCCTGCTGAACTCAATTCAGGGCTACCCGCTCCCAAGCGGCCGCAGCGGCTTCGGCGGTGGGGTGAACAATCTCACACCGCTCGGCGGGATCTATCCTTTCCTGCTGATGCCGTCCTACTATCCGCCGCCGATCCCGCAAACCCTCGTCGTGCCCGCGCCGTCATCGCCTCCGGTGATCTTTCACCAGACGATAGTCACCGGCGCGAGCGGCCAGACCGCGCCGGCGCAGGCCGAGCAGACCGTGACGAGTTTCACCGCTCCCCCCGCCAGCACCGATCTCACCACGCCACGTCCGGCGCCGGCCGCGGCCGCCGCGGCTTCCTCCTACGGGCCCTCGAACCTCTACCTGATCGCCTTCAAGGGAGGGTCGGTCGAAAGCGCCGTGGCGTACTGGTATGAAGACGGCAAGGTCAATTACGTCTCGCCGGACCACACCATCCACGCCGTCGCGGTCTCACAACTCGACACGAAGATCAGCCAGCGAATCAACAAGGAGCGAGGCGTGGATTTCCACGCGCCGGAGCCGTAGTAGCGGGGCGTGTCCCCTGGCATAAACCTCCCGCCGCGGTATCGTAAGGGGGAATGAGGACGCCGGCCCTGAGACGTAACACCCGATGGGCGCTGATCGTGGTGGCTGCGGCCCTATGTGCCGCTGTCGAGGGCGCGGCCCAGACGGAGGCGCCCGTGATCCGCGCGAACGTGCGCGAAGTGCTGGTGCCGGTGGTCGTGACGGACCATAAGGGGCACCACGTTGACGGCCTCAGGGAGGAAGACTTCACTGTCCTCGAAGACGGAACCCCACAGCAGATTGTGGCGTTTCGGAAGTCGAGCGACCTGACCGAATCGGAACTTGGCGGCGGCACGGTACTTGAAACGGCGCCGGTGGCAAACCCGGCTCCCGTGGCTCCGCCCGAGCAGGCGCTGCCAAGGTCGACATACCTGGTGCTGGTGGATCTCCTCCATTCCGAATTCGCCGACTTCGGCCAGGTGCGCCGCGCGCTCACCAAATTCTTCGCCGGACAAGCGCCGGGGGATTCGCAATTCATTCTGGCGACGATGGGCCGCGGCGTGCAGGTTGTGAAGGATTCCACGCGCGATCCCTCCGCCGTAGTTGCCGCCGTCCGCGGGGAAAGTTTCGCCGGGATGCTCGGCGAGGGGGAGTCGTCCACCGTACGCAACGACGCCGCTCAGTTCAACCGCATGGTGCAGAATTATTGCGCGGCGTGCGACTGCTCCTCCTATCCGGCCGTGCGGGACCAGGTGCCGGCATGCAGCGCCCGGAAGGCCTCGCTGCAGCAGTTTCTGAACGCATCCTCGGAGCGGACCTGGGCCCTCACCGAGAATTTTCTGGCCACCTTGGACCGCCTGGTGACCACGCTCGGAACCATGCCGGGCTCGCGGACCGTACTCTTCCTGTCCGACGGATGGAACGAGCTTCCAGGGCGCGACCTCTACACGATTCTTCAGGCATACGGGCCCAAGGACCAGAGCTTCCAGTTGAACCCGCGCAACAGCCGAAACCGTTTCCTCGCACTGCTCCACGACGCCGTGCGCAACAACGTCAAGTTCTATTCGCTCGACTCCCGCGGCGTGTATACCCAGGCGTCGCTGGCCTCGGCGGGCGATTTCGACGCCAGCCAGGGCCTGAACCAGGCAAGAGCGGGCAGAACCTCCGTCACGCCGGGAGGCGAGGATTCCATGCTGCGGGCGGTGGCGGAAGAAAACGGCCAAATCCTGGCCCAACTCGCACGCGCCACGGGCGGGCTCTTCTACCACAACAGCAACGACCTGGAACGCGGCCTGCGGCGCGCCTTCGACGACGGGCATGCCTATTACATGCTCGCCTACACCCCATCGAATGCCACACAGGACGGCAGCTACCGTAAGATCACCGTCGAGGTGAAGAACCCCAAGCTTACCGTGCTCGCGAAAGCCGGCTACTGGGCATCCGCCAATTGAGCTGCGCCGTGGCTGCCCGGCATGGGCTAAACTGGCCCTTAACCTATCAACCCGGTACACTAAAGAAAGATCCGCTAGTTAAGGCTTCGTGTTGACCCGTTTCCTCCTGTTTTTTCTCATCCTGAGCCTCCCGCTCGCCGCGCAGCAGGCCGGGCAGGAGAATGGCCTGGATTCCAATCCGGCGTTGTTCACGATGTTTCTGGCCCGCGCGGCGGCCGGCTACGACGGTCCCGCCGCTCCCGATGCCCATCCGGCACGGGCCGGGTTGATCGCGCGGATTCAGTCCAGGCACCCGGCATCGCTCGATGCCCTCAAGACGTTTTTCGCCCAGCACCTCGGCCGAACCGAGGAGTCCGACCAGGCCCAGTACGTATCATTCGCCTTGTCCATCACCGGGCCACCCGATTTTGCCTTCCGCTATGAGCCGCAAGAGTTGGCCCCGGATGTCCAAAAACTCGTGGGCTTGGAAAAGCTCCTCCGGACCTTCTGGAGCGAAGCCGGGCTGGCTGAACAGTGGAAGAACGCAGCGCCCGTCTACGACCAGGTTCTCGACGAATATCACTCACCGGTCACGCAGTCGATCTTTCAAGTAAATGCGTATCTGCGCAATCCGACCAGCGGATATCTCGGCCGGCGCTTTCAGGTTTTCGTCGACATCACCGGGCCACCCGGCCTCATGCAGTCTCGCAGCTTCAAGGACGACTATTTCGTCGTCGTGACGCCTGCGGGCAACTCGATGGCGAAGGTCGATGAGTCCGTGGCGGCGCAGGTGCCGGAAATCAGGCACGCGTACCTGCACTACGTGCTGGACCCCCTGGTCATCAAGTTCGCCGAAATCGTGAACCAGAAAATTTCACTCGAGGACATTTCCGAAGGAATTGAAGCGCTGCCGGTTATGTACCGCCAGGACTTTGGGTTGCTAACGACGGAGTCGCTCATCAAGGCCGTCGAAGCCCGTCTGGCGCCCGCTAGCGAGCGGGAGCATATGGTGGACACGGCCCTGCACCAAGGCTATATTCTTACCCCATACTTCGCCGAGGCCCTGCCGGCCTACGAAAAACAGCAGCAGTCGATGCGGCTCTACGCCGCCGACCTGTTCGGCCAGATCGATGTCGAGAAGGAAACCAGCCGCCTGGCGCACGTCAAGTTTGACGCCCCCCCGCCGCAGGAAAAGGCCGCGGCGCCGCCCCCGCAGTTGAAGCCCGGCGAGCAGGCCCTGTCGGACGCCGAGTCGTTGTCCTTTGATAAGAAGTATGACAAGGCGAAGGAAGCCTTTGAGCATGTGCTACAGTTGCCCGATACGGGCGGACTGCACGCGCGTGCGTATTTCGGCCTCGGCCGGATCGCCGTGTTGCAGAAGGACCCTGAGTTAGGTGAGAAACTGTTTCAGAAGACGCTTGACGAGAAACCGGACGCGGTAACTGAGTCTTGGACCAAACTATACTTAGGACGACTGGCGGCAGCCGCCGGCGAGGACCAGCAGGCCGTCGCCTTCTACCGCGCCGCCGCCGCTGTGGATGGGGGCTCGCCGAAGGCGAAAGCGGAAGCCGAAAAGCTCATCGCCTCGCCGGACGCCGGGCGCCCACGATAAGATAACGATTTTTCCAGAAAGACCACCCCATGTGGAGGAACCTATCCATGATGTCTCGCCCCGCTTTGGCGGCACTGGCGGCCCTCGCGCTCGCCCTGCCGTCGTTCGCTCAACAGGCTGCTGCTCCCCCCCAGCAGGCCGCGGCCCCGCAAGGGCCTCACCCAAAGTCGCAGAAGGAACTCGACGCGTTGATGGCCATTCAGAACGCCAAGGATCCCGACTCGCGGCTCAAAGCCATCGACGATCTCTTGACGAATTTCGCCGACACCGACTTCAAGAGCCAGGTGCTCGACATGGCCGTCGACACGGCCCGGATGAAGAATGATTCGGGCGCCGTCGCCGCCTGGGCTGACCGCGCGCTGCAGAACAACCCAAAGGATTACATCGCCCAAGCGGACTTGGCCGGGGCGCTGGCCTCGCAGATGAAAGAGTTCGACCTCAACCTCAAGGACGAGGCAGCCAAAGTCCAGAAGAATGCGCAGGGCGCCATAGACAACGTAAAGGACGCCCCCAAGCCCAACCCAAACATCACCGATGCCCAGTGGGAACAAGCCAAGAAGGAAATCGCCGCGCAGGCCTATGAGGCTTGGGGCATGTCGGACATGACCCAGAAGAACTACAAGGACGCGATCCAGCAGTTTTCGCACGCCATTTCGATGGCGCCCAACTCGGTGCTTCGCGTCCGCCTGGGCCAAGCCTACCTCAACGACAAGCAGTTCGACGCGGCGATTGCACAATATGACCTGGCAATGTCAGACCCCAACGCGCCCGTGCAAGTCAAGCAGATCGCCCAGGCCGGAAAGGTTCAGGCGACGAAGCTGAAGGGCGGTCCGGCCCCAGCCGCTCCGGCGCCCGCGCCCGCCGCGCCGCCGAAACAGTAGTCGAATGCTATGAACGAGGCGATCGGGGAGCTCGAGGAAGCGCTCGAGTATCACTTTCGCAACCACGAACTTCTCTCGCGCGCGCTGACCCATAAGTCGCGCGCCTCGGACCGCGGGGCGGTGCCGCAGATCTGCGACAACGAGCGGCTGGAGTTCCTGGGCGATTCGATACTTGGGTTCCTCGTCAGCGAGCGCCTCCTCGAACTGTTCCCCGGCGCCCCGGAAGGCGTGCTTTCCAAGCAGAAAAGCCGCCTGGTCAGTGAAACACACCTCCATACCGTGGCGCGGTCGCTCTCCTTGGGCCGCCATCTCATCCTGGGCCGCACCGAGCAGGTCAATGGCGGGCGCGAGAAGAAGACCCTGCTCGCCGATGCGGTTGAAGCCCTGATCGCGGCGATCTACCTCGATGGCGGGATGGACGCCGCGCGCCGCTTCGTGTTGGCGCACGTGGCCCAGAACGCCGGCGGCGGTGGCGAACCCGAAGCCGCCGACCACAAGAGCGCGCTGCAAGAGTTGACGCAGGCCATGAAACTGCCTCACCCGCGCTACCACGTACTTTCAACGCAGGGCCCCGAGCACGCCAAAACGTTTTTGGTCGAAGTGCGAGTCGGGGGGGAGTGGTCGGCCCAAGCCACCGGGCCGTCGAAGAAAAGTGCGAGCCAGGAGGCAGCGCATCGCGTGATTGAGCAGATAGAAGCTTCGCGCGGCGCCGGCCAGCTACTGTGATGCGATGGTTCGCCTCCCCAACCGCCCGGCTGATCGCCGGCCTCGCCGTGACGCTGGCTTCCGTCGCCGGCTTCTCCTGGTATGCCCTCGATCAAATTGCCGGGTTGCGCGCCCTGCAAACGACAGCGATCGACCGGAACCGCCGGGACTCGCTCCAGCTTCTGCGCATCGAGAATAACCTGAACTCGATCGGTCTCGCCATGCGCGACATGCTAAACGGCGACGAACCCTACCCGCTGGACGCGTTCCGGAGCCAGTTCGCGCGAGCGCGGCGCGACCTCGATGATGCGCTGCGGCTGGAGCGGTCACTCGCCCCCGAAAGTCTAAGTCCCTCGCGCGAACACTATTTCAGTCAATCGTTGACCCAGTTCTGGACCTCGGTGGACCGGATGTTCGCCCTCGCCGGCACGCCCGCCGGGGACAAGCAGGCGAAAGAACTCGTTCGTTCCTCGCTCGAGCCCCAGCAAGAGGCGATGAGCGCCACGGTCGCACGGTTGCTCGTCGAGAACAATTTGGCCGAGGAACGGGCCGCCGCGCGCGTACAGGAGATCTATCGTCGCGTCGAGCGCGATGTCTACCTTTTCCTCGCCGCCGCCCTCGCCGCGATTCTCGCCACCAGCATCTATCTCATTTACTCCAACCGCCGGCTCTTCCAGCGGCTCGAAGCCGTGTCGGCCCAGCGAAGCGCCCTGGCGCGAAAGCTGATTACAATGCAGGAGGAGATGCTT
>JAKAJI010000115.1 GCA_021813825.1 Acidobacteriota bacterium | reverse complement strand
CAGAAGCACCGCAACATCCTCCGGCCCGGATGACGACAAGTCGCCCGCCTCACACTCGTCCCCTCCGGTCAGGTCGACATCACCCGCCAGGCCTGATCCTCTCCTCGTCAACTCGAGTACCGGAATGCCCAACGCCGCCCCCGCCCCTCGCGCCTCGGTCGCCAGTCCACTCTCTACCACGAGCACCCTCGGCTGAAGATCCTCAAGATAGAACGAGAACTCCTTCGCGCGATACGACGGATTCAGTGGAGCGCACACAGCATGGGCGCAGATCCCCAGGAAAGCCGTGGCCGCCTGCGGACCGTTCGAACAAACCAGTGCCACCCGGGCGTCACGCTGCAAGCCCGCGCGCCGAAGTGCTCTCCCCGTCCGCCGCACCACCGCGTCGAGACCGCCATACGTCAGTGCCTCGCAGTCCGGAGCCAGCACCGCCGGAGCATCCGGACACGTCTCCGCCCGGGCGCCGATCAAACGCCCCACCACCTGCTCGCTCATTCCCGATTCCTTTCCACCATCGCCCGGTCCCGAACCAAACCCAGGCCGTGCAAGCCCCATTTCCGGCCTCAGTCTAGCAAAGCCCTTTGCAACCGGCGGACCGTTCCGATGCCGTCACGGTACGGCTAGAACGCGCTTCTCATTGTCCAATCTGGCTGGCAGGCTTAGACTTGCATCTTGGAGATTAGTGTCATCATCCCGGTTTTCAATGGTGCACTTTCTCTCGCCCGCTGTCTCCAGGCCCTCAAGCACTCCACCCTTCAACCTCGCGAGTGCATCGTCGTCGACGACGGCTCTACCGATGATTCCGCTGCCGTCGCGCGCCAGGCCGGAGCTTCCCTCATCCGCACGCCCCACCGCATGGGCCCCGCGGCCGCGCGCAACCGCGGCGCCGCCCTCGCCAAAGGCGGCCTCATAGTCTTCATCGACTCCGATGTCTGTGTACACCCGGACACACTCCGCCGCATCCATTCGCGCTTTGCAGGCGACACCACCCTCGACGCCTTAATCGGTTCTTACGACGACGAACCCGACAGCCCCGGTCTCGTCTCCCAGTACAAAAACCTCCTGCACCACTTCGTGCACCAGCACTCCCACAAGAACGCTTCCACTTTCTGGACCGGCTGCGGAGCCATCCGCCGCGAAATCTTCCTTCGCATGGGAGGCTTCGATGAATGCTACGTCCGGCCGTGCATTGAAGACATCGCCCTCGGCCATCGCCTCCGCCGCGCCGGCTACCGGATCGAACTCGACTCCACCATCCAGGTCAAGCATCTGAAACGCTGGTCCCTCGCCTCCTGGCTTCACACAGACATCTGGTGCCGTGCCCTTCCCTGGACGCGGCTCATCCTTCGTTCCTCTACGCTCCCCGACCATCTGAATGTGGCCGTGTCCGAGCGCATCGCCGGCATTTTCGTGTTCTGCCTCGTTGCCGCCGCCACGGCTCTCCTTGTCTCCGGCCACTGGGCCCTCGCCGTGGCGCCGCTCGCCGCCGCCCTACCCGTGAGCGCCAACTTCTACCGTTTCATCGCCGCCAAACGCGGCTGGGGCTTCGCCGCCGGCGTCGTGCCTCTCCATCTGGCTTATTACGTCTATAGCTGCCTCGCATTTGGAACCGGTGTCCTGCTGCACTTTCTGAAATGGCGCTGGGAACCCGAACCAGCCTTTCAACCCGCTTTCCGCGCCGGAGAGCCTCACGCCGCTACAGCCTTGCCAAGGCGCGCCAGATCCCGCTCAAAATCCCCATCGCCTGCGGGCTGAGTTGCAGCAGCACGCGTAACTCCACCAGCACCGCCGGCAACACGAACCATCGCGGACCACCCCGAAACACCCGCAAACCGACCAGAAAAAACAAAGGCGTGTACGGCCGCCCATAGCTGTACGCCGATTTCCAGAATCCGGGCCCGCTCGCCAGCGCAAACAGCACCAGACAAGCGCCGATGGCCCACCACTCGGCATCGATGCTCCGCCGCCAATGCCACAAACACCAAAACGCGAGCGCTACCGCCAGAATCATTCCACCCAGCGCCAACTCGTCGAAAAGCTGAATTACGTGCTGCTTCGCCGGGCCAAACGGATAACTCAGCGGATGCATCATCTGCAGCGGAATCCCCACGAACGGATGCCGGAAAAACCACGGCTGTACGATCCCGTGCCCTCCGCCCGCACCCGCTCCCCGCGGCATCGACACCGTGATCCATCGGTACCAGGCCAGCGTCGGAATCGCCGCGGCGCCCATCGCCAGCCCCCGCAGCCATCTTCGCCGGCCCCATGCATCCATCGAACTGGCGCCGATGAAGATCAACCCCGTTTCCCGCGCCAACGCCGCCGCCGCAAGCACCGCCCAAAGCGGCCGCGCCGCGTCCTTCCGCGCATACCAGACAAATCCCGCGCATAGCGCCGTCAGCGTCAGATCCACCGTCATGCGGTCCACCGAAATCATCACCGCCGGCAGGCCGAGAAACGCCAGACCCCATGCTCCTGCCCATCCGTAAGACAATGCATACCGGCCCAGCCAATAAATGCCGGCAAAAACCGACAACAGGATTACGGCATCATACGCCGCCTCCACGTACTCTCCCTGCCCGCCTGCCATCAGCCACGCCAGCGCCGGCACAAGAATCAGCCGGTACCGCCACACGCGGTCGTCAAACGAAGCCCCCCAGGGCTTCCGGAACCACGGGTCATGCGCAACCAGGCGATAGAACTGGCCGTCGTAGCCGGTTGAGCCCGGAAACACGTACGTGCCCCCGGCGAGTTCCGCGGGCACAGGAAGCTGCGTTCCCGTGCAAAACAGCGCCGTCCAGTTCCCGCCGTAATTGAAATGAACCGTCGCCACCTGCCACGCTAACACCAGGAGAACCCCCACCGCGGCGAAGATCAGACAACGCTTCCCCCGCGCCGCCTCCGTATCTGACGTAACTCGCTCCGGCGGGATTGGTTGCGTCATAGCGCTGGGATCAAGCGAAAAATGCCAGTATACTATCCAGGACTTTACCCGACGCCCGAAAAATCCCATCACCGCCCCACCCGGCCGGACGCCCAGCCGCGCCCGAAGTCCTGGTATCTCGACCCTCTCGTCGCCGCGCAAAAACGCGACCTGCACCAGAACCTCGTCCGCCGTTGGCTCAACGGCGCCGCTCCCTACTCCGTCCTCAAGACCGACGTCTTCGAAGAAGCCTTCGGCCGCGACCGGATTCTCTTCGACCTGTTCCCCGAAGCCGGCCTCGTCGTCGGCATCGACATCGACCCCGCTCACGTCGCCGCCGCACGCCGCCACGCGCCGCCTCGTGGCTTCTCCTTCCTCGTCTCCGACGTCCGCCGCACCGCCTTCCGCCCGTCGAGTTTCGACTTGATCCTCTCCAACTCGACCCTCGATCACTTCAAGACGCCGGAAGAACTCCACGCCGCCATCGGCGAACTCGCTCGTCTCCTTCGTCCCGGCGGCACGCTCATCGTCACCCTCGACAACCCGCGCAACCCCCTCTATCGCATCCTCCGCTGGATGAGTCGCCGCCGCTTCGCCCCGTTCTCGCTCGGCTGCACCGCCTCCCGCCGTCAACTCAATGCCTGGCTCGAAGCCTCCGGCCTCATCGTCACCGATAACGATTGGTTGATCCACAACCCCCGGCTCGTCTCAACCGCCCTCTTCCTCGCCCTCCGCCGCACGCTCGGCCGCTACGCCGACCCGTCCATCCGCGCCCTGCTCGGCCTCTTCAGCCTCCTCGGCCGCCTGCCCACACGAAGCCTCACAGCCTGCTTCGTCGCCGCCTGCGCCCTCAAGCCGGCTGATCAGCGGACACCGGCGGGACCGTTCCGTCCATAGCCCGGCAAACAATACGCCCGCACGCGAATGATCTTTCTATTGCGGCGGTAGCGGGCTGCCCTCGATCCGCAGCAGAACCGCTTCGCGCAACATCGGGCGCCGCGTACCGGATTCCCAACGACTCAGCTACCGAGGTCTTTGAACAGCGCGCCTGCGGACTTCAGACACTTGCCCACACCCTGTCCGGCCACGCGATGGTCGCTGGACCTCGACCCACCGAGAGGCCCTGGCTGCTGCCGGCGAAGTCGAGTAACTTTGTCCTGCGCCCGTCATCCCTCGTCATCTCAAATCGCGATTTTAGTCTCGATCACATCATAGTCGGCCTGCACGCCACCGTCGGCGGTGTCGAGAAGCCCCGCCGCCGTTAGCGCCTGAACGTCCGCATGGACATTGCTGTAGTCGCGCCCCAGCGCCTTCGCCAGCGCCCGCACACTCCTCACCTTGTGCCGGCGGACGTAGTGTAATAGCTCCATCCGCTTGGCGGTCATGACGCGGGCCAGAGCATCCCAACTCTCGAACGCGACATGGCGCTCATGGAACGTCTCCCCGCCTTCAGCCCGGTGCCAGGCATCCACAAACCGCCGTGAAGCTTCTTCCTCCATCGCCCCGCCAACCGTGATCTTCACATCGCTCATTTACCACCTCGCAAGCTCCGTACGTCGGACCAAAAATCAGCCACTAGCTGCTCGACGCTGGTGAACACATAGGCGGTCTCCGCGCCCTGAAAATGCCGATGATCGCCTTTGCCGCGCTCGTTATCGTACCCCACCTCACGGACGCTTGGCCGACCGTAGAACAGCGAATACTTCAGTCCATGGACGGACGCTGAAACCGGCGACGGCACCCGCCATAGCACCATCTCCACGATCGCACCGTCGTCGTAATCGATGCGCTGATGGAAGAGTAGTTCGGCCTTCATTTCCGGAGCCAATAATGGTGTATCATACCATATGGCTTGAATTACCATAGCCTCGCGTCAACTTGAGGCCACACGGGCGTCGTAGCGGCATCGGAACGGCCGCTAGGGAAAAGCGCCGCCATCCGGCGAGCGCAAGTGGTTGGTCGGCTACGGATTTTTCGCTATCGGTCCCCCGCAGGCGGATGGCGGTCGAGGCACTTTCTTCAAGAAATTCAAAGCTCCAACCGCCATCCATCACCGTCGACTGCGGTTGTGCGATGACGCTCAGGACCGAGAAGGGAGGACGATGTCGCGATTACACCTGCGCGATCAAAGCCCGACAGGGCGAAACCATCTGCAACAGCCCCTCGGTCCCGATGGAGAATCCCGACAATCCCCTCGCCAGGCACATCGCCGAACCGAACAAGCGCTGCGCCGAGACTGGCTTGCCGCGCAAGCGGATCTATGACGCCATCGAGGCGGGCATTGCCGCTCCCGACAACCCCGGCGCCGAAGGAGCGCATCGTGAGCCAGAACGCGTCCCGTGACCAATTGCGTGCCGCCGTACAGTTCCCGTTTTTGGCGTACAGCCACTATCAGCCGACAGGCTTACGGCTTCCGCAACTTCGAAAACTACCGCCAGCGCGTGCAGGTGCTGTGTGCTTAACTTAGGTGGTTGGGATTGGGGCTGCCCCCGGAATTGGCGTAGAGCCGAGCCGCGTAGAGCCTAGAGCCCCAATTCTGAACTGGCGGAGAGGGGGGGATTCGAACCCCCGGTACCGGTTTAGGCCAGTACGACGGTTTAGCAAACCGCTGCTTTCGACCACTCAGCCACCTCTCCGGCTCGCGGCACGTTCCCCTACATCCTATCACGCGGCTTCCTGTCTCGACTCGGGCCGCCAAAATCCCCTGCGCTACACTGATAGCGAATCTTCATGAAGCAGAGAATCCGTTCGACCACGGTGCTGTGCGTACGCCGCAACGGCAAGGTCGTCATGGCCGGCGACGGTCAGGTTACCTTCGGGCAGGAAGTGTTGAAAGCCTCCGCCCGCAAGCTCCGCCGCCTCTACAACAACAAAATCCTCGCCGGTTTCGCCGGCTCCACCGCCGACGCCTTCGCCCTGTTTTCCCGCTTCGAGGCCAAACTCGAACAGCATAACGGCCAACTCCCCCGCGCCGTCGTCGAACTCGCCAAGGAGTGGCGCACCGATCGCGTCCTCCGCCATCTCGAAGCCCTCCTCCTCGTCGCCGACACTGCCAATACCTACATGGTCAGCGGCAACGGCGACGTCATCGAGCCCGACAACGACATAGCCGCCATCGGCTCCGGCGGTCCGTTCGCCAAAGCCGCCGCCACGGCGCTGCTCGAAAACACCAAACTCGAAGCCCGGCAGATCGTCGAAAAATCGATGACCATCGCCGGCGCGATCTGCATCTACACTAACCAAAGCTTTACCTTCGAGGAGTTGGGCTAATGGTCATTTACTTACCAGGCCCGGCGGGCGATGAGGGGCCGCTGCTCGACGAACTCACCCCGCGGGAAATCGTCCAGGAACTCGACAAATACGTCATCGGCCAGGCCGACGCCAAACGCGCCGTCGCCATCGCCCTGCGCAACCGCATCCGCCGCCAGAAACTCGACGCCGACATGGCCGACGAGGTGATGCCCAAAAACATCCTCATGATCGGCCCCACCGGCGTCGGAAAAACCGAACTCGCCCGCCGCCTCGCCAAACTTTCCAACTCGCCCTTCCTCAAGGTCGAAGCCAGCAAGTTCACCGAGGTCGGCTACGTAGGCCGCGACGTCGAGTCGATGATCCGCGACCTCGTCGACATCGCCATCGATATGGTCCGCGAAGAACGCCTCGACGAAGTCGCCGACCGCGCCGAGCGCAACGCCGAAGACCGCCTCGTCGAACTTCTCATGCCCCCGCAACCCGAGGAGTCCGATAGCGCCGACCGTACCCGCGAAAAACTCCGCGAAAAACTCCGCGCCGGAAAGCTCGACGAACGCACCGTCGAAGTCGACGTCAAAGAACGCGGCCCCACGTTCGAAGTCTCCAGCCCCAACGGCATGGAGGAAATGGACATCAACCTCAAGGACGTCCTCCCGGGCCTGTTCGGCGGCCGGACCAAGAAACGCAAAATGCGCGTCGCCGAGGCCCTCGAATACCTCGTCCAGGAAGAAGAGCAAAAACTCATCGACATGGATCAGGTCACCCGGATCGCGCTTGACCGCGTCGAACGCGGCGGCATCATCTTCCTCGACGAAATCGACAAAATCGCCGGCCGCGAATCCGGCCACGGCCCCGATGTCAGCCGCGAAGGCGTCCAGCGCGACATCCTCCCCATCGTCGAAGGCACCACCGTCAACACCCGCCACGGCTTCGTCCGTACCGACCACATCCTGTTCGTCGCCGCCGGCGCCTTCCACGTCTCCAAACCTGCCGACCTCATCCCCGAACTCCAGGGCCGATTCCCCATCCGTGTCGAGCTGAAATCGCTCTCTCAGGAAGACTTCATCCGCATCCTCCGCGAGCCGAAAAACGCCCTCGTCAAACAGTACACGGCGCTGCTCGAAACCGAAGGCATCAAGCTTACCTTCACCGAAGACGCAATCCAGGAAATCGCCTCTTTCGCCGCGCAGGTCAACGAAATCTCGGAAAACATCGGCGCCCGCCGCCTCCACACCATCATGGAGAAGCTCCTCGAGGACATCTCCTTCGACGGTCCCGATCTGAAAAAGAAAAACATCAAAATCGACGCCGCCTACGTTCACAAGCAGTTAGCCGGCATCGTCAAGGATCAGGACCTGAGTAAGTACATCCTCTAACTGCGCCCGATGCGTTTCTCCGCTCAGCTCGCCGCCCTCGCGTGCGCGTGTCTGCTCGCCGGCTGCGGCTATGTCGGCGAGCCACTCTACCCCACTTACAACATCCCCAGCCCCGTAACCGACTTAAACGCCGTCGAGCGCGGCGATAACATCCTCGTCGTCTTCACCATCCCACCGCTCACCACCGACGGCCTCGTGCTAAAGGAAGTCGGCGCGCTCGACCTCCGCGCCGGGCCCTATTCCGGCTCCCTGTTCGATACCGATACCTGGGCCAACGCCGCCACCCCCTGGGCCATCATCAGCCCCGGCAAACCCGGCCTCGTGCGGGGCCACTTCCCCGCCAAATCCTACATCGGCCAATCCATCGTCATCGGCGTCCGCGCCGCCAACCCCCGCGGCCGCTTCTCCTCCTGGTCCAATCTCGTTACGCTCGCCGTCACCCCGCCCCTCGCCACTCCCACCGGCCTCAAGGCCGCCAACACGCCGAAAGGCGTTTCCCTCGCCTGGGAACCTGGCACGGCCGCCTCTTGGCGCGTCTATCGCCAGGCTGCCTCCGAATCCCAGCCCACCCTGCTCGGCGAAACCAGTCACGCCGAATACCTCGACGCCACCTCCGCCTTCGGAACAAAATACTCCTATTTCGTTCAGGCCCTCAGCGGCCACACGGAAAGCGACATCGCCAGCCCCGTCGTCATCGAGCCCGAGGACACCTTCCCGCCCGAAACCCCCGCCGGCCTCGCCGCCGTCAGCGGCACAAAGACCATCGAACTGAGCTGGACCCGCTCAACGGAAACTAATCTGAAGGAATACCGCGTCTACCGCGCCGTGGGGGATGGGGAATTTACCCTGCTCGCCTCCGGACTCGTCGCCCCCGCTTACTCGGACTCCGCCATCGTCTCCGGCACGCGCTACCGCTACGAAGTCGCCGCCGTCGACACCAAAGGCAACGTCAGCGCCCGCTCCGCCCCGGCCGAAGCCACCGCGCCTTAACTCGCTTCCGCCGCCGCCCGGATCGCCTTCAGCCTCCCCCACAGCGCGCCCAACTTCTCCAGCCGCAGCGCGTTCGCCCCGTCCGACAACGCCCGCTCCGGCGCTTCGTGCACTTCGACAAACACCCCATCGGCCCCGCAAGCCACCGCCGCCCGCGCCAACGGCTCGATGAACTTCGGCTGTCCGCCCGAGGTGTCGCCCAACCCGCCCGGCAACTGCACGCTGTGCGTCGCATCGAATACCACCGGCCAGCCCGCCTCCCGCATCATCGGAATCCCGCGCATATCGACCACCAGGTTGTTGTACCCGAAGCTCGAGCCGCGCTCGGTGAGCAGCACCCGGTCATTCCCGGTCGAGGCCACCTTCTCCGCCGCACGCGGAATATCGTGCGGCGCCACAAACTGCCCCTTCTTGATGTTGACGATCCGCCCCGTGAGCCCGGCCGCCAGCAGCAGATCCGTCTGCCGGCACAGAAACGCCGGAATCTGCAGGATGTCCACCGCCTCGGCCGCCGCCTCCGCCTGCGCCGGTTCGTGAATGTCCGTCAACACCGGGTACCCTTGTTTCCGTAACCCGGCCAGAATCCGCAGCCCTTCTCTCAACCCCGGACCGCGATACGACCCCACGCTGCTGCGGTTGGCTTTATCGAAGGATGCCTTGAATACGAACGGACCCACCGCTTTCCGGATCTCGCCCGCCAGGAAATGTACGTGCTCTTCGCTCTCAATCACGCACGGCCCGGCGATCAGCGCCAGCGGCTCCCCTTCGCCCCAGGCAATCTGCTCGTTGAGCCGGACCGTCTTCATGCCCGCGTTTCTGCCACCCGAGGCTCCGCCGCATGGCCCCGCGTCGCGTTCTTCGCTCTCTGCTTGCGGTTCTTGTACGCCGCCCCGATAAACGCCGAAAACAGCGGATGCGGCTCCAGCGGCTTCGACTTGAACTCCGGATGAAACTGCACGCCCACATACCACGGATGGTCCGCAATCTCGCAGATCTCCACGTACACCCCGTCCGGCGTCTGCCCCGCCAGCCGCAAGCCGTGCTCCGTCAAAACCTTCTCAAACTCGCGGTTGAACTCAAACCGGTGCCGGTGCCGCTCGCTGATCTCCGGCGCCCCATACGCTTCCCTCGCGAAACTCCCCTCGGCCAGCAGGCACGGATACGCGCCCAGCCGCATCGTCCCGCCCAACTCGTCCACGCCCTTCAACTCGCGCAGCTTGTAGATCACGCGGTTCGGCGTCGCCGGGTCGAACTCGGTCGAATTCGCGTTCGCAATCCCGCACACGTTGCGCGCGAACTCGATCACCATCGTCTGCATCCCCAGGCAGATCCCGAAGTACGGCGTGCGGCTCTCCCGCGCATACCGGATCGCCTCGATCATCCCTTCCACACCGCGCTTGCCGAACCCGCCCGGCACCAGAATCCCGTCGTAGGCCGAAAGCTCCTCCGCACACTCCGGCCAGTGCAGCCGCTCGGATTCAATCCACTCGATCTCAACGCGGAGGCTGTGCGCCAACCCTCCGTGCAGCAGCGCTTCCTTCAGGCTCTTGTACGAGTCTTCATACTCGACATACTTTCCCACCAGCCCGATCCGCACCTCGTCCACCGGGTTCTGCATCTTCTCGAGCATCCCCGTCCACTTACTCAGGTTCCGCGGCCCAGCCTGTAAGTGCAGCACATGAAGCAGAATCTCGTCCACGCCCTGCTCGGCGAACGTCAGCGGCACCTCGTACACCGACTTCACGTCGCTCGCCGTGATCACCGCCTTCTCCTCCACGTCGCAAAACAGCGCGATCTTTTCCTTCATCTCGTTCGGCAGCGGCTTCTCGCTCCGGCACAGCAGCACGTCCGGCTGAATACCGATCGCCCGCAGTTCCTTCACGCTGTGCTGTGTCGGCTTCGTTTTCAACTCCTGCGCCGCCGCGATCCACGGCACCAGCGTCACGTGCACAAACGCCGTGTTGTCCCTCCCCATCTCGTGCCGCAACTGCCGGATCGCCTCCAGAAACGGCAGGCTCTCGATGTCGCCCACCGTCCCGCCGATCTCCACGATCGCGACATCCACATCCTCGGCCACCTTCCGCGCCGCCGCCTTGATTTCGTTCGTCACGTGCGGAATCACCTGCACCGTCTTGCCCAGGTAATCCCCGCGCCGCTCCCGCGAAATGATCCGCTCGTAAATCCGGCCCGAAGTAAGGTTGTTGCTCTGCGTCAGATGGGCGTGCGTGAACCGCTCGTAGTGGCCCAGGTCGAGGTCGGTCTCGGCGCCGTCGTCGGTCACGAACACTTCCCCGTGCTGAAACGGACTCATCGTCCCGGGGTCCACATTCAGGTAGGGATCGAACTTCTGCAGCGTCACCCGCAGGCCGCGGCTCTCCAGCAGACAGCCGATCGAGGCCGCCGCAATCCCCTTTCCTAGCGACGAAACCACGCCGCCCGTGATGAAGATGTATTTCGTCATGCGTCCCTCACTCCGCCTTTCACAAGCGCACCAAGGCCGCCAGCCGCGCCCCGGCCCGCTCCAAATCCTCCGGCGTGTCCACGCCGAGCGATTCGTATCTCGTCTCTTTCATCCGGATCCGGTATCCGTTCTCGATCGCCCGCAACTGCTCCAGCCGCTCGGCCCGCTCGAGCGGCCCCACACGCAGCCCCGAATACCCGAGCAAAAAATCCCTCCTGTACACGTAAAGCCCGATATGTTTGAAACATTCTCGCGCCTCGCCGTCCCGCGAGTACGGCAGCGGCGACCGCGAGAAATAGATCGCGTCCCAGGCGAAGTTCACCACCACCTTCACCACGTTCGGGTTCGTGATCTCGGCTTCGTCTTCGATCCGCTTCATGAGGCTCGCCATCGGCGCCACTTCGTCCTCGAGCAATGCCTCCGCCGCCGCGTCAATCGCGGCCGGCTCGATCAGCGGTTCATCGCCTTGAATGTTGACAACCAGAGTGGCCTCGTCCGCCGCCGCCACCTCCGCGGCCCGGTCCGTGCCCGAGGCGTGATCGGCCCGCGTCATCGCCGCGCGCGCCCCAAACCCCCGCGCCGCCTCGGCGATCCGCTCGTCGTCGGTCGCCACCACCACCTCGCTCAAACACCGCGCCTGCCGCGCACGTTCCCACACGTGCTGCAGCATGGTTTTACCGGCAAGAACGGCAAGGGGTTTTCCAGGGAAACGGGAGGAGGCAAACCGGGCAGGAATTACACCCAGAACTCTCGTTCGCACGATCGATCATACCACGCTGGCGCCCCCAGACCATTCGCGGAGCTCTTGCCGCACCCTCCTCCACCCCCCTTGCTACGATCCAAGCAGGAGGTCCCTTATGTCTAGCACACGCACGACGGTCAAGACCGCCACACTTGAGAAGGAAAGAACCGGCACGGTCGTCCCCCACCTCCAGCGCCAACTTGCCAACGCGTTCGTCCTCTATGCAAACGACAAACACTACCATTGGCAAACCTTCGGCCCCCTGTTCCGGGATCTGCACCTCATGTTCGACGACTTCGCCGGCCAAGTCCTCGGCACCATCGACGAACTCGCCGAACGCATCCGCATCCTGGGCCATGACATCCCGATCACCGAACTCCGCCAGATGCAGGAAGCCGCCACGGTCCACTCCACCCGGCCCGGTCAAACCATGCGCGAGATGCTCGAAGAGGCCCACGCCAACTCGCTCGCCGTCATCAAGGAAATGCACGACGCGATCGACGCCGCAACCGGGGCAAACGACCCCGGCACCGTCGATACCTTCACCCGCTTCATCCAGATCCACGAAAAGCAGGAGTGGTTCCTTCGCCAGGCGCTCCAGAAACGCGACGGACTCACCGCCTGACCCGGTTCACCGGCCCCGGATAATTCGGCGAATACAACTGGCTCTCATGCCGGATTCCGAGCCGGCCGTTCACAACCCAAGGTGCGCCTCGTGGCGATAAGTGCGCGATCATCCTCCCGCGCCACTTACTCAGCTCCGCCGCATTCCTCGCCTCGCCGGCAAGGTCCATAAGTTCATACGGATCTTCGGCTAAGTGGAATAACTGTTCCTGGCCGCTGTTCGCCAGAAACACATACTTCCAATCCCCGTCCGTCAGCGCATTCCAATGATTGTCCGGGTTGTACACAATGTCGTGCTCCAGATCAATCCACTCCCGCCACCCGCTTCCTCCACTCCGCGCCAGTCCCAGCAAACTCCGCCCCTCCACCGCCTTCGGAACCTCAACCCCGGACGCATCCAGCAGCGTCGG
>JAKAJI010000114.1 GCA_021813825.1 Acidobacteriota bacterium | reverse complement strand
GGCATGAGGATCGAACGCCCAGATCTGTTTCCCCGTCGTGGGATCAAGCGCCAAAAGCCGCCCGAACGGCGTCGTCACGAAGAGTTGCCTGTCGATGAACAAGGGCGTGCACTCGAAAGCAGAACGTCTGCCTCCTTTTCCGTGCGGATCGTACATGTCGCCGGTGTGGAAGGTCCAGACCGGCTTCAGTTGGGCAACATTTTTCTTAGTGATCGAAGTCAGCGGGGAAAACTTCGCGCCTCCCGCATCGTGGCCGTAGACGGGCCAGGAGCCATCCGGCCTTGACGCGCCAGGAGCGGCAGCGAGAAGCAGCGGCATCACACAGAACGCGAGCGCGGGACGGATGGTCATGGGGCCAGTGTGAGGGATGACGGGTGCTACGGCCAAACGGGACGGGACGAGCGGGGCGCAGACTGGGACGAGAGGGACGGGCTCAGTCGCCGGGAAAGCTCAGGCGGTCATGCGGAGGGCGGAAAGAAGGCCTCCGGCGCGCCGAAGGAAACTCGACAGGTTTTCGCCGGTGCGGTATTCGACGACGCCGCTGGCGCCGTAGGTGACCGCGGGTTTGCCGGGCTCGTTGAGGCTCGCAATGAGCACGGGGATGATCTTCGACACGGCGAGCAGGGTGTTCTTGTCCGTTTCTGCCAGAGCGCAGAGGGAGTCCGCGCCCCAAGGGCCGACCTTTGCGCCTGCTGGAAGGTTCGAGGCAAGTTCGGCTTGGATGGTGGCAAAGGCGTTTTCCGGCGCGGGCGAGCCGTGCCGCGGGAAACGGGACTGCAGACTGACGAAGAGGGCGGTGAAGTTGCGGCCCTCTTCGATCCAGCTTCGTGCGATTTCCTCGGCCGTGAACGGCGATTCGGCCGGCGTTGCGCCCGGATGTGACCCGGCGGAGCGCTCGGCCGCGGAGACGCGTTCCTGCAGCGTGCGGATTTCATCCCGCATCTGGGCGATGACGAAGCGGTTCTCGGCACGGATCTTTTTGACGCAGTCATCGAGGCGTTGGACCGCGGCTTGCAACTGGATCCGAATGTCAGTGGGATCCGACAGCATCGCGAGGCGGCTAAGCTGGGTCAACTCGGCTTCGAGCAGCTTGTCGTGGTCGTCGGAAGACGTGGTGATGCTGCTGACCAGTTCGCTCAAGGCGCGGGCGGCGTCGGAGAAGTCCTCGCGGAGCCTGCTGAGGCGGCGGGCGGACTCCTCATAATAAATCGTCGCCTGATGTTTGAGGTCGTCCTGGACCAGGCGCAGGTCCTCGGAAGCGTGGCTGCGCTGGAGCCGTTCGGCGAGTTTTTCGAGCGAGGCCCGGTAGGATTGCGTGATTTCGGCTTCGACTTCGAGCGCGCAGCGGGCCATCGTGCGCACCGTGTTGATGTGGCAATCGAGCGTGACAAGCCGGAGGGCCTCCTGCCGTTCCAGTTCGGTGGTAGCCGCGCGAATTGAAATCATATCTTCGTACTCCTCATCGGTGAATTCCGAAAGAACATGAAAAAGGATTGTTACGCCTCGCAGGGGAATTTCGTCCAATGGAAAGGCGCCGCTGTCCGGTGCTTGGGCTACAATTTGAGGCGGGCATAGCGGTTTGCCCACCGAAACAACCTACCTGGGAGGAGCGTGTCACCTATGTCGTCCCCGAGTGCGGAATTGCAGACCGTGCCGCCAGCAGCCGCACAACTCGCCATAAATACGATCCGGACGCTGTCGATGGATGCCGTGCAGCAAGCCAACTCCGGGCATCCTGGGACGCCCATGGCAATGGCCCCGGTGGTGTATGAACTGTGGCAGGAGTTTCTCAACTTCGACCCGGACGATCCGATCTGGCCGAATCGCGACCGGTTCGTGCTTTCCGCCGGCCACGCCTCCATGCTGCTGTACTCGATGCTTCACCTTAGCCGGACCAAGGCCGTCAACCCCAAATACGAAACCCTGGGCGAAGTTTCGGTCTCGCTCGACGACATCCGGCGATTCCGGCAACTCGGCAGCAAGTGCCCCGGACATCCGGAATACCGTTTAACGTCGGGGGTGGAAACTACCACCGGGCCGCTAGGTCAAGGCGTCGCAACGAGTGTCGGCATGGCGATCGCCGCCCGGTGGATGGCGAGCTACTTCAACCGGCCCGGCTTCGAGATGATCAACTACCGGGTTTGGTCGCTGTGCGGCGACGGCTGCATGATGGAGGGCATCAGCAGCGAAGCGGCCTCGCTGGCCGGCCACCTGAACCTTTCCAACCTCTGCTGGATCTACGACAACAACCACATCAGCATCGAGGGCAATACGAGTCTGGCGTTCAGCGACGACGTGGCCACGCGCTTCCTCTCCTACGGGTGGAATGTGGCGCGCGTCGGCGACGCAAACGACCGCCAGATGCTGGCCCGCGCCTACCACGTGGCGACGCGCAGCGACCGCCCGACGCTCATCATCGTCGACAGCCACATCGCCTATGGCGCGCCCAATAAACAGGACACCAGCGGCGCGCACGGCGAACCGCTCGGCGAAGAAGAAATCCGGCTGACAAAACGCAACTACGGCTGGCCCGAAGACGCCAAATTCCTGGTGCCCGACGGCGTCTACGAGACATTTGCCCAAGGCATCGGCAAGCGCGGCCGCGCGGCGCGCGAGGCGTGGATCGAAAAATTCCGCGCCTACCAGGCGGCCTACCCCGAACTGGCCGGCCATCTCTACCGCATGCAGCACCGCCAGCTTCCCCAGGGCTGGGACAAAGACATCCCTGTCTTTCCCGCCGACGCCAAGGGCCTCGCCACCCGCGACTCCTCGGCGAAGGTGCTCAACGCGGTGGCGAAGAATTTGCCGTGGCTGATCGGCGGTTCGGCGGACCTGGCCCCTTCCACCAAGACACGGCTGACGTTCGACGGAGCGGGGGATTTCAGCGCCGAGAACCCGGCCGGCCGGAATTTTCATTTCGGCGTCCGCGAGCACGCGATGGGCGCCATCCTCAACGGCCTGTCGCTAAGTAAGATCCGCCCCTACGGCTCCGGCTTCCTGATCTTCAGCGACTACGGCCGGGCGTCGATCCGGCTCGGGGCGTTGATGGAGATCCCCGTGATCTACGTCTTCACGCACGACTCGATCGGCGTCGGTGAGGACGGACCAACCCATCAGCCCGTCGAACAGCTTGCCTCGCTGCGGGCGATTCCGGGCCTGATCGTCATGCGTCCGGCCGATGCCAACGAAGTGGCCGAAGCCTGGCGCGTCGTCGGCGGCCTGCGGCACGAGCCCGTGGCGTTGATCCTTTCGCGGCAAGCGCTGCCGACTCTCGATCGCGCCAAGTACGCCCCAGCCTCGGGAGTGGCCAAAGGAGCCTATGTTCTGGCCGACTCTCCCGGCGGCGACCCGGAGGTGATCCTCATCGGCACGGGCAGCGAAGTTTCGCTCTGCGTCGGGGCTTACGAGAAACTCATCGCCGAGGGGGTGAAGGCGCGCGTGGTGAGCATGCCAAGCTGGGAGTTATTCGAACGCCAGGACCGTGCTTATCGCGACGCCGTGCTGCCGCCCACCGTTCGCGCAAGAGTAGCTGTAGAGCAGGCCGCGATGCTCGGCTGGGAGCGGTACGCGGAGAGGCACATCGGAATGACCACGTTCGGCGCATCGGCGCCGCTCAAAGAATTGCTGAAGAAGTTCGGATTCACCTCCGACGCCGTCGCCTCGGCGGCGCGCGAAGAGATCCGGAAGGCGCAGGGAGCATGAAGATCGCCGTAGGAAGCGACCACGCAGGGTTTGAATTGAAGAATGTCATCGCCGAGGACTTGAGGAGGGCCGGCCACGAAGTCGTGGACGTCGGAACTTACTCAACCGATTCGGTCGACTATCCCGATTACGCCGAAGCTGTGGCGGCGGCGGTGCTGGATGGCCGCGCCGAACGAGGCGTCCTGATCTGCGGCAGCGGCATCGGCGCCTCGGTGGCCGCGAACAAGATCAAGGGGATCCGCGCCGGCATCGCTCACGATACTTATTCGGCGCATCAGGGTGTAGAGCATGACGACATGAATGTGCTGGTGTTGGGCTCGCGCATCACAGGCATCGAGGTGGCGCGCGAGCTGGTATCCACCTACGTGAGAGCTAGATTTAGCAACGGAGACCGGCATGTGCGTCGTCTTATTAAAGTAAAGGAAATTGAGGCGAAGTACACCGGTTCCCAGGGGACTTGAGCCAGACTGCGGGCGCGCGGCAGGGCGCGCCGCCAAACAGGAGACGCATCGACAATGAATCCCACGACGACCGCAACGATGGCGGCTACGAGCCGCCTGAAGGAACTCAATAAGTACGGACAATCCCCTTGGCTCGACTACATCCGTCGCAGCCTGCTTACCAGCGGCGAGTTGGCCGCCATGGTGGAACAAGACGGTCTCGGGGGAGTGACCTCGAACCCGGCCATATTTGAGAAAGCGATCGCCGGCAGCAGCGATTACAGCGACATCGTCGAAGAGCTGCAAAAACTCGACATCCCCCCGATGGAGTTTTACGAGCGGATCGCGATCCGCGATATCCAGGACGCGGCCGACGTGTTGCGCCCGGTCTACGACCGGACCAAGAGGCGCGACGGCTACGTCAGCCTCGAAGTTTCGCCATTCCTGGCCAACGACACGCAAGGCACGATCGAGGAAGCGCGCCGGCTCTGGAAGGCCGTCAACCGGGAAAACCTCATGATCAAGGTTCCGGGGACCGAGGCGGGCATTCCGGCGGTCCAAACCCTCATCGGCGAAGGGATCAACGTGAACGTCACGCTCCTGTTCGCCCTCGAAGTCTACGAACGCGTGGCCGAGGCCTATATCGCCGGCGTCGAGGCGTACGGCAAGTCCGGCGGAGACATCAGCCGGGTGGCCAGCGTGGCGAGTTTCTTCATCAGCCGCATCGACTCCGCCATCGATTCGATGGTCAAAGCGCGGCTGAAGACGGCCACCGATCCCTCCGAGCGCGCCATGCTTTTGAGCCTCCTCGGCAAGGTCGCCATCGCAAACGGAAAACTGACTTACCAGCGTTACAAGGAATTGTTCGCCGGCCCGCGGTGGGCGGCGCTCGCCGCCCGGGGCGCCATGACCCAGCGCCTGCTCTGGGCCAGCACCGGCACGAAAGATCCCAGTTACTCCGACGTGCTCTACGTCGAAGAACTGATCGGCCCCGATACCGTAAACACCATCCCACCCGCCACGCTCGAAGCCTTCCGCGACCACGGCCACGCGCGAGCGAGCCTGGAAGACGACGTCATCGCCGCCCACGACGTGATGGAGACGCTCGGCAAAGCGGGCATCTCCATGCAGCAGGTCACCAGCGACCTGGTCAAGCAGGGCGTGAAGCTGTTCGCCGACGCCTTCGACAAATTGCTCAACTCGGTCGACCGTAAGTGCAAAGTGGCGATCGGAAGCGACATCAACCGCATGAGCTACGCGCTGCCGGGCGATCTGGCCAGGAAGGTGGAAGAGACGCTCGAAGAGTGGCAGATCACGGGCAAGGTGCGCCGGCTCTGGGCCCACGACGCGCGCCTGTGGACCGGTAAGGATGAGGGCAACTGGCTCGGCTGGCTCGGAGTTACCGACGATCAACTGGCCCATCGCGAGCACCTCGAGAGCATCGCAAAAGACGTCACCGCGGCCGGGTTCGAGCAGGCGGTGCTGCTCGGTATGGGCGGATCGAGCCTGTGCCCGGAGGTGTTGACCCTTTCGTTCGGACACATTGCCCCCTACCCGAAGCTCTACGTGCTCGACTCCACCGACCCCGCGCAGATCAAGGCGCTCGACGAGCAGATCCACTACAAGAAGGCCATCTTCATCGTGTCGAGTAAGTCGGGCTCGACGCTCGAACCGAACATCTTCAAACAGTATTTCTTTGCCCGCGCCAAACAGGAACTCGGCGACAAGGCCGCTTCGCACTTCATCGCCATCACCGACCCGGGCTCGAAAATGGAGCAGGTGGCGCAGACCGACGGTTTCCGGCACATCTTCCACGGCGTGCCGAGCATCGGCGGGCGTTACTCGGCGCTTTCCGATTTCGGCATGGTGCCGGCTGCGGTGATGGGCATCGACGCCCCGAAGTTCCTCGACCGCGCCGACGTAATGGCGATATCGTGTTCCTCTTGCCAGCCCGTCAATAAGAACCCCGGCGCAACGCTCGGCGCCATTCTCGGCGCGGCCGCGCTAGAAGGCCGCGACAAGGTGACCATCATCGCCTCGCCCGGCATCCGCGATTTAGGCGCATGGCTCGAACAGTTGCTCGCCGAGTCAACCGGAAAGGATGGCAAAGGCCTGATCCCGGTCGACCGTGAACTGCTCGGTCCGCCGGAGGTGTACGGCAAGGACCGTGTTTTCGCCTATCTGCGCCAGGAGTCAGCGCCCAACGCCTCACAGGACAAGGACATCGAGGCCATCGAAAAGGCCGGCCACCCGGTCGTACGCATCGACGTCACGGACCTCTACAACCTAGGCCAGGAGTTCTTCCGCTGGGAGATCGCCACCGCCGTCGCCGGCTCCATCCTCGGCATCAATGCCTTTAACCAGCCTGACGTCGAAGCCAGCAAAATCGCCACCCGCAAACTGACCAGCGAATACGAACAGAAAGGTTCCCTGCCGGCCGAGGCGCCGTTCTTCGACTCCGATGGCATAAAACTCTTCGCCGACGAAGCCAACACGAAAGCCCTGCGCGACGCCGCCGGGCCGAAGGCGCCGTTGTCGGCTTACCTCCGCGCCCATCTGGCGCGGATGAAAGCCGGCGATTACTTCGGCCTCCTGGCTTACTTGCCGATGACCGACGCCCACGAGCGGGCCCTCCAGGCCATGCGCGTCTCCGTGCGCGACGCCCGCCACAACGCCACCTGCCTCGGCTTTGGGCCGCGCTTTCTTCACTCCACAGGCCAGGCCTACAAGGGTGGGCCCAACAGCGGCGTGTTCCTGCAACTGACGTGCGACGACGCGCGCGACATCCCTGTGCCAGGCCAGAAGTACACTTTCGGCGTGGTGAAAGCAGCCCAGGCCCGCGGTGACTTCCAGGTGCTCAGCGAGCGAGGCCGGCGCGCCTTGCGCGTCCATTTCGCTTCCCCGGCCGCCGGACTCGAAACTCTGGCGAACGCCATGCGTGAGGCTCTGGCCTAGCCCATGACTGACAATAACGGCACCAAGACGGGCGCTCCCACCGGCGCGGCCGTTACAGCGCGGCCCGGCGACCCCTGCACAATGGTGATCTTCGGCGCTTCCGGCGACCTCACCAAGCGCAAGCTCATCCCGGCCCTCTACAACCTCGCGCAGGATCACCTGCTCAACGAAAACTTCGCCATCCTGGGCGTCGCCCGCAACGACTTCAGCGTCGAACAGTTCCGCGACACGCTCAGCCAGGAAATCCCGAAGTTTGCCACCACCAAGATCGACAGCGCGCTCTGGAAATGGTTCACCGACCGGCTGTACTATCTTTCCGGCGACTTCGCCGATCCGGGCCTGTTCCAGAAAATCAAACAGAACCTCGCCGAAATCAGTCAAAAGCACGGCTGCAACGGAAATTACTTCTACTACATGGCCACCGCGCCCGAGTTCTTCGCCCCCGTCATCCAGCAACTCGGCGCCGCCGGTCTCACCGACGAAGACCAGGGCGGCTGGAAACGGGTGGTCATCGAAAAACCCTTCGGCCGCGACTACGATTCCGCCAAAGAACTGAACAAGAAGATCCGGGAGGTCCTCGCCGAACGCCAGATCTACCGCATCGATCATTACCTCGGCAAGGAGACCGTCCAGAACATCTTGGTGTTCCGCTTCGCCAACGGCATCTTCGAACCCATCTGGAACCGCCGCTATATCGACCATGTCCAGATCACCGTCGCAGAAACCGTCGGCGTCGAACAACGCGGCGGATACTACGACCACGCCGGCACTCTGCGGGACATGGTGCCGAACCACATCTTCCAGCTCATCAGCCTCACCGCCATGGAGCCGCCGATTTCCTTCGACGCCGACGTCGTGCGCGATGAGCAGGCCAAAATCCTGAAGGCGATTCAACCCATGACGCCCGAAGACGTACTGAGCCGCACCGTCCGCGGCCAGTACGGGGAAGGCATGCTCGACGGCGAAAAACTCGCCGCCTACCGCGCCGAGCCCAACGTCGCGCCGAACTCCCGCACCGAAACCTACGTCGCCATGAAGCTCTACATCGACAACTGGCGCTGGGCCGACGTGCCGTTCTACGTTCGCACCGGAAAGCGGATGCCGCGCCGCGTCACCGAAATCGCCATCCAGTTCAAGCGCGCGCCATTTGTGCTGTTCCGCAAAACCTCGGTCGAGGCCCTGCACCCCAACCGCCTCGTCCTCCACCTCCAGCCCGATGAAGGGATCTCGCTCAGCTTCGGCGCCAAAGTCCCCGGAACCGTCGTGCGCATGGGCGACGTCGACATGACCTTCCGCTACGACGACTATTTCGGCGCCACCCCCAGCACCGGCTACGAGCGCCTGATGTACGACTGTATGCTGGGCGACGCAACGCTGTTCCAGCGGTCTGACATGGTCGAGTCCGCCTGGAGCGTCGTCGGGCCGATTCAGGATGTCTGGGATGCGCTGCCGCCTCGCTCGTTCCCCAACTACGCCGCCGGCTCCTGGGGACCCAAGGACGCCGACGAGTTAATTGAACGCGACCACCGGCACTGGAGCGCATGCACCCACCCGGCGCAGAAGAGCTAGCCGGGCAACCCACCGGGACTATCCCCCGCCTGAGCTTGGGGGAGATCCCCATCCGTCCGTGCCGTTCGTCGAAAGCCACTATATTTTGTAGTGTCTCTCAGACAACGCCTAAATTTAGTGGTTCACCCGCTTTACTTCTTCCTCCGGTCCGTTTACGATATGGTCATCCCCCGAGAAAATGTCTGAGGAAGGGGCCAAGTCGTTTTGCTGAAACTGAAGCGCGTCGAGATCCACGGATTCAAGTCGTTTTTTGACAAGACGGAGATGCGGTTCAACGGGAGCGGCATCGCCGCGATCGTGGGCCCGAATGGGTGCGGAAAGTCGAACCTGAGCGACGCCATGAGTTGGGTGCTCGGGGAGCAGTCGGCCAAGAGCCTGCGCGGCACGCGCATGGAAGATGTGATCTTCGCCGGCACGCGGGACCGCAAGCCGCTCGGAATGGCCAGCGTCACCATGACGCTGGCCGGGTTGCCAGGGGCCGAAGACCCCGAAGCCGCCTCCACCAACGGGAACGGTTCGCGGGAGATCACCATCACCCGGCGCCTGTTCCGCGACGGCGAGAGCGAATATCTGATCAACGGCAAGGCCGCACGCCTGCGCGACATTCAGGATCTGTTCCTGGGCACGGGACTCGGCCCGGAAAGCTACGCCATCATCGAGCAGGGACGCATCGGGCAGATCCTCAGCAACCGCCCGCAGGACCGCCGCGCGGTGATCGAGGAAGCTGCCGGCGTAACCCGCTTCAAAACCCGGCGCCGCCTGGCCGAAGCTAAGTTGGAGGGTGCCAAGCAGAACCTGAACCGTGTCTTCGACATCCTCGAGGAAGTCACGCGGCAGGTCAATTCGCTCAAGCGCCAGGCGGCCAAGGCCAAACGCTACGGCGAACTCAAGACCGAGCTTGACGCGCACCTGCGCCGCCTGCTGGCCGGCAAATTCCAGACACTCGAACGCGAAGCCGCGCGCACGGCCATCGAACTGAGCGTGGCACAGAACGAACTGCAGGCGCTGAATGAAAGTGTCACCGGAAAGGAAGCCGCTCATGCGGCGCTGCAAGAGCGCGCCTACGCGATAGAAACCGAGTTGACCGCGGCGCGCGCCCGGCTGAGCGAACTGCGGCTCGATCTGGAACGCACCCGCGGCCGACTCGAATCGCAGGCCAAACAGATCGCGGCGATCGATGCGCGGCTGAGCCAGGGCGAAACTGAGGTGGCCGCCAATGAACAGCGGACCGAGGCCCAGCGCACGGAACTGGAAGCTCTGACCGCGCAGTCGGCGGAACTGGAGCGCGAAGCCGCCCAGGTGCAGGAGCGCCTGGCGGCAAAGGGCGCCGAACGCGACGCCCTGCAGCGGTCGCTCGAGGAAAGCTCCCGGGCTCTCGAAGCCGGGCGCCAGAAGGTGCTCCGCCTGCTCGGCGAGGCATCCAGCCTGCGCAATCAGTTGGCGAAACTCGACGAGTACCTCGCCGCAGTCGACCGCGACGCCACACGCGCCCGGCAGGACGAAGCCGCCGCGGCCTCCGACGCCGAACGGTTAGCCAAACAGCGCGCCGAGCTGTCTGAACAGGTCAAGGCCCGCCAACTCGAACTGGACACCGTCGCCAGTGAGCGGAAGTCGCTCGAGGCCCGGCTCACCTCCAGCCGCGATCAGGTCACCGCCCTTCGCCGCCAGCTTGACCAGGCCCGCTCGGAAGGCTCGCAGTGGGAGGCCCGCCGCCGCTCGCTGCAGGAAGTCCTCTCCCACCGCTCCTACACCACGGAAAGTGTCAAGCGGCTGTTCGGGGAAAAGGCCCAGGACGGCTTCAAACCGCTGGGCGTGCTGGCCGACTTCCTCGAAGTCGACACGCGGGTGGAAAAGGCCGCTGAGGAATTCCTGCACGACGAACTCGAGTTCGTGGTGGTGGACGGCTGGGACGACGCCTCGGCCGGGATCGACCGCATGCGCCAGGGACTCGACGGCCGCGCCACGTTCCTCATCCATCCCGAGCCGCAGGAGGCCAAAGAAGACCCCGCGGCGGCTGACCTCTGCGCCCGCCCCGGCGTTGCCGGCCTGCTGCGCGATCAGGTGCGGCTCACCAACGGCCTGAGCGCGGCGCCCGCCAGCATGCTTCCCCGGCTCGCCGGCTGCGTGCTCGTCGAAAATCACGAAACCGCCCGCACGCTCGCCGTCGAATTTCCTGACCGCTATTTCCTGCTGCCCGACGGCGTCAGCTACCACGGGCACACCGTCACCGGTGGGAAGAAAACCGGCGCCGGTCCGCTGCAGTTGAAGCGGGAACTGCGCGAGGTCAGCGCGAAGGCGCGCGAAGCGGCGCAGCGCATGGAGCAGACCGCAGCCTCTCTCGAAGCCTCCGAACGCGAGGCGGCCTCGCTCGCCGAAGCGCTCGACCGCGCCCGCGCCCAGCAGCAACTGCGCGAAAAAGAAGCGCTCGCGCTTGAACATGAAGCGCGGAAACTGGCCGAGGAAGCCAACCGCGCCGCCCAGCGGCTGTCCGTCGCCCGACTCGAGTTGGAGCGCCTGGCTCTCGAAGGCGAGCGTTCGCGCGCCCGCCGCACCGAAACCACCGCGCTCGCCGAAGAGCGCGAAACCGAACGCAAAGCCCAGGAAGAAGCCCTCGAGGCCTCGCGCGCCGGCATCGCCCTCAGCCAGGCCGAAGCCGCTCGCCTGGCTGAGGAACACGCCGCCTTGCGCGCCTCCCAGGCCGCTCTCGATGAGCGCCGCCGGGCTACCCGCTCCGGCGTCGCCCGCCAGGAAAACGCCTTGCGCGAACTCGCCCGGCGCCGCGAAGAACTGGCCGCGGAGATGGAGCGGCTTGGCGTCGAGCGCGCGCGCCTGCTCGCCGACAACGTCAGCCTCGATGCACGCGCTGCCGAATTGACCTCTGAAGCCGAAACGGCCGCCACCGGCTGCGATCGCCTCGCCGGCGTCGAGACCGAATTGCGCACCGCCCTTGCCGCCTCCGAAGAGGCGCTCAAGGAAACACGCGCCGGCGCTCAGGCCTCCCAGGAACGCCGGGGCCAGATTGAACTAAGCCTGGTCCGGCTCCAGGCCGAACTCCGGTTCCTCGATGAAACCAGCCGCAAGGAACTCAACCTCCCCGTCGCCGAACTGCGCTCCGGCGAAGATGTGGCGCTCGACGAACTCGGACTCGAAGAAGCCGAAACGCGCTGCGCCGAACTCCGCACCAAGATCGAATCCCTCGGCCCCGTCAACGCGCAGGCGCTCGAAGAGTTCCACGAAGCCCAGCAGCGCTACGACTTCCTCAACGTCCAGCGCCAGGATCTGCTTGAAGCCATCCGCGACACCGAACGCGCTATCCAGGACATCGACGTCGAAACCCGGAAGCGCTTCGCCGAGGCCTTCGATGCGATCAATATCAACTTCCGCGAGATGTTCAAAATACTGTTCGGCGGCGGGATGGCCGAAATGCGCCTGACCGACGAAGCCAATGCGGCCGAGTCCGGCATCGACATCATCGCCTCGCCCCCGGGCAAGCGTCTGCAAAACGTCCTGCTGCTGTCGGGCGGAGAAAAATCGCTCACGGCGATGGCGCTGCTGATGGCCATCTTCCGCTATCAGCCGAGCCCGTTCTGCATTCTGGACGAGATCGACGCGCCGCTTGATGAGGCCAATATCGTCCGCCTCACGCGCCTGCTGCGCGACATGTCGGATCAGACGCAGTTCGTCGTCATTACGCACGCCAAACGTACGATGGAAGCGGCCCAGGCGCTGTACGGCGTCACCATGCAGGAGCCCGGCGTCTCGAGACTGGTTTCGGTCAAGTTCCAGGCCTCTGCGCCACCGCCGGCGGCCCAGGAGATGGAACTGGCCGCCGCCGGCGTTTAGAAAGGTTCGTTTTCACCAAGCGTTTCCGCGGCGAAACGGCCTGGAATTGCCGCGGGCGTCCGGACGCCCGCGCGCCGTCGTTACGGTATGCTGGAGGCTTGCTTCGGCTCACTTACGCGGACGGAGGCGGGCTAAAGGCGCCTCCGAAGGGCGGATCCGGCCGTTCCGTTCGGGACCGGAGGACTCGCAAGGAGGACGTTTGAGACTGCGCACAATCTTATTAGGGTTGCTCATGCTTGCGAGCGTCTCGCTTGCCATCGCCCAGGACGACCAGGGGGAGTACCAGGGGCCGACGATTCTGGACCGCG
>JAKAJI010000530.1 GCA_021813825.1 Acidobacteriota bacterium | reverse complement strand
CGACGACAAGATTGGCGAGAGGGTGGACTTCATCAACCAGATGACGGGGAACTGGTCGTTCTACTACCACCTGGACGATACGACGGTGAACGATGCGCTGCCGAACTCGGGGGCGAGCGTGCCGGGCTTCCCGGCGATTACGCCGTCGCGGGCGCAGGAAGCGGTGATGAGCGACACGAAGACGCTCGGGCCGACGATGGTGAACGAGTTCCGGGTGAGTTTCTTCCGCACGTCGACGACGACGAACAAACCGGAGGGGAGTTTCGCGAAGCTCTCGACGCTGGGGTTCCAGACGGGCGTGGGGACGCTGGGGATTATTCCGTCCGGTCCGGCGGGTTTTCCGGAGACGGTCCCGCCGATGTACTTCAACAACTTTTCGATCGGTGTGCCGACGCTGACGACGTTTCAGCCGAACAACACGTGGCACTTTTCGGATGGGTTTTCGAAGGTGGCCGGAACGCACAGTATGAAGTTTGGCGGGGAGTTCCGGTATTTGCAGATCAACGAGCGGAACACGTGCGCGCCGAACGGGGATTTCACATTCGACGGGAGCGAGACGGGCGTGGACATTGCGGACTTTCTGCTGGGGGCGCCGGTGAATTACAACCAGTGCAGCCAGCAGTTCCTGGATTCGCGGACGAGGTATGGGGCGGCTTACGGGCAGGATTCGTGGAAGATCCGGCCGAACCTGACGCTAAACTACGGGCTGCGTTGGGAAGTGAGCATGCCGTGGTACGACACGCAGGGCAAGATCGAGACGATCGTGCCGGGGTTGCAATCGACGATGTTTCCGACGGCGCCGACGGGTTGGGTAGTGCCGGGCGATCCGGGGATTCCGAGCACGCTGGCGCCGACGCGGTATAACAACTTCGCGCCGCGGCTTGGCATTGCGTACTCGCCGGATTTCAAGGACGGGATTCTGCACAAGATTTTCGGCGGCGCGGGGAAGACGAGCATCCGGGCGGCGTATGGGATCTACTACACGTCGATCGAGGACCTGAACCTGTTTTACGAAGTGGGCGACGCGCCGTTCGGGTTGTACTGGGTGAGCCCGCAGCCGACCATGCTGGACACGCCGTTCCAGACGCGGAGCGACGGAACATCGCAGGGGCAGCGGTTCCCGTTCACGTTCCCGGTGCCGGGGAGTCCGGCGAACAAGACGCTAGACTACTCGGTGTACTTACCGATTTCTTACTCGCCGGGTTACTCGATCCACAACCAGATGCCGTACTCGGAAGACTATAACCTGACGATTCAGCGCGAGCTGTCGACAAACACGGTGCTGACTCTGTCCTATGTGGGCACGCAGGGGCACAAGCTGATCTCGCAATACGACGCCAATCCGGGCAGCCCGGCGCTTTGCATGCAGTTGAACGCGGAAGGGGCGACGCCGGCGTGCGGTCCGAACGGGGAGCAGACGACTTACACGCTGCCCAACGGAAGCCAGGTGTTCGGGACGCGGACGGCGCTGGGGCCGGCGTTCGGATACGGAAACTCTTACACGGCGAACATCGCGAACTCGAATTACAACTCGTTCCAGGCCTCGGTAGAGCGGAAGGCGGCCGATGTTACTTTCCTGGTGGCTTACACATTTTCGAAGTCGATTGACGATTCGTCGGGATTCGGACAGTGGGTGAACTTCTCGAATTACCGGCTGAGCCGGTCGCTGTCGTCGTTTGACGTGACGCATAACCTTGTGGCGAGTTACGACTGGAACGTGCCGTTCGACCGGGCGTTCAGCGCGATGCCACACCGGCTTACGCAGGGGTGGAACGTGGTGGGGATCAGCCGGTTTTCGACCGGGTTCCCGATTGCGCTGAGCCAGGGGCAGGATTTGTCGCTGGTGGGCAGCAGCGCGACGGATGTGCCGAACGTGGTGGGGCCGGTGACGATTCAGAATCCGCGTAATGGCGGGCCGAACGGACCGAATACTTACTTTCTGCCAGGTGCTTTCACGTCGGGCCCGCTGGGCGCGTTCGGGAACGCCAACCGGCAGTTCTTCCATGGGCCGGGGATCATCAACACGGACTTTGCGTTATTGAAAGACACGCCGATCACGGAGACGACAACGGTGGAGTTGCGGGCGGAGTTTTTCAACATATTCAACCACGCACAGTTTATGAATCCGGTGGGGAATTACACGAGCAGTCTGTTCGGCGTAGTGACGAGCGCGCGGCCGCCGAGGATCGGGCAACTGAGTTTGAAGTTCCTCTGGTAGTATCGGCGGAGTGAAGTATTGGCTACTGATTCTGGCGCTGGCGGCGCTGCAAACGGCGGCGCTCGCCGGCGCTGAATCCGCGGAGGAGCACTACAAGCTCGGGGTAACGCTGAGCCGGAACGGGCGCATGGCCGAGGCGGCGGAGGAGTTTGCGGCGGCGGCGCGATTGCGTCCGGGATGGCCGGAGGCCGAGTATGCGCTGGGGGCGGCGAGGCAGTCGCTCGGGCAGACACCGGATGCATTGGCGGCGCTCCGGGCGGCGGTGGCGGCGCGTCCGGGGTACGCCGAGGCCGGCGTGCTACTGAGTAACATTCTTGCTGGCATGGGGGAGTGGAGTCAGGCCGAAGCTGAACTCAACTCGGTACTGCGGTTTCACCCGAATCATGTGGACGCGCTGGAGGCTCTGGCGCGGGTGCATTTACAGAACAATGAACCGGACCGGGCGGTGGAGGAGTTGCGGCGGTGCGTGAGGTTGCGGCCGGCGGATGCGGGACTGCACCAGAACCTGGGATTGGCGCTGGAGCAGGCGGGGGATTTGCCGGGCGCGGTGGCGGAGTTTCGCAAAGCGATTGCGGGGAACGCGAAGCTGGAGGCTCCGCACC
>JAKAJI010000113.1 GCA_021813825.1 Acidobacteriota bacterium | reverse complement strand
CTCGACAAAGTGCTCGTCTATCGCTTCGACGACAGCAAGGGGACGCTCGCGCCGAACACGCCGCCGGCCTGGGACGGCCCGCCGGCCGCCGGTCCGCGCCACTTTGCCTTCACCCCGAACGGCCGGTTCGGATACCTGGCCAGCGAGATGGCGCACACCGTCACGGCACTGGCCTGGAACGGGAAGACCGGCACGCTCACCAGCCTCCAGACCATGCAACTCGTGCCTGACGACTTCAAGCAGGAGAACACGGCGGCCGAGATCGCCGTCAGCCGCTCCGGGCGATTCGTTTATGCCTCGGACCGCGGTCACGAGAGCATCTCGGTCTTCGCCATCTCGCCGGTCACCGGGCACATGACGCTTGTCGAGCGGGCCAACACCGGGGGCAAGGAGCCGCGCAATTTTGCGCTCGACCCGACGGGCCGCTACCTGTTCGCCGCGAACCAGAACTCGGACTCGATCGTGATCTTCCGCGTCGATCCGGGCTCGGGCAAGCTCACGCCCACGGGCGCGAAGATTTCGGTGGCATCGCCGGTGTGCGTTGCCTTCATGCCGTAGCCGCGGTACGGGCGTTACACTTCGATTCATGACGCGGAGAACCCTGCTTTTCCTGCTGGCCTGTTGTGCGCCGGCGTTTGCCCAGACTTACGACATCGCCATCCTGCACGGCCGCGTCATGGATCCGGCGACCAACCTCGACGCCATCCGCAACGTCGGCATCAAGAACGGCAAGATCGCCATCGTGACCGCGGACGACATCAAGGGGCGCGAGACCATCAACGCGCGCGGCCTGGTGGTGGCGCCGGGGTTCATCGATCTTCACTCGCACGGCCAGGACGAAGAAAATTACCGCTACAAGGCGCACGACGGCGTGACCACGGCGCTCGAACTGGAAGTGGGCGCCTGGCCGATCAAGCCGTGGTACGAAGCCAGGGAAGGGAAGTCGCTGGTGAACTTTGGGGCTTCGTCCGGTTTCTTGGCCTCGACGATGGCGGTGCTTGGGGATACGGGCAAGCTGCTGCCGCGCGACAAGGCGGTGGAAGAAGCGCCGGACCCGGCACAACAGCGGCAAATTCTGGACGACGTGGCCGATGGACTCGCTGACGGCGGGCTCGGCATCGGCATTGGGATTGCTTACGTGCCGAAAACCACGCGGGAAGAAATCTTCCGCGTGTTCGAGACCGCCAGCCACTGGAAGCGGCCCTGCTTCGTGCACATGCGTTTTGATGGCAACGGCGAGCCCGGCGTGGTGGACGCGGTGCAAGAGGTTCTGGCCGACGCGGTTTCGACCGGCGCTTCCCTGCACATCGTTCACATCACGAGCATGGGCCTCCGGCAGACGCCGCTGTGCCTGCGGATGATTGACGGGGCGCGCGCGCATGGGCTCGACGTGACCACCGAGATGTACCCGTATACGGCGGGTTCGACGTCGCTGCAATCGGCGGTGTTTAACCCGGGCTGGCAGCAGCGCCTGGGCATCTCCTACGATGGCCTGCAGTGGGCGGCTACGGGAGAAAGGCTCACCGAAGAGACATTCGAGAAGTACCGGAAAGAGGAAGGGTGGGTGATCATCCACTCGATTCCGGAAGAAGTGGTGCGCGAGGGGATGGCGGACCACAACGTGATGTTCGCCAGCGACGGGCGCATGGTGAACGGAACCGGGCATCCGCGCAGCGCCGGAACGTTTGCCCGCGTGCTCGGCTACTACGTCCGCGAAAAGCACGCGCTTACGCTGATGGATGCGCTCCGGCGGATGACTCTCATGCCCGCCGAGCGGCTGGAGAAAATGTCGCCGGCGATGCGGACGAAAGGACGCATCGGCGCGGGCATGGATGCCGACATCACGGTTTTCAACCCGGACACCATCATCGACAAGGCGACGTTTGAAAAGCCGGCCCAGTATTCCGAGGGGATCGAGTACGTTCTGGTCGGGGGGACGCCTGTGATCCGGCACGGCGATTTCGTTGACGGCGTGAACCCGGGACGCGGAATTCTGGCCTCGCGGTAACAGCAAACGCCGTAAGCCGGAACATTCTTCTGTGAAACTGTTGCACCCAATTTTCACGGAGGCGTCAAATATTTGTAATGCGCAGGCCGTACACTGAAAGTGGGAGCAATTCAGGATGTTCCGCTTCATCACGGCCCGCGATCAAAGCCTGATGCGTCTGGCGAACAATTGGCACGCTCCGCGCTGGATTCGCTTCTGGGCGTTGGGCGCCACCCGCGCCGGCGACGGCTGGCTCTGGGGCCTGATCGGGTTCATCATCCTGGCCTTCGGTGGTGCGGAGCGGGTGCAGGCCGATGCCGCCGCGGGCATTGCCGCCGTGCTAAGCATCCTGCTGTTTCAGCGCTTGAAGCGCGTGGCCGGACGCCGCCGTCCCTGCCACGTGGAGCCGCACTGCTGGGCGACGCTGCTGCCGCCGGACCAGTTCTCCTTTCCCTCCGGCCACACCATGACGGCGTTCGCCGTCTCGATTGCGCTGAGCCAGTTCTACCCGTCGCTGGTGTTTCCGCTGATGTTCTTCGCGGTGTCGATCGCCATTTCCCGCATCCTGCTGGGCATGCATTTCCTGAGCGACGTGGTGGCGGGCGCGATTCTGGGCGCGGGACTCGGGTATCTGGCGACGCTGATTTTCCTGTAACGCACATCTTTTTTGAAGCCGTTATCCTGAAAGGCGTTGTGCTGCCTTCGTTGCTTTTCGCGGCCGGGCTTGCTCTTGGCGCCCTGCTGACCTGGTTATGGATGCGCGCCCGGCTGGAACGGCTGGACGCGGCGCGGCAGTTCGCCGAAACCGCCGCCTCGCAGATGGAAGCCCGGTTTCAGGCGGCCGCCGACGCCGCCATGCGCTCGACCCAAAGCGCCTTTCTCGATGCCGCCCGCACTACGCTTGACGCCCTTGGCTCGCGCCTCACGGCGGATCTGGCGCAGCGGCACAGCCAGATCGAAGGGGTGGTCCAGCCGATCGGGGAGACGCTCGGCCGCCTCGATCTGCAGGTCCGGGAACTCGACAAAGAGCGCGCGCGGACGCTGGCGGGGCTCGACCGGCAGTTGCAGCAACTGATGTCGGAAACCGGGACACTACTCGGCGCGCTACGCTCCCCGCAGGCGCGGGGGCGGTGGGGCGAAATCACGCTGCGCCGCGTGGCCGAGTTGGCCGGGATGGTGGCGCAGTGCGACTTCACCGAGCAGGCTACGTTCGATACCGATTCCGGAGCGCGGCTGCGGCCCGACATGATTGTCCATCTGCCCGGCGGCCGGTCGCTTGCGGTCGATTCGAAGGCGCCGCTGTCGTCATATCTGGAAGCGCTCGAAGCATCGGGGGAAAAGGAGCGCCGCGAACTGTTTGTCCGGCACGCGCAGCAGGTGGCCGGGCACGTCGATCGTCTGGGCGCGAAGCAATACTGGAGCCAGCTTCAGCCCGCTCCCGAACTGGTGATTCTGTTTCTACCGGGCGACCATTTCTTCAGCGTCGCCGTCGAGCACCGGCCGTCGCTCATCGAGGATGCGCTCGCCAAGAACGTGCTCATCGCCACGCCGGTGACGCTCATTTCGGTCCTGCGCGGCGCGGCCTTCGGCTGGCGGCAGGAGCAGTTGGCGCGCAACGCCGAAGAGATCCGCCGCGTGGCCGGGGAATTTCTTCAGCGTTTGTCGGTGTTCCAGGAAGCGTACCTGGACGCGGGCCGGCAGTTGGGCAAAGCGGTCGAGGTCTACAACAAGAGCGTGGCGAGTTGGGACACGCGGCTGACGCCCGCGCTGCGCCGGATTGAGGATCTGGGCTTGAGCGAAGCTACCGGCGTGGCGCTCGAGCCGGTTGAGAAGACGGTGCGGGAGCCGAAAGCGGGGGCGTGAGCGCCGCGCGGGACCCCGGCGCAGAGCGACTGAGGGGCGATCCGCGGTCCAAACGTGACCCGGAAGCTGACATTCTACCCCAATGATCAAGCGGTTACGGAGAACGCCGGGTGGCATTTGACGGCGCCGCGCGGGGACGGTCCACGGATCGGCAGGCACATGCAGTATTCGGGAGGCACGCCTTCAAATACCAACTCCTTCGCTTGTGTGAAACCGAAGCGAGAGTAGTAGGCGGGATCGCCAACCAAAATGCAACCCTCAGCCCCCAAGCTTTTGATCGCCTTGAGGCCCTGGCGGACCAGCGCCTGGCCGATTCCCCGCCGTTGGTAAGCCGGCAGCACGCCGACCGGCCCGAGCAGGGACCACGTGCTATCGCGCCCGTCGATCTTGACCGGCGAGAAAGCGATGTGCCCGACGACGTTGCCGTCCGCCTCGGCAACCAGGGAGACCGTCAGTGCGTGATCGGCCCGCAACGCGTTGACGATCAGGTGTTCCGTCTGCCGGCTGTAAGGACGACCGGCAAATGCGGCGATATTCACATTCTCGATGGCGCCGCGGTCTTGGGATGCTTCAGGACGGATTCTCATGGGGGTCCGAGCCTTCGCCACGGTAACATGCGCCATGCCCGAATGGCGGACCGTTGCAGTCCGCGCGGCCGCTCCGCCCGCGTTAAAAAAGCCGGCAAAAATTCCGATGAGAAAAAGCGGAGGCCTCCGGCACTAGCATTCGCTTCGGACGAACCGGTGGTCCTTGAGCCGACGGGGAGGGTTACGGTTGTCGCCACATTTCGATCGCCTGCTCGTTCTAGCAGTGATGACCGTGCTTGTGGCCATGTTTGCCTGGATTTACGCACGGGACCGCCGGCCGACCGCGCGCTTGTGGCTGATGGGCTGGATCGCGATTGAGGTTCACTTTGCGTCCTCCGTTCTGTTCGCCTTCTCCCTCATCTCTTCCGCCGTGGCCGATTGGTTGGCCTACTCGACGCTTCTGGTGACGGCCGGCTGTTTCTTTCTCTCGGTGACGAGCGTCTTTCACGGCCGCCGCGGGAGGACGGTGGTCTGGGTCATGTTCTTCGTCCCGGCGCTGGTGTATTGGACGCTCGAGATGGCCGGGGTCAAGCGCCTGTGGCCCTATCGCGTGCTGCTGGGATTCCTGATCGCGGCCGGGACCGCTCTTGTCTTTCGCTACCTTCGCCGTCCCAGCTTATGGTTGCTCGGAGCGCTTCCGGGTGTATGGGCGTTGTTCCAGGTTCCGGACTACGGCATGGACTTCATTCTGTTCAGTGCCTTTTCGGCCGCCGGAGCCGCCTACTGGCGGCACTACCGCCGCGCGACGCCCGGGGTGCTCTTCACGTCCTTCTCGCTGTTGCTTTGGGGGATGGTGTGGCCGGTGGCCGAGTTCTTTGGCGCCTGGGGCCTGAAAATCCCGGGGGACAACGTGCTCTGGGATCTTCCGAAATACTTCGTCGCCTTCGGCATGATTGTGACGCTGCTCGAAGAGAAGTCCGAAGTGCTTGAAGCCGAGGTGGCCGAACGCAAACGCGCCGAGCAGGCCGCCGTCGCCGCCAACCAGGCCAAGAGCCTGTTCCTGGCCTCGATGAGCCATGAGATCCGCACGCCGATGAACGGGATTCTCGGCATCACTGAACTGCTGCTTGATACGCGGCTGACACCGGACCAGCGCGCGGATCTGGCCTTGGTCCGCGGCTCGGCCGAGTCGTTAATGCTGCTGATTAACGACATCCTGGATTTTTCGAAAATCGAAGCCGGCAAGATCGAGTTCGAGCGCGTTTCCTTCGACCCCGCTGATGTTGCCGGCGAACTGATGCGCACCCTGAGCTTTCAGGCCCATAAGAAGAACCTGGAACTCATCGAGGACGTTCGCGGCAGTTTTCCGCCGGCCGTGATTGGCGACCCGGGGCGTCTTGGGCAGGTGCTGGTAAATCTCATCGGGAATGCGATCAAGTTCACCGGGACGGGAGAGGTTGTGGTGGTGGTGGAAGCCGAGCGCGCCAGCGAAGGGGAGGTGAGATATCACTTCCAGGTTCGCGACACCGGAATCGGCATCGCAGCGGAAAAACAGCGGGTGGTTTTCGAAGCGTTCACGCAGGCCGACAGTTCCACGTGCCGCAAGTTCGGTGGAACGGGGCTTGGCCTGGCGATCGCCAAACGGTTGGTGGAAGAGATGGGCGGCCAGATCTGGGTCGAATCCGATGGCGAAGGCCGCGGCAGCACGTTCCATTTCACCACCTGCTTTGCTATCGATCCGCATGCCGTATCGCCGCCCCGGACGCAACCCGTTCCAGCGTTTGCGAACGTGCAGGTCCTGGTGGTTGACGACAACGCGACGAGCCGGGAGATCCTCGCCCGGATGCTGCGAGACCTCTCCCTTCGGCCGGTTGTCGCCGCCGGTGGCGAGGAAGCGATCCAAACGCTGCGGCGGCAGGAAAACGAAGGCGATCCGATCGGCCTGCTGGTGCTGGACTGCTCAATGCCGGTCCTGGATGGTGTGGAGACGCTGCGGCGTATCCGCGAAGAACTGGGCATGAGCACGCCTGTGATCCTGCTGCGGTCGGTTGGCAAGCCGGGGGCGGTGAACCGCGAGCAGCGCTGCGGCGATTCTTTCCACCTCGATAAGCCGGTGCGGCGGCCGGAGTTGGAACAGGCGGTGCTTGCCGCGTTGGGCGGAGCGACGGGTTTGCCGGCAGCGGCCGCTTCGGCCGATTGCTCCCGGCGTCTTCCTGGATCATTCCGTGTGTTGGTTGCCGAAGACAACCCCGTCAACCGCATGGTCATCCAGCGGCTGCTTGAGAAGGCCGGCCATTCGGTGGCAGTAGCCCGGAATGGCGGTGAGGTGCTCGACATGCTTCGGACGGGTTCTTACGATCTGATCCTGATGGACATCGAGATGCCGGAGATGGACGGCTTCACCACGACCGCGGCCATCCGTGAGGCCGAACGGAGCACCGGCGCGCACATTCCGATTGTCGCCGTCACCGCTCACGCGATGAGGGGAGACGAGGAAAAGTGTCTCGATGCAGGCATGGACGCGCACCTCACCAAGCCGATCGATCGCGGCCGATTGTTCGAGGTGATGGCACGGGTTGCCGGTGAACCGGCCGCCGTCTCGGCCGGCTGAGCGCCGCTAGAGATCAAGCCGCCGCACGCGATTCACCGGAAACACATCCCCTACGACACGCCGTGTAATAATACGTGCGGTCCCCAAAAATCCTGTGGGCCGCTGGAGCCCTTATGAAGGTGCTGCTCGCCGACGATCATCCGCTTTTCCTCGATGGTCTGGAAGATCTGCTCGTCTCGAACGGCTTCGAAGTCGCAGGTACGGCGCGTGACGGATTAGAGGCCATTGAAAAGGCGCGCGCACTGCGTCCCGACGCGATCCTGATGGATATTCGGATGCCGCGGCTCGACGGGCTGGCGGCCGTGCGCGCGGTGAAGGCGGAACTGGCCGGGGTCAAGATCATCATGCTGACGATTTCGGAAGCGGATGACGACCTGTTCGAAGCCATCAAGAGCGGTGCCTCGGGGTATCTGCTCAAAAGCCAGAGCGCCGAGGAATTGCTTGGCTTGTTGCGCGAGATGGAGCGCGGCGAGGTGGCGTTTTCGCCGGGGCTGGCCGCCCGGATTCTCGAGGAATTCGGACGGCAGGCGAGCGCACTGGACGAAAAGCGCCGGACCGCCGGCCTGTCCGAGCGCGAGCGGGAGGTGCTGGCTCTGATCGCGCAAGGCCTGAAGTACAAACAGGTGGCGGCGGAGTTGCTCCTCAGCGAGCGGACCATCAAATACCACATGGGCCAGATCCTCGAACGCCTGCACCTGAAGAACCGCGCTGAGGTAATCGAGTACGCCCGCCGCACTGGGTTGGCTGGCTAGTTACTCAGTATTAGTAAGAAGTACAGTCCCCATCCTGTATTTTTCGTCCAAAAGTACAACTGTACTTTTTCTGTCTCAAAACGGTACTTATTTCTCGCCGTTTTGCCTTTAAACTCATCTCAGCGAAGTTCGTCATGCCCACAGTGGCGCTCTACGGAAATTTGCTGGTGCTCGCCAGTATTGGTGCGCGGATCGAGCGCCGCAGCGGCTTGCGACCCGCGATTGTCGATGCGACGTTGCCCAGCGCCATCGAAAAGCTGAGCGCGCTTCAGCCCGGCTTTGTCGTCTTTGATCTGGGGACCCCGCATCCGGACCCCTTTCGGGCGTTCTGGAAATCCCGGCCGGAAGTGCAGTTGATCGGCGTGGACCCCGGCGAGGACTGGACGCTGGTCGTATCCGGGCAGCCCGCGCGCGCCCTGACGGCCGACGGCCTCATCGAGACGCTAACCACTCACATGGAAGGAGATATCAGATGACACACCCCCGTCTTCTCGCGGCCGCGAGCATTGTACTTGGCTTGGCACCTTGCGCGCTCATGCCACCCCGCGCATCGGCGCAAGGCAACAGCGATCCGCTAGCCAAGGTGCCGAAACTGCTCAAGGTGCTGGCAAACGATGGATTTGAAGTGCTCCAGGGACAATTCCGGATTCTGGATCCCGTCCCGATGGCGTGCCAGGGAGAGATACCCACCACTTGGTACAACAACGTGCAGTCATACATGACGGTGGTTCTGCCAGGGGCCGCCGGGGATCCCGTGGCGTGGGAGACAACCAAGCGCGTTCTGCCCGTCACTTATCTCCCGCGGCAGGATGAGGCCTTACTCATCGTGGGCAGCGCGCCCCCTCCCATGGCCTACTTTTCCTTTCAGACTTTCCTGTTCGCAAGATACAATCCTGCGACATACAACTACGATCCGGCCACGGGTGGTTTCTTCGCGCCCTACGGAGTTACGTTCGCTTACCTGGGTGACACGGTCAATTCGCTGACTGTCCGGACTACAGGCTCGACACCTTACAACGGCCCGATCGCGTTCATTTCAACAGGTAACCGCCAAACACTTCAGCAGATACAGGCGGCGTTGCGCGCAGCCGGGTATCCGGATGCCACCATCAACACGGAGACACTGCCGCCGTCCCTGCTTCAGTTCGGGTATCAGAATGGGGATCAGTTCCTCCTCCTGTGGCGGACAGCGATCATGGTGGGCGGTGAGGCAGCCAGGGATGAGTATCAGCAGCGGGTAATCGATCCCAATCTCTCCCCGTTGAGAGTTTTCCGTGTTCGGCCGAAAATCGAATTGCCCGGCGATCCACTGCCTGCGCCCGTATTGCGCACGAGAGGCACCGGCCAAACGGAAATGGACATGTACCCGACCATGCAGAAGCTGCGCCAGGCAATTTTGGGCCGTTACAGTGGGAACTTCAATCCCGAGGAAATGACTGCGTCGTGGCCGGATTCGGCGGATTTCTACCCCGAGGGTTACCCCGCCATCCAGAGGGACGTTGCGTATCTTGGACCGGGGCTTGATGGCTCGGGAGGATACGGCCGGGATGCCAACTACCGGGCGGCGCCGTGGTTCGACCTGGGGCCCAATGATTTCGCCATCGCCTACGGCGTTGACCATGCGACTACGGGCAAGGCGACCTACTCCAGTATTTCCGTGTATCTGGATAAGACCCTGGCCGCGGGGGTCTCCGGCGCCGACAGTTCGGACTTTGCGGCGAATCCGGGTACGGCAAGCTCTTACCTGCCGGGAGCACCGGGAATCGACAAGTTTTACGTCTGGAAAATCGCCCGCAATTGCAACGGAGAACCGGCATGCACAGAGGCCAAGTTGCTGCGTCCACAGCACGTCGCCGCCTGTGCACCGGACGGCCTTCCTCCGAAGATAGCGCCGGACGCCCCCGTCCGCCTTGTTTTCCGCCAATACGCCGAGCCGGCGACCAAGGTTGGTCCGGCCGATACCGAGTTGCTCTACGAGCGCGTAATCGTTTTCCGGGCGAAATGACGACACGGCAACAGCCGGTACCTTGGGGCCGGGGATAATTACACGCCAGGCAAAAAACGGCGTCTGCGCGCGCAGAGGTTTATACTAGCGGATGCCTCGTTATGAGCTGGCGTGTAGAGTACACGCCGTACGCCTGGCCGGCGATCGTTACCACGGCGTGCCTGGCCGTGCTGGCCGTTTATGCGTGGCGGCGCCGCTCCGTGCCCGGAGCGCTCCCATTCGTCGCGTTGATGATCTGCGGCATTCAGTGGGCGCTGGGCTCCGGCCTCGAACTCGCGTCCGGGACTCTGTCAGGAAAGATCTTCTGGGCGGGGTTTCAGGGTGCCTGGCATATTCCCGCGGCCACGGCCGGGCTTTGGTTTGCCCTGGATTACGCCGATCTGAGACGCTGGCTGGTCCGCCGCAATTTCGTCCTCGCGGCCGTACCCCCAGTTCTGTGGTTGCTGTTGACTCTCACCAACGATATTCACCACTCTCTCTGGTCCGGTTTTTCTTTGAGAGGGCCGGTTCAACTCGTCTATAACTCCGTCGCCTGGATCCTTCTCGGGTACGCGTATTCGCTGGGTGTGACAACCGTGCTGGTGTTTGCCTGGCTGTTCTGGCGCTCGCCGCTCCACCGCCTGCCGGTAGGTCTTTGCCTCTGCGGGCAAGTCGCCGTCCGCGCGGCGTACGGGCTAAGAATGGCCGGCGCGCTACCGGATATGCCCGTGGATCCCGTGGTTTTGACGTTCAATTTCACCGCTGCCATGTACGCTCTCGCGCTGTTCCGCTTCCGTCTGTTTAACCTGATCCCGATCGCGCGAGGGACGGTGATCGACCAGATGCGGGAAGGAATGCTCGTACTGGACACGGATCGACGGATCATGGACCTGAACCCCGCCGCGGAGAGGATTCTAGGGGTTTCCGCCGCGCGCGCCAGAGGCGCCGACGTCACCGGACTGATGCCCGGATGCGGACTTGGGGACGGATCCGAAATCGAGCTGGGCACAGGTGGCGCCATCAGACACTTTGCGATCCACTTTTCGGACTTGACCGACCGACGGGGCCATCGTGTGGGCACTTTAATTCTGTTGGATGACGTGACCGCCCAGAAGCAAGCGCAGGCGCAACTGCTGGAGCAGCAGCGCGCGCTGGCGACGCACCGCGAGCGCGATCGCGTGGCGCGGGAACTGCACGATACCTTGGGCCAGGTGCTGGGCTACCTTAAGATGCAAGCCGAAGTGGCGCAGAAATTTCTGGACCAAGACACGCCATCGGAAGCGAAACGCCGCCTGGCGCGCCTGGCCGCGGCGGCGCAGGGCGCGCAAACCGACGTGCGAGAGTACATCCTGGCGGCCCGCACCGGCGTTTCGGCGGGCGCTAATTTTCTTCGCACGCTCCAAACGTACGTGCAACGCTTCAGTGAGATCTATGGGATCGCGGCGAGACTGGATGTCTCGCCCGAACTGGGTGAGGGAGCCTTCGAGCCAATGGTCGAAGCCCAACTGCTGCGGATTATCCAGGAAGCGCTGTCGAACGTAAGGAAGCATGCGCAGGCGGCGGGCGTCGACGTCCGCATCCGCGCCGGCGGCGGCAACGCCGAGGCCGTCATTCAGGACGACGGCATCGGCTTCGATCCGGCGCGATTGAGAAGCGATGGCGGACAAACTTACGGATTGCGCGTGATGAGTGAGCGCGCCAACGAAGTCGGCGGCGCGGTCCGGGTCGATTCCGCGCCCGGCGCGGGCACGCGCGTCGTCGTCTCGGTCCCGCTCTTCAGGCCGCGCGCGGCCTCCGATTAAGCCCCGCTGCTACAGAACCAACCGCCGCACGCGCTTTACCAGGCCATTCATCTCCGGAACGCGCATGGCCGCGGTTCCCGCGAAATACACGGCCCCGAAGACGCCCAGCACGACGACGCCTTCGATAACCGGATGTGTGCCGTGGATGAAGCGCCGGGCGGCCGTTGCAAAAGCCGCCGCCACCGCCGCCGCGGCCCAAAGCTTGGCCAGCAGCTTCGGACTGACCCCCGCGCGCCCGATGCGTGCGCTAAGGGCGCGCCGCAGCAGCAGGAACTCGACCCAGCCCGCCACACCAGCCGAAGCGGTTAATCCTGCCGCACCCCACCGCGCTTCGATGCCGATCCAACCCGGCAGCCACAGCGCGGCCACGTAGCCCAGCGCACCGGTCAGCCCCACGCGGATCACGGCGAACTTCAGTGGCGTCCGCGTGTCGCGCAGCGCGTAGAAGGCCGAGCTGAAGAGCCGTCCCATGGTCGATGCGAGCAGGCCCACCGAAGACCCCGCCAGGATGCCCCACGTGTAGATCGCATCGGCCCGGCTGAACCGTCCGGTTTCGAGCAGTGCGCCGGCGATGACATCGCCCAAGGCGAGAAAGCCCATCGCCGAGGGGACGATGTAGAAGGCGATCTGCCGCAGGCCGCTTTCCAGACGTTTGCGCAGGTAAGCGGCGACTTCCTCTTTGCTGCCGAGCGCGCCCGACATCGCCGGAAGCTCGGCTGCCGACACCGACATACCGAACAGGCTTACGGGCAGCGTGTAGAGGATCTGCGCGTTGAACAGGCCGGTAACCGCGCCGGCCGGCAGCAGGCTGGCCAGGATCGAGTCGACATACGCGCTAATCTGCACCGCGCCGCGGCTCAAAAACACCGGCCCGAAATTCCGCACCACCGTGCGCACCTCCGGGTCCTTCGTTTCCAGGCGCACGCGCACCCGCCCGGCCAGCCGCACGACGGATGGAATCTGCACGGCGAACTGCAGCGCGCTGCCCACCACCGATCCCCAGGCCAGAGTGACGGCGAGCGAATCGAGCCCGTCCTTGTTGCCGGCCCACACCAGCGTTCCGATCATCGCCAGATTCCAGATCACCGGGGCCGAGTAGGACAGCAGGAATTTCCGGTGGCTGTTGAGAATGCCGAGGCACCAGGCTGACATCACGAGCACGCCGGCGCCGGGAAACAGGATGCGAACCAGGTGCACCGCCAGTTCGCGCTTCGAGTTGTGAAAGCCGGGCGCGATGACATCGATCAGCCAGGGCGCGGCCAGCACGCCGCCCAGCACCAGCAGCGAAACCGACAGCGCCAGCGTCGCCAGCACCGCGCCCGCCACGCGCCGGGCTTCTTCGTCCTCCCCTTTGGCCAGCAGCCGCGCGTAGACCGGAATG
>JAKAJI010000112.1 GCA_021813825.1 Acidobacteriota bacterium | reverse complement strand
CGGGATGCGAACGGGAACGTGATCCCGATCTATGACCCAACTTCAACGGTGCCGAATCCGAGCCAGCCTGGGCAGTACATGCGGACGCCGTATCCGGGAAACATCATTCCGTCAAACTTGTTAAACCCGGCGGCGCTCAAGATGCAGAACCTGTATCCGATGCCGAACACGGTCGGAAATGCGTTGACGGGCGTGAACAATTGGGTGGGCAACGCCAGCGTCGGAGGAAATAACAACGAGACCGTAGTGCGTCTGGATCAGAACATCTCCGAGAAGCAACATCTTTTCGCGCGCTACACGTACTGGGGAAACACGAATCTTCCGATCGACCCGTTCAACAACGGCGTCTGCCAGGACCGCTGTACGGAATTGTTCAATACGAACAACTTTGTTCTCGACGACGTGTACACGCTTAGTCCGACGACGATCATGGATTTGGAAGCCAGCTATCAGCGCTTCAACTATGACCGGACGCCGGCGACGTTGGGCTACAACACTGCGACGGAACTTGGTTGGCCTGCTTCGCTGAACAGCCAGTTCGCGTTCAACGACCTTCCCGTGCCGTGCATCACCGGCTACGACCCAGCGAACATTTTCTGCAGCCAGGGCGCCGGAAGCATTATCGTCGACCGCAACGACGACGATCGGATTGCGGGCAGTCTTACCAAGATCGTCGGCTCGCACACCATGAAATTCGGCGGCGAGTTCCTTCGGATTACTCACAATTACGCGCAGACGAACACGCCTACCGGCATCTTCTATTTCAACTCGGGATTCACCGCGGGCAACCCGATCACGCCGGGCAACACCGGCAACGGCTACGCGTCGTTCCTTCTCGGCTATCCAGACGGTGGAGGGGCAAGCACGCCGGCTCTCGTTGCGGCCGAGCAACTCTACGCCGGCATATACGCTCAGGACGACTGGAAGGTCACGAAGAAACTTACGCTCAATTTAGGTATCCGGTGGGAGCACGACGGCCCCTGGACCGAGCGTTATAACCGGATGACTTACTTCCAGCCGGGCACACCAAACCCGATACTTCAGAACGCCGGACTGTCCTACGACGGCTCCATCGGGCTTGTTAATTCGCCCGGTTACGGCTACAGAAGCAATATCATGCCGGATTGGAAGCAGTTCGCTCCACGGCTCGGTGCGGCTTACCAGCTTACTTCCCGGACCGTGCTGCGTATGGGATACGGCATCTTTTGGATTCCGAACGACGTTGCGTGGGCTTACAGCCCCAACAACGACCCTGTAAACAGCATCGGGACACCGTTTGTATCTTCGATCAACGGCGGACTCACTCCTTACAACAACCTGTCGAATCCGTTCCCCCAGGGCATTCTTCAGCCTCCGGGGCGGAATCCAGTATATCAACAGTCTTTGCTCGGCCAGGGTGTGACGCTTGCTCAGCCTCAGAACCCGTACGGCTATGCGCAGCAGTGGAATTTCGGCGTCCAGCAGGAACTTTCCAACGGTATGTTACTCGAGGTAGACTACGCCGGCGCGAAAGGTACGCACTTGCCGATTGAAAGTCCGGACCTCAACCAGCTCCCGACGCAGTACATGTCTCTGGGAAGCCAGTTGCTTCAAAGCGTTCCCAATCCGTTCTACGGAATCATTACGCAGGGCCCGCTGGCGGCGAAGACCATCCCGTATGGTCAGACATTGCTTCCTTATCCGCAATACACCAGCGTTGGCTATGCCGGCCAGGGAGTCGGCAACTCCTCGTACGAGTCGCTCCAGGTGCAGTTCAAGAAGCGATTCTCGAACGGCGCCGTGATCAGCGCGGCATATACGTTCTCGAAACTGATCGCCAATACGGATACGGTCACCGGCTGGCTCGAAGGCGGCGGCGTTGGCGGATTCCAGAACTGGAATAACCTTCGCGGCGAGCGATCGCTGGCTTCCTTTAACGTTCCGCAACGCCTGGTGCTCAGTTATGTGTACGATCTGCCGTTCGGCAAGGGGCAGCGCTTCCTTTCCAACGTAAATGGGTTCGTGAATCAGATCGTCGGTGGCTGGGGACTGGAAGGCGTAACGACGCTCCAGAGCGGCTTCCCGCTGCACTTCGGGACGGCGGTGAACCTGACGAACTCATTCGGCGGCGGCTCGCGACCGAATGTCGTCTATGGCTGCAACTCCGGCATAGGTGGTTCGGCGCAGTCACGGCTGAATGAGTGGTTCAACACCGGTTGCTTCACGCAGCCGGCGGCGTATACGTTCGGTAATGAAGCTCGCGTGGACCCGACGCTCAGCGCGGCGGGAATTGCCAACTGGGATATGTCTGCGTTTAAGAACTTCCCATTTGGTCCCGACGGCCGGCTGAACTTACAGTTCCGCGCCGAGGTGTTCAACCTGTTCAACCGCGTCCAATTCGGGTTTCCCGGCCAGACTCTCGGCACGCCGCAGTTCGGTGTCGTCAGCAACCAGGCGAACCTTCCTCGCATCATCCAATTTGCTCTCCGCTTCGGGTTCTAACTCGAAGCGAGGAACCGGCGGGCTACCGGTTAGGACTGGTAGCCCGCTTCATGGATTGTGTGTCTCGCGGAATTCTTCCATCTGCTTCGCCGCCTCCGCCGTCTTCCCCTGCTTGCGGTACAGCGTCGCCAGGCCGAAGTGCGCTTTCTTCGCTAACGGCGTGTGATCCTCCACCGCGAGCTGTTCCTTCCAGGCTTGCTCAGCCGCCGCTGTGTCGCCCTCCATCGATGCAGCCTGCCCGAGCGAATATAGCGTCTCCGGCATCTTCGGCAGCAGCGAGTTGCTGCGTTCCAGTTCGACTCGCGCTTCTTTGGGCTTGCCTTCCTCAAGCAGCGCAGCGCCGAGCCTGTAGGCGGCTTCCGCGTTTCCGGGTTCGAGTTGTGCCGCTGCCCGGAACTCGCGCTCAGCTTGTGTCCAGTCCGAGGCGGTTTGGTAAAGTTTGCCTAACTCGAGATGGGCACCGGGTAAGTCCGGGCGGAGCGTCAGGGCCGTCTGAAATTCTTTCTCTGCTTCGGGTACACGGCGAAGAACGGCCAAGTTCTCCGCTTCGGCTAAGTGGGCGCGTGCGGAATCCGGTTGCGTGGCAAGCAATGCATCGAAACTTTGCTTGGACATGAGGCCGGCCGCGCGGCCGAGATAGTACAACAGGTCCGGATCGCCCGGGTGTTGTTCCAGGGCTTTGGAAAGGTTCTGAATGGCGTCGCGAAAGTGGCCGGTTTCTTCCTGGGCGATGCCTAAGGCTCCCGGGTCGCCGGCCTTTTCGAGGTGCGGCACAGCGTCGGCGGCGTACCCCTGGGCGAGCAGCGCATAGCCGAGCAACTGTTCGGCGCCGGGGAGGCCCGGCTGCAATTGCAGGGCGCGTTCCAAGGCCTTCCTGGCCTCCGAGTAGTCGTGATCCTGGAGTTCGACGGCGCCGAGGTTGACGAAGGCCGCCGGGAGCGTGGGCGCAAGTTCCGTGACTTTGCGGAATTCGGCGATGGCCTCCTTCAGATTGCCTGCCTGTTTGGCAGCCATGCCGGCGTTGACGTGCTGGAGCAATTCATTGTTCGGCGCGGCTTGCCAGGCGAGCCAGATCCAGAGAACTGCAATCATTGTTTCTTCTCCGGCTCGCGGATTTGGAGGAACCGATCGACGGCTACGCCAGTCAAGTCCTGGTGGATGCCGCTCGGCCAGCGAACCTCTACGTCCGCTCTTGTGGCCTGACCGAGGCCAAAGTGCACTCGCTTGTCGCTCGACGACAGGTAACTTCCCGCTGCGCTTGCGTACTGCGTCTGTCCATTTACTTTCACGAGGGCTCCGAATCCATCGCGATTACTTTGTGTTCCGCGAAGAGTAATTGTCAACCAGTGATTTGTCCCGCCACGGTTGCGGAGCAGGACTGGCCGGCCTCCGAGAACCGACATTAAGACGTCCGTCCACCCGTCATTGTTTATGTCGCCGAAAGCCGCCCCGCGGCCCGCGACGGGCGTTGGGAAGCCCGCGTCCGTCCTCTCAAAATGCCCATGGTGGTTGACGGCGAGCATGGGAGGCTCGAGCCAGTGCAGGGACGGGTCCACTTTCTCTACGTTGTCCATGACGTGACCTTGCGCGACGAACAGATCTTTCCATCCGTCGTTGTCGAAATCTTCGAATCGCATGCCCCACCCGGAACTTCCGCTGGAGAGTGCTCCGAGGCCTGCCTGAAGGCTCTGATATTGAAACACGCCGCGGCCTTCGTTGTGGAACAGAGCGTACGTCTGCCGAGCCAGATCGGTGACCAGGATATCGGGACGGCCGTCGTTGTCGTAATCGCGAAAGTCGACGCCCATGCCGGAAAACGGTGATCCGTCCGCCGAGAGCGCGACTCCCGCATCGAGAGCCCTTTCGGTGAAGGTACCGTCGCCGTTGTTGTGAAACAGAAACTCCTCCATGCCGTCATTGGCGACAAAGACGTCGGGGAAGCCGTCGCCGTCGTAGTCATTGAAGGCCACGCCGAGGGCCCGGCCTTTGCTTGCGGCGATTCCCGACTTCCCGCTCACGTCTTCGAAACGCCCTCCGCCAAGGTTGTGATAAAGCAGATTCGTGGTGGCGGGAAATTCTCCCGGCGGACAGTACATATGGATCGGCTCGTTGCAACTTTTGCTGTGAGCCGTGTCCCACTCCATGTAGCGGGTTACGAAGAGGTCGAGTTTGCCGTCATTGTCGTAGTCGAAGAAACCGGCGGAGACCGACCATCCGCCTCCGGCGACGCCCGCGCGGGAAGTTACGTCGGTGAACGTGCCGTCGCCGTTATTGTGGTATAGAACATTTTTGCCGAAATTTGTTACAAACAAATCCGTGTAGCCGTCGTTGTCGTAATCGGCGGCGGCGACGCCCATGCCGTAGTTTCCTTCGCCGGCCTGAGCGAGCCCGGCGTTTTTGGTTACGTCGGTGAATGAGCCGTCAGGGTTCTGCCGGAAGAGGCGATTCCAGTAGCGCGGATCGTTCCGGGCGAAGGTTTCCGGCGCGTTCGGGCGGTCGTCGATCTTGCCGCTGTTTACCAGGAACACGTCGAGGCGGCCGTCGTTGTTGTAGTCGAGCAGCGCGACGCCTCCGCCCATTGTCTCGATCAGGTATTTTTGGTGGGTGGGCGAGTTCTGGTGGAGGAAACTGAGTCCGGGCGGGTTGACGGTCTCGAACACCGCAGCGGCGCAGGCGGAGGCACAGAACAGGAGGAGCCAGCGTTTGAACAATCGATCGACCCTACAGAATTAGGGTAGCGTTTTGCAACCTCGTTCCGCCCCGATCGGGCGATGGCAGGTGAGGGGTGCGAATTCAGTATGTTGTCCCTGTAGAGTGGAAGAACAAGAAGTCACATGAGCGCTTCGCATAGCAAGACCAATGCCGCACGGCTGCTGGATTCGCTCGGCGTGCGATACGAACTCCGGCACTATGAGGTGGACCCGAACGATCTCTCGGCGGAGACCGTAGCGGCGAAGATTCAACTGCCGGCGGAACAGGTCTTCAAGACGCTGGTGGTCCGCGGTTCCGCGGGTGACGTATATCTGGCCGTGGTTCCCGGGGATGCCGAAGTCGATGAGAAGGCGCTTGCCCGAGCCTCCGGCGACCGACGCGTGGATGTAGTTCCGCTGAAGGACGTGCAGCCTCTGACGGGATACGTTCGGGGCGCGGTTACGGCGCTCGGCGCGCGGAAGCCGTATCCAGTGTTCGCGGACGAAACGATCGAGCTGTTCGACGTGATTTCGGTTTCGGCGGGCGTCCGTGGGACGCAAATTCTGCTTTCGCCGGCCGACTATCTTCGAGTGACTGAAGCGCGGGTGGCTCCGATCGCGCGTTCGAAGCAGCATTCCAAAGGCTGACCCATGCGCCTGTGCGTCCTGCCTATTGTTCTCGCCTCGCTCGTTGGGGCACAACCGGCGTCCCGACCGCAGATCCTCGGCCTGGCGCACGTTTCGCTTTATACTCATGACCTCGACGCGTCGCTCGCGTTTTACACGCAGTTCCTCGGCTTCGAGGAATCGTTCTCGCTTCCCGCAGTCAACGGCCATGGGGGAATGGCGTTTATCAAGATAAACGACCGGCAATTCATTGAACTTGCCCCAGAGACTGCGCCTTCGACGGACCGGTTAAACCACATTGCGATCGAGACCAACGATGCCGAGGCGATGCGGCGGTATCTGGCCTCGCGCGGGGTGAAGGTACCGGACCACACTCCGGTCGGCCGGATCGGCAATGCGAACTTTACGGTGCGGGACCCGGATGGCCATTTGGTTGAGATCGTGGAATATCTGCCGGATGGCTGGAGCGCGCGCGACAGGGGCAAGCACCTGGGTCCGCACCGTTTGTCGACGCGGATGGCGCACGCGGGCATCCTGGTCGGGAGCCTGGCGCCGGCGATTGGGTTTTACTCGGGAGTTCTTGGATTTGTCGAGACGTGGCGGGGGTCGCCGACACCGGCGCGCCTGTCGTGGGTGAACCTTCGTGTTCCGGACGGCACGGACTATGTGGAGTTCATGCTTTATGGCGATCTTCCCGCGCCCGATCATCGAGGCACGCAGCATCATATCTGCCTGGAAGTGCCTTCGGTTCCGGCGGCCGTCGCCCTGCTGAATGCCAGTCCATATCGCGCCCGCTACTCACGCTCGATCGAGATTAAGACGGGGATCAATCGCAAACGCCAGGCCAACCTGTTTGATCCGGACGGGACGCGGATTGAGCTCATGGAGCCGACCACGGTTGACGGAAAGCCGGCGCCTTCGTCCGCCGCGCCGCCCCCGCATCCGTGAAGCTACGCCGTTGTTTTCTCGGCGTCGAGTAGCGATTGCTTTCGATCGATGCCCCAGCGGTAGCCGGCGAGCGAGCCATCGCCTCGGATGACGCGATGGCATGGGACAACGAGAGCGACCGGGTTCGTGGCGCAGGCCCGGGCGACCGCGCGGGAGGCAGTGGGCCGGCCGAGGGCGCAGGCGACCTCGGAGTAAGTGCGCGTCTCACCTCGGGGAATGGTCATCAGAAAATTCCAGACGCGACGCTGAAATGCGGTTGCTCGAATATCGAGAGGAACGTTCGCAGCGCCTGTCAGGCCATCGGCGACTTGCCGTACCGCCTCTGCCCAATCCTTGACCCGCGTGCTGTCTTTGACGATCTCTGCTTTGGGATACTCATCGCGGAGCGAATCTACTAATGCGCCGCGCCGATCGCCCAAGGCCACCTGGCAGACTCCCCGGTTGGTTCCGGCGACGAGGAGCAACCCTAGTCGCGTGGGAACGATTGCGTAGCTGATTTGTTCCGCCGGGCTCCCGTCACGATACGCTCGAAGCGTGACTCCCAGGCGCTTGGCCGCACGTTCGTGCAGACGGCTCGAAGATCCATAGCCTGCTTCGGCAGCGGCCATGGTGACGCTCGCTCCGTTCCGCAGGTCCTGCTGGAGGAGCCGCATTCGACACGTCTCCGCATACTCGCGGGGGCTGACGCCGATCTCTCCGCGGAACCTTCGCTGCAGGTGGGCTTGGCTCAATCCGGCTTCGTGCGCCAGGACGGCGAGGGTGAGTTTTTGGTTAGCGTGAGATTCAATGAAGCGGCAGAGCCGGACCATTTCGCCCGCGCCGGCTTCGTCGGGACGGCACCGCAGACAGGCCCGCAGCCCGTCGCGCTCAGCTTCGGCGGGCGAGGCGTAGATCCGCGCATTTTCACGCCGCGGCCGGCGCGATGGGCAGGAGGGCCGGCAGTAAACACCCGTCGTGAGTACCCCGTAGACGAATTCGCCATCGTGTCTTCGATCGCGCTTCAGAACGGCCTGCCAGCGCGCATCATCCTGGGTTTCCCGGGCTTGCATATCGACAGTGTGAGTCATTTTCGCACCGTGCGCACTCCGTTTTTTGCGGTCATAGCGATTTGACTGCGGCCCGGGCCCGCATCATTCTGGTGGTATGGCCGAGGACGACACTGAGTGACAGCGACGCTCCGCGGGCTTGTTTTCGATTGCCGCTATGCCGCGCGTGCCCTGCGCAATGGAAAACTTGTCAACGTTCTCATTGTCCTCATCTTGGCGTTGGTCATTGGAGCCAACACAGCGATCTTCAGCATCGTCCACTCTGTCCTGCTCGAACCTTTACCGTTCCGCCAGCCTGGCCGCATTCTGGCTGTCTGGGATACTTACCTGCCTCAATTCTCAAAAGTAGGCATTTCACCTGCCGAATTGGCGGCATGGCGCACACAGCGCGATCTGTTTGAAGACACCTCCTGGTACCGTTACGTGCCGTTCGATGGCATTTTAGTCGTCCCTGGATCCGATCCCATTACTGTCCACGCAGGATTCATAGCGACTAACTTGTTCTCCTTTCTGGGCGAGTCTCCTACCCTCGGCCGTCCTTTCTCGGCGAAGGAAGACCCCAACTCGGTGTTACTAAGTCACCGGCTATGGGTCCAGCGGTTCGCCGCGAACCCAGCTATCGTCGGGCAAACCATCCTGTTCCGGGGCGAACCGTGCCGGGTGGTTGGCGTCATGTCCGCCGCCGCGCAATTTCCGGCATGGGCAGACTTGTGGTTGCCAAAGGGCCCTCTTCTGGGCGATGAGTTGACGAACCCTGTCCGTCACGCACTTGGTTTTCTGGCACGCCTCCGCTCCGGCGTACCTGCGGAAAGGGCTTCCTCGCGCCTTTCTGCGCTGTCGCGGCAACTCGCGGCGGCGAATCCCAAGACCAGCACCGGCTGGAGCATTCGCGCCGCAGGGCTCCAGCGTGATCTTACCGGCGACATTCGCCCAGCGCTGCTTCTGCTCACGGGCGCCGCCGCATTGTTGCTGCTTGTCGGTTGCGCCAACATCGCCGGGCTTCTTCTGGCGCGCTCCACGGCGCGTCGCAGGGAAGCCGCCATTCGGGTTGCCGTGGGCGCCGGCGCGTCCCGCATCATCGGCCAGTTTCTCCTCGAGTGCGTGCTCCTCGCACTCCTCGGCGGAGCGGCCGGCGGCCTGCTTGCGAAGATGACACTCTCACTGGCGCTGCCCGCGCGTGCTCTGCTCGATGCGACGGTGCTGCTCGTTTTGGTTGCAGGATCGGTGACTACGGGCATCCTGCTTGGCCTTGCGCCCGTTTTCGACGTTCTCCGATTAGATCCGCAAGTCGCGCTGAAACCGGCGGCAGAGCCTCATCGGAGCAGCCACATTCGGTCGGCATTGGTGATTCTGGAATTTGCCTTGACGCTGACCCTGGTGATCGGTGCAGCGATTCTCGCAAAGAGTTTCGCCTATCTCGTCAATGAGGATCCTGGCTTTAACCCGGCTGGTGTGCTCACGGCGAGCATTCTCACTCCACCTTCTGACAGGCCCGAGCAATTGTTCCATCGCATTGAGGAGAGTCTGGGCTCGCTACCCGGCGTTCAGACCGTTGCTGTAACTAACGCCCTGCCTCTCATCGCGAATCGCGCGAATACGTCGCGCTTCAATGTGCCCGGAAGCCCACTCATCCACACTGACGCTCTCCCGGCCGCGCAGATCCGTGCCGTGAGTCCGACGTATTTCTCCGCGATGCAAATTGCTGTCAAAGCGGGCCGCCCGTTCACGGAGCGCGATCTGAATCAATCCGTGGTGATCGTCAACGAGACCATGGCTCGGCGCTTCTGGCCGGGCAGAAACCCGGTTGGCATCAAGTTCATTACCGGACCCTGGGGACCACAGCCATCCTGGTCGACGATCGTCGGTGTCGTTGCGGACGTGAAGGACTTCGGGCTCGACTCCGAGAGGAGTCTTGATATCTACCATCCCACGCTGGCCGCCGAGTATGTGGTCATCAAGACGCAAGGCGACCCTCTGGCACTTGCTCCCAGTGTGCGACGCGCCCTGCGCGCCGCTGCGCCTGATTTAGCGATTTCAGAAATCCATTCCATGGATGAGATTGCGCACGAAGCCGCACGCAGACGCCGGGTGATTTTATACCTTCTCGCTGCTTTTGCGTTCGTCGCTCTACTGCTGGCCGTGGTCGGCATCTCCGGACTGATGTACTGGACCGCCGCCCAACGACGCCGAGAACTCGGCATCCGGATGGCGCTCGGCGCTCAACGCGGGCAGGTCGTCGCGCTGATTCTTCGCCAAGGAGCGTATCTCGCGCTCGCCGGTCTTGGGTTGGGGCTCGGCGGCACCTTCGCTTTACGGACGGTGATGGCGAGTTTTGTTTACGGAGTGAATCCGGGCGACCCGCTCATCTATGTCCTGGTGACGGCAGCGCTGCTGCTCGCGGCCCTTTGCGCCTGCTATTTTCCGGCCCGGCAAGCCAGCCGCCGCGACCCGATGGCGTCGCTGCGAGACGAATAAGCAGTTACGGGCGGCGACTTATTCGCCCAGACGGAGCCGCCCTCTGACGGCTTCGGCTACTTCGGATGACTGCTTGACGCGGAGCACGTCGAACCCGGCCGCGCGTCCGGATTTTTCGCCTGCCTCGGAATCCTCGACGACGAGGGGGCGGCGGGCTTCCACTCGTTCGGCCGCAAGCAGATATGGCGCGGGGGAAGGTTTCAATGCTCCGGCTTCGTGTCCGCAGACGAGCGCATCGAGCGAATCCATCAAGCCCGCCTGCTCGAGCACCGGCTGGACGTCTTCGCGGCCGCTGGAAGTGACAACCGCGAGCCGGTAGCCTCGCAGTTCCGTGATCAGATCGGTGACGCCGGGGGAAACCGGGAGCAGTTCGGCCATCTTGTGGCGAAACATGGCCTTCTTTTGCGGATAGAAGTCGAGGAGGCGATCCGTCATGTCGGGGCGTCCGGCGTGGCGGGCGATGAGGTCAAGCATTGGGCGTTCGGCGATGCCGACACACTCGGCCTGATAGAAATCCCAGCCCAGGCGGATTCCGACGGTTTCGAGTAACTCGCGCCAGCAGGCGAAATGCACCGGTTCGCTATCGACAATTACTCCGTCGAAGTCGAACAGCACGGCGTCGTAGGTTAGACTATTCACGGAAATGTAATGCTCCCGATAATGCGCTGATAGACGCTTTGCACCTGGTCGTACTCGCTGCCGGGCGTCACGAATACCAGGTACAGCATCCCTTGCGGCCTGACTGTCGTCACCAGTAGATCCACCTCGCGGGCTTCATTGGGATAAGGCGAATGAGAGTAGAGCACGGTTTCGAGACCCTCCTGCCCACCCACCCGGATCGGCCGCGCCGCCTTGGCGACCGTCATCTGCGGATTCTCCTTTTGGAGCTGTTGAATCAACTGCTGGGTTCCGGTCCGCAGATTCACGTTGCCCGTGTCCGCCCCGTAAAAACTCGCGATCATGCCATAGCCCACGCTGGTGGCGCCATCGGAGCCCTTTACCAGGCCGGAGCCTGGAGCGACGGTTACGGCTCCGGATTGTTGGTCGCCGTATACCTGCCAGTTCGACGGGTATTCGAGTGAATACGAATTGCTCGAGAAGCTGGTCAACGTCGCGTCGGGCCGCGCTACCGGCGCTTGCTGCGAACTGGGAGCAGCGCCCTGGGCCGGCGCGCCCTTGTAATTGCCCGGCGGAGGAATCCGGCTTACCACGTCCTTGATGTGGGGAAACTCGCCCGTGTTCGCGTTGTAGTCCCTCTGGGGCATCTGCTGCAATTCTTCTTCGACCGCCTTCACGCGGTTGCCAGGGTTGGGATGGTCTGAAAGAAACTGCGGGGCCATTTTGCCCCCGTTCGCCTCCAGTTTCTCGAAGAAATGGGCCATCTCGAGCGGGTTGTAGCCCGCATCGGCCATCATTTCCGCCCCGTTGTAGTCGGCCTGCGCCTCTGCGTCGCGCGAGAACTTGAGAATCAGGGAATTTGCGCCAAAGCCGAGCCCATACTGCGCCAGGCTGCCGAGCATGGTTCCGCCGAACATCGCGCCGGCAAGCGCCGCCGGCAGCGCAATCAGGTTTTGCTTCGATGCCTCATGGGTTCCGTGCCGCAGCGCCACGTGGGACATCTCGTGCGCCAGCACGCCCACGAGTTGCGCTTCATTGTCCGCCGCCAGAATGGTTGCCGAATTGATGAAGATCGGCCCGCCCGGAAGCGCGAACGCGTTGATGTTCTTGTCGTAAATGAGGTGATAGCTGAACGGGAACGTCCCCGCCCGCGGCGATTTCTGTAACTTCTTTCCAAGGAGCGTCAGGTAATCGACCACTTCCTTGTTATTCACCACCGGCTGCGTCTTCATGACCTGCGCCGCAGCCTCTTGCCCCAGCTTGATGTCCTGTTCCGGGCTGAAAAAGTTAAATCCGGGCTTCAGATATTTCAGTTCCGCATGGAGCAGCACGGCGCCGCAGACCGCTGCCGCGGCGGTCCCCAAGATCCGCCTGGACGTTCGCATATTCATCCCCATCTCTCCTCAGGATAGCGCGGGCTCAGGCCGAAACCCGCCGGACGGCGAGGCCACCGCGCCCATGGCGCGCCTATAATCGTGTCGAGGTTCGAACCCATGCCGCGCCGCAGACTGGCTCCGATTCTGCTCCTGGCGATTCCGTCGCTCGCCCAAACCTCTCAAACGGCCTCCGTCACCCCCAACGGTTATCGCCGGACGTGGTGGAAGGAGGCCGTCGTCTATCAGGTATATCCGCGGTCGTTCAAGGATTCCAACGGGGATGGGATCGGCGACATCCCGGGGATTACGTCGAAGCTCGACTACCTGAAGTCGCTCGGCGTGAACGTGATCTGGCTCGGGCCGCATTATGACTCGCCGAATGCCGACATGGGCTACGACATTCGAGATTACCGCAAGGTGATGACCGAGTTCGGCACGATGGCTGACTTCGATGCGCTGCTGGCCGGAATCAAGCAGCGGCACATGAAGCTGATCATCGACCTGGTTGTGAACCACACGAGCGATGAGCACCGGTGGTTCGTCGAAAGCCGCAAGTCGAAAACGAATCCATATCGCGATTACTATTTCTGGCGCCCGGGAAAGAACGGCGGGCCTCCGAATAACTTTCCCTCGTTTTTCTCGGGCTCGGCGTGGCAATTGGATCCTACG
>JAKAJI010000529.1 GCA_021813825.1 Acidobacteriota bacterium | reverse complement strand
CCACGCGCCGGAGCGTTCGGCCACGAGAGGCTCTTCGGAGCGGGCGAGACGGCGTAGATGCAAGACGAACCAGGAATCGCCGAGATACGGTCGCTCCTCGCGGCGCTGGGCTGCGCGGAACAATGGTGCGAACGGGCGCGGACCGGTGAGCAGGATTTCCAGGATTTGCCGCTCGGTGCGCGCGAGGCCGTTTTCGACGCTCGGGAATTCTTCGAGATGCCTCAGAAGGGCGTCGCTGAGAAAAGGAAGCGCGGCAGTGCCCCGGGTGGCGAGTTTCGCCAACGGTCTCGGGTCGGGTGAGCGGAAGGCGCTCCAGGCGCGCACAGCAAGCTGCAACTGCTGCTTTGTCACGCGGCGGCGGGCGGCGAAGCGCTCGTTAAGCTCATCGGATCCCATCGGTCCCAGCGGGATTTCGGCCTGAACGAGGGTAAGGCGCGTGGGAGCGGGATTGGCGTGGGCGAACCAGTCCAGGACTTGGATCAACTGGAGCTGATCGTAGAGATCGTCCTCGAACCAGAGGGTGATTTCTTCGTGTTTCGAGAAGCCCGATAGGGCGCGGTCGCGGGAGGCGAACTGGCGGCGGGTTCTGGCGCGGTCAAGATCGAGTGCCTTGGCGAGGAACGCCGCACGCTCGCGGCTGAGCGCGTCGAGGGAGAGTTCCCCCGGAACGGGGCCTTCGTGCAGCGCATCGCGCCAGGCGATCACGTCGCCTTTCAGACCTGCGTCGGAGAGTCCGACGCTGTCACCGTTGACGATGTGGAGCATATTTCGCGTACGATTCGTCGAGCAGTTCGATGATGTGGGCGACGCGCATGGGCTTACCCTTGGCGCGGACGCCGGCGGCAAGCTGGAGCATGCAGCCTGGGTTTACGGCCGCGATGACGGACGCGCCGGTGGCTTCTACGTCCGCCATTTTCTTTTCAAGCAGCGCGGATGCCATCTCCTGCTGAACGACGTTGTAGATTCCGGCGCTGCCGCAACAGATTTCGGGCCGGGCCATCTCGCGGTATTCGAGCTCCGGAATTGCGCGGAGAAGGGCGCGGGGCGCTTCGGAGATCTTCTGCCCGTGGCGAAGGTGGCAGGCGTCCTGATAGGTCACGGTGATGGGTAGCGCGCCGAGACGCGGGTCCAACCCAAGCTCGTCAAGAAATTCGGTCACGTCCTTGACCTGCGCGGAGAACTGGCGCGCTTTCTCCCTCCATTCGGGGTCGTCTTCGAGAAGTTCGCCGTATTCCTTGAGCGTGGAGCCGCAGCCGGCGGCGTTGGTGAGGATCGCGTCGAATCCGGCGCCCGCGAGCGCGGCGATATTGATGCGGGCCAGCCGTTGCGCTTCGTCTTTCACGCCGGCGTGGACGTGGAGAGCTCCGCAGCAGGTTTGGTCGTCCGGAATCGTCACGTCGCAGCCGTTTCGGCGGAGGACGCGGACGGTAGCTTCGTTGAGCCGCGCAAAGGAGATATTGGCGATGCAACCGCCCAGAAACGCCACGCGGCGCCGCCGTTCGCCTTCGGCCGCCAGCGTCCGGCCATAGTAACGGTAAAAGGAGGGGAACTGCGCGTCGGGCGCGAGGGATTCGGCCTTGCCCAATCGGCCGAGATGCTTCATCAATCCCGTGGCGCGTAGAAGACGCTGCAGACCGGAAATGCGGTAGAGAAGCAGCAAGGAGCCGGCTACTTCGAGGGCGCGGCGCGAGGGCAGTAGGAAACGAAAAACGAAATTGCGGAGCAGGCGGGTTGGCCAGGAGCGATCGGCGGAGTCTTCAATCTGAGCGCGCGCGGCTTCGATCAGACGGCCGTATTGTACGCCCGAAGGACACGCGCTTTCGCAGCCACGGCAGGCCAGGCAGAGGTCAATGTGAGTGAGGTAAGACGCGTCGATTGGCGCTTCGCCCTCGGCGACGCGCTTCATCTGGTAGATGCGGCCGCGCGGGGAATCCATTTCGAGGCCGAGTTCACGGTAGGTGGGGCAGGCGTTCAGACACAGGCCGCAGTGCACGCAGCGGTCGAGGTCGGCGAGCTTGGGGCCTGTGGCCAACACGACGGGCTGAGCGGCTTCGATGTCAGATTTGGCCATAGAGCCTGCCGGGGTTCAGGATCCCTTGCGGATCGAACATATGCTTGACCTGTTTCATGAGGCCGAGATCGTTGCCGGGCGCCGGCCAAAGGGTTGCGCGCTCGCGGTAGCTCTGCGGCGCGAACTCGACGACGGCCGCCCCGGTGCGGTTCGATGCAGCCCAGTCGCCGGCCGCTGCTGCGTCTTCAAAATAGCCGTAGCAAACGCCTGTTCCGGCGCGCGCCATCGCCGCGCCAGGGAGATTTTCGATTACCGTTCCCACCTCGCTCAGCGTACATGAGACGCGCACCACCGCGCCTTCCGGGTGGGCAGCGAGCCATGTGGGCGAAGTTTCGCGGACGGCGTGCCACAGTTGGCGGGCTTCGTTCTCGTCGAGTGTTTCGAAGCCGTCGAGTTCGCGGCCATAGCGCGCGAGCACCGCTTCGCTGCCGCCCGCTTCGATCAGAAGCGTGTATTCTCCGTCCTCTTTCAGGAGGTCGATGGCCATGGGCTGAAGCGGACCTCGAAGCACCGTGTCGCGGTGCGCGATGGCCTCCTCGCGCCTGCCGCCTTGCCAGCGGAATGTGCGGGCGCCTTTCGGCTTCGGGTATACGCGGAAGTTCACTTGAGCGATGGCCGCAAGCGTGCCGAACGAACCGATCATCAGTTTCCCCATGTCGAGACCGGCAACGTTCTTGACGACCATTCCCCCGGAGTCGATCAGCCTGCCCTGAAGCGTCGCGAATCGCATGCCGATGACCATGTCGCGCGCCGAGC
>JAKAJI010000111.1 GCA_021813825.1 Acidobacteriota bacterium | reverse complement strand
GAGAACAGTTCCGTCCGGATGGTGTCGACGGACCTCACCGACACGCGCGTTGAGTTTCTGGCCGGGTCGGCGCTCGTTGAATGCGACGATATGCCGAAGGACAACGCTGTGACGATGGTGCACAGCGGCACGAATGTGATGATCCTCAAGAGCGGCCTGTACCGGTTTGACGACAACCCGCCGCGGGTGGGCGTCTACGGTGGGGAAGCAAAGCTTGTGGCCGCCAGCGGCAAGGTGCTCAACCTTCGCAACGGCCGGCAGGCGACACTCGAGGGCAACATTGAAGAGAGCAAGTTCGACGCGAAGCTAGAACAGGATGCCCTGTACCGGTGGAGCAGCCGCCGCAGCGACTACATTGCGATGGCGAACGTGTCGGCCGCGAAGACGGCCTATGATAGCGGTTCCTACATGGGCGGGATGAACTCGTGGGCCTACAACCCGTACTTCGGTGGATTCACGTTCATGCCGTATGACGGTATGTTCTTCAGCCCGTTTGGGTTCCCCTACTGGAGTCCGTTCTCGGTGTGGAACATGTACTCGATGTATCCGGGCTATTACGGATATTATCCGGTTGGTTACTATGGCGGCGGTGGCTACGGCTACGGCGGCGGCGCTGGGTACGGCGGCGCGAACCGGACGCCCTATTCGCCGAAGCAGCTTGGTTATTCGACGGGCACGCGGACGTCCAGTCTTGGGACGACGGGCCGCACGGGCGGCCTCTCGGGAGGCCGGTACACCGGCGCTCACATCTCGGGTGGCGCGATTGCGCGCGGCGGGTTCTCACGGGGCGGCTTTAGTGGCGGCTCTCGAGGGGGCTTTAGCGGTGGCCGGGCCGGGAGCCTCGGCGGAGGCCACGTGGGCGGTGGCGGTGGTGGCGGCGGCGCACACGGCCACTAATCCTCAGCAACGGATTTCTCCCGGAAGCCCGCGTCTCACGGCGCGGGCTTTTTCATTTCGGGCAGATTCGCGTCAGGGCCGGAGGGTTTGGTCGAACTCGTCCAGCCATGCCTCGTACATCTGGCGCGAGGCCTTGCCGACGACGCCATGCGACTTCTGGGGGTAGACGATCATCCGGAAGTCCTTGCCGGCTTTCTCGAGCGCGTCGGCCATCTGCATGGTGTTTTGGAACAGCACGTTATCATCCTCGATGTTGTGGACGATCAGGAGCTTTGATTGAAGCTGCGAGGCATACGTGATGGCCGAGCCGTCCTTGTAGCCGCCGGGATTTGCGTCCGGCAAGCCGAGGTATCGTTCGGTGTAGATCGTGTCGTAGTTATGCCAGTCGGTGACGGGCGCGCCGGCGATGCCGATCTTAAACACTTTGGGCGCGTTCAGCAGCGAGTAGAGCGTCATGTAGCCGCCGTAACTCCAGCCCGTAATTCCGATGCGGTCCGGGTCCACACTGCCAAGCTTTTCGAGGTAGCGGATACCCTCTAGCTGGTCGGCCAACTCGGTTTTTCCGAAGCGATGATAGATCGGCGTTTCAAAGGCATGGCCGCGGCCTGTCGAGCCGCGGTTATCCAACTGCCAGACGAGGAAGCCCTTGGTTGCGAGGACCTGGGCGAGGCCGACGCCGCGCCAGGCGTTGACCACCGATTGGGCATCCGGCCCGCCGTAAACCATCACGATCAGCGGATACTTCTTTCCGGTTTGAAAATTCTTTGGTTTGATGAGACTGGCGTAGAACTTGACGCCCGACTCTGATGGCACCTCGACGATTTGGGTCGGAAGAATGTCATATTGCTCGTAAGGCTTGCGGACCGCCGGCCGCAGCAGGGCCACCTCGGCGCCGGTTGCATCGCGCAAGGTGGTCGAGGGCGGATCGGCGATGCTCGAATAGCGGTCGAGGAAATAGTCGCACTTCGGACTCATTTCGGCTGTGTGCGTGCCTGGGCCTTGCGTAATGCGCTGCTTTGCGGAGCCATCGAAGCCGATTTCGTACAACTGCCGTTCGAGAGGACTCGCCTCGGTCGAAACGTAGTAGATTTTCCGGTGGGTCTCATCCACGCCGGCTAACTGCGTAACTTCCCAGGATCCGGACGTGATGCGGTTCTTGAGTTCTCCGTTGGCCGCGTAGAGATAGAGGTGACGGAAGCCGTCGCGCTCGCTCGACCACAGGAAATCGCCATTGGCGAGGAACTCGTAGCAGTCGCTCATGTTGATCCAGTAGCGGTCGGATTCGCTCAGCAGTGTGGTCACGGCTCCGGTTGCCGCGTCGGCGCGGAGCAGGTCGAGATGGTTCTGCACGCGGTTCAAGCGCTGAATGGCGACAGCGGAGGAGTCCGGAAGCCAGTCGACCCGGGCGATCAGGTTGCCGCGGGTTTCGCCAAGGTCCAGCCACTTCGTTCGAGGCTCGGCCTCCTTGACTGGAATTAAGCCGACCCGGACGTCGGCGTTCGGCGTGCCCGCCTGGGGATACCGCTCGGGTTCAGCCACGGCGCGGCGGCCCAGGAGGTCCGCTTGCGGGTAAAGAAACTCGTGCCCGGTGTCGAACTGCATGTAGGCGAGGCGGTGGGAGTCGGGCGACCACCAGAAGGCGTTTCCCAGGTCGAGCTCTTCCGGATAGACCCAGTCGAGCTTTCCGTTCATCAGGGTCGGAGCGCCGTCAAAGGTCAGGCGTTTCGGCTTCTTTGACTTGACGTCGAGGCAGTAGAGATCGTCATCGAGGCGATAGGCGACCATGGTTCCGTCCGGCGACAGTTTGGCGTCGCTTTCCTCTTCCGCGGTGGCCGTAAGCTGGTCCCACTTGCCGGTACTTTCGTGCCACAGGAACAGATCCCCCTCGGCGGCGATCAAGACCTCGTCGCCCGACTCGGACCAGGAGAACTGGCTCTCCCGCACGCGCCGGTTCTGCCAGCCGAAGCGCCCATCGGCCGGCGGCTTCACCGCTGCCGCTTCGAGCGCCTGGAACGACAGGACTTCCTTCTCCGACTTCGAGGACACGTCGTACAGCATGAGTTTGTCCCCGTTGCGATAAAGGAACCGCCCGCCTTTGGGAGACCATTCCGGGGAAGACAGCGGAGGGCCCGCGGCCTTGCGCAGCGCGTCGATGGCATCCAGGGTGACGGGCTTTTTCTCCGCGCTCCAGCCGGAGGGGGAAAGCGCTGCCAGAACCAGCGTTGTGAGGGTAGCTGCCACGAAGCTGCGAGACATGGTTCTTCATTGTATCGCCGCCCGTTTGGAGGGCCTGGTGTGGCATTCTCGGAAGGATGAAGGTTACGTTCTGGGGTGCGGCGCGGACGGTGACCGGGTCCATGCACATGGTGGAAGCCTCCGGCCGGCGATATTTGCTTGACTGCGGCCAATATCAGGGCCGGCGGAAAGAGGCCGAGGAGCGGAACCGGAATTTCCCGTTTCCCTGCGATTCGATCGACGCCGTGATGCTCTCCCACGCGCACATTGACCACACCGGGAACCTTCCGCTCCTGGTCCAGAAGGGTTTCGCGGGCAAGATCTACACGAGCGCCGCCACGGCGGACCTGTGCGTGCCGATGCTGACGGATTCGGCGGCGATTCAGGAGAAGGACGCCCTGTATCTCAACAAGCGCTCGCAACGCCGGCGCTCGCTCGGCGTGAACCACGGCGCCGTCGAGGTGACGCCGATGTACACGGTTGAGGACGCGCAGAGCACGTTCCCGCATTTCCAGGCGCGCGCGATGCACCAGATTCACGCGGTCGGGCCGGATCTCACCTACCAGTCCTTCGACGCCGGCCACATGCTGGGCTCCACGTCGATGGTGCTCGAACATTCCCCGGCGCCGGGCAAGAAGATTCGTCTGGCCTTTTCCGGCGACGTTGGGAGGCCGGGATTGCCGATCATCCGGGATCCGGAAGCCGTGCCGCCGGCCGACTACCTCATCATGGAGAGCACCTACGGCGGGCGGTTCCACAAACAAATCGAACACGTGGCGGATATGCTCGCCGATGTCGTGAACCGGACGTATCACCGTGGCGGGAAGCTCATCGTGCCGGCCTTCGCCGTCGGGCGCACACAGCAGCTTGTTTTATTGCTTCATGAGCTGATTGAGGCGAAGCGCATTCCTGCGTTTCCGATCTTCGTCGACAGTCCCCTTGCGGTGAACGTCACGGAGGTTTTCCGGAAGCACCAGGAATTGTTTGACGCCGAGGCGGAGGCTTTCGAGGATGAAGGCGAGGATCCGTTTGGATTTAAGCGGCTGCGCTACCTACGCGACGTCGCCGACTCCAAGGCGTTGAACGACCTGCGTGGTCCGTGGATGGTCATCTCGGCTTCGGGAATGTGTGAAGCCGGGCGCATTCTGCACCATCTGAAAAACAACATCGAAGACCCGCGCAATACGGTTCTCATCACCGGTTACCAGGCCGAGAACACCCTCGGGCGGAAGATCGTGGACCGTCATGCGGAAGTGCCGATCTTCGGGGAACCGCACCGGTTGCGCGCCGAGGTCGCGGTGATGGAAGAGTTGAGCGGCCATGCGGACCAGAAGGAATTGCTCGCCTGGCTGGCGCCCATCACGCGCGGGTTGAAGCGTATCTTTCTGGTGCACGGCGAACCGGCGCAGCAGGAGGCACTGGCCGCGGCGATCCAGGCGCGGTTCGGGATTGAGGCGATCGCGCCCGAACGCGGCCAGTCGTTCGACCTGACTACTGAATAGGCACGAGGACCGTATTGCTCAGGTGGCCATTGAGAGAGATCTGGAGGGGCAGGGAAGCCCCCGAAGCCGCGTCCTGCGGGATGACGACCTGAGCCGAATTGAAGCCGGAGAAGCCCGCGGCGCAGCCGGCCCAGGCGACCTGGATGTTCACGCCGCCGAGGCTGACTTGCGGTGTATCGATGAGCGGATCGAGCGGCGAGGCGGGTAAGGGAAAGCCATAGACGGGATCCGTCTGGCACGGACCGAAACCGGTTCCAAGGATGGTGATCGTCTCTCCGGGCTTGGCAGGCGCCGATTGCGTCACCGCGGAGCCATCGGCATGTGTGGCGGTGACGAACTGCTTGCTGTTGATCCATTGCGGGAACAGGCCCGGGGCGTTGCGGACCGCGGTGAAGTCTCCCGAAACGTTCGCCAGGCCGGCGCCCGATACGGTAACCGAGTGCTGGCCCTCAGGCAGGTCCGGAGGCAGGACGGCGTTGATCTGCTGCGGGGAAACGTACATGAGCACGAGCAGGCGTCCGTCCACCATGACGCTGGTTCCGGCCAGAGCCTGCGGCAGCGGGGTGGACTGAGCGGCGCCGGTGGAACCGGACAAGTTCTGGCCGAAGATGGAAACGACGGAACCGGGGGCGACCGTGCCGTCTGGCGTTGCACCGACAGCGTTCTGCACCGCCGCCGGCCCCAGATAAGGCGACTTACCCATCTGCGCGATGAGAACCACGGGACTCTTCATGGTCACCGACACGGCCGGCGATGCACTGTTGGAGGCACCATTCCAGGCTTCGAACTGAAAGCCCGGATTGTCCTTTTCGGTGACGGAAACCACGGTCCCCTGCGCGTAGAAGGAATCCGCGCTGGAAGGGTTGATGAGGAAGGTTGCTCCGTTGGCGGGATTCGAGCTTACGCTGAGCTGGTACTTCTGCTGATAGGAGGCGGTGATGGTGATTACGTTTGCGTTCAGGGTGACGGTTCGCGTAGCGGGACCGCCGTCGGACCAGCCGGTGAAGTCGAGGCGGGAATTTGCGGCCACGGTTATCGAAGCGGGGGCGGAAACAGCGACCGTGGAGCCGGGCGCCTGATCGAGCTGGCAAGGCGTCTGGCAGGCCGTGCCGCCCACGATCAAACTGAGGCCGGAAGGCACGCTGTCGACGACCAACCTGCCTTGCGCCTGGTAGTTCGCCGTGAGCGTGAGTCCGGAGTTCACCGCGTTCTGATCGACGGTTACGGTTTGAGACTGCGACCCACCGTTTGACCACCCCTGAAACACGTAGGTTCGCGTATCCGAGCCTGTCTGTTGCGACGGCGCCGACACCTGGTGAGTGCTCCCCAGCGGCCAGTAGTAGTTGTACTGCCGCTGGTTGCTCACGCCATCGACGGTGAGGGAGAGGCCGGGAGGATTGGTGAGGAACGCCACGTGGCCGGCCGGGGCATAGTTCGCCGTCACGATGTCGCGGCCATTGACGATGGCCGGCGTTACGTAGGTGTTGCCCTGGATCGCGCTGCTTCCGCTCCATCCGGTGAACGCCCATGCTTTCCCGGTCGAGTCGGTTGCCGGGGACGGCGCCCCGATCTGGTGCACGGAGTTGGGCGCAAAATCGAAATCCCCGAGGCACAAGGGGGCGATCGTCGCCGGGGCCTGCACGGGCAGCGCCTCGCCGGACGGGCAGGCTCCGCTCGCGTTTGGATTCGCCATGGTCTGGACGAGCGTGTGATCCACAATCACGGGCAGGCCGAGGGGCGAGGTGAGGAAGCGCACGCGCTTGGCAATCTCGAAGTAAGGGTAAAGAGTGGCAGGGCCAGTGAAGTTGATGGTAGTCAAGGCGCTGTTGCTTGCTGCGATCCCGTTCAACCAACCCTCAAACACGAATCCCGGGAACGGGAAGACATTGAGCGTGAGAGTTCCGGCCGGATAGTACGCGCTGGCCGAGCCCCAGAAACAGGCGCCGTTCACGTATACCAGACCGGGAACATACACGTTTGGGGGAATGCTTCCCGGCGCTCCGTTGCAGGTAGGCGTGATGCCGGCGGGTGCGGCCGAGGAGAAGACCAGTTTCAGTAAGTAAAGAGCCGTCACGTTGGCGGTGATCGAGGTGAGCGTTGGATCCGCCGTGACGGTGATGACCGGGTTTGAACCGAGCGCCAGCAGGCCGGTGTTTTCTGTCCAGCCGTTAAAAGAGAAGACCGTATCGAGCGACGGGGTGGTCTGCACGGCGCCTCCGCCGGGTACGAGGACGGAGGGAGGCAAGGGCGCTTCGGGGAATGCGAGGATGTGTTTGCTCCCGGCCGGCCAGAAAAAGACCTGCGCGGTGGAGTACTCCACCCCGTCGACGGCGAATACGGCGCCGGGAATACTGGTCGAGACCTGTACGCCGGAGATACTCTGGGCGGCCAAAGTGGTTGCTGCCAGAAGGAAGAAGGCGGAAGACATGAGTCGCATAGGTTGGCTCGGCCCCGAGGGGTGGCGTCATCCTGTTCATCGGCGGATCGTGCGGGAACTTTAGAGCGGGAATCGCCGGCGGGCGGAGCCGAAGCTTTCGGCTACACTAAAGGCTTCCGATGCAAGAAACGATACGTCCCGCAGTGCGTCTGGAAGGCGCCGTCACGCTCCCCGGAGACAAATCCATCTCCCATCGCTATGGAATGCTGGCGGCGCTGGCAGAAGGCGACTCGATTATTCACAACTACTCGCTCGGCGCCGACTGCCAGTCCACGCTTGGCGCCATGCGCGCGCTCGGCATTTCCGTCGAAGCGTCCAACGGTGTCACCACGGTGCGTGGCAAGGGGCTCGAAGGGTTGCGCCGGCCCGATGGGATGCTCGATGCGGGCAACTCCGGGTCTACGATCCGGATGCTGTCCGGCATCCTCGCCGCGCAGCCTTTTCGCAGCGAGATCGGAGGGGATGAGTCGCTCAGCCGCCGTCCGATGCGCCGCATCATGGACCCGCTCGGCCGGATGGGCGCCCGCATTACCGCGCGGGATGGGCAGTTTCCGCCGCTTTCGATCGACGGCACGACGCTGCGCTCGATCGAGTACACGCTTCCGGTAGCGAGCGCGCAAGTGAAGTCGTGCGTTCTGCTGGCGGGGTTGTTCGCCGACGGCGTTACCACGGTGGTTGAGCCGATGCGCACGCGCGACCATACCGAGATTGCGCTCGAGCAGTTTGGCATTCCGGTGGAAATCCGTCACGGCGCCATTTCGATCAGCGGCCGGCATCCGCTTCAACCGGCTGAGCTGACCGTGCCGGGCGACCTCTCGGCCGCCGCCTTTATCCTCGTCGCGGCGCTGCTGGTTCCGGGTTCCGACGTTGTGCTCCGCGGCGTCGGTCTCAACCCGACCCGCTCGGCGCTGCTCGATTTTCTTGTGTCGATCGGCGCTCCGGTGGAGGTACTCAGCATCGGGGAACACTCGGGCGAGCTGTCCGGGGATCTTCGGGTTCACGGCGCGCAGGTTACCGGCGGGACGCTGTCGGGAGCGATGACGGCGGCACTCATCGATGAAATTCCCGTGCTTGCGGTGCTTGGCGCCGCCAGCCGGGATGGGCTGGCCGTTCGCGACGCGGCGGAGTTGCGGGTGAAGGAGACCGACCGGATCGCGACGGTTGCCGAGAACTTCCGGCGCATGGGTCTTCAGATCACGGTCCGCCCGGATGGTTTCGACGTGCCCGGCGGGCAGCGTTTCCAGCCCGCCGCGCTCGACTCCTTCGGCGATCATCGCATCGGCATGGCCTTTGCCGTCGCCGCGCTCGCCGCCTCCGGAGAGTCTACCGTCGACAATGCGGAGGCCGCGTCGGTTTCCTTTCCCGGCTTCTACTCCCTACTGCGGGACCTGGCGCGATAGAATGCCCGGAAAGGATCGCTGTGGATACCGCCGACCTAACTCTTGAAGGTCTCATCCACGACCTGAACAACGTCTTTCAGACGATCCGGGAGAGCGCGGAACTGCTTGCCGCCGACCCGAAGTGGAAGAAAGTCGCGGGCACGCTCACCCGCAGTGTCAACCGCGGCCAGCGCATCGCCGGCAGCATTGTCGAAACGAGCCGTCCGCCGGCCGAAGTGGGCACGGTAGCCGCAGCGGCCGTGGAAGCCGCAACCGACTACCTCGACTGTCTTCGGGCCAAACCAGTCGCCTTCGACCTCGTGATCGAGCCGGGATTCCGCCTCCCCGGCGACCCGGCGGCGTGGGAGCGGGTGCTGGTCAACCTCTTCCTGAATGCGGCGCAGGCGGGAGCCACTCGCGTCACGATCCGGGCCCAGTCGGCGCGGATCGACATCGAAGACAACGGCGCCGGCATCGATCCGCAGGTTCTGTCGCGGTTGTTTGAGCCGCGCGTGTCTACGAAATCGTCGCGCTCCGGCCTCGGCCTTTCGATCGTTCGTTCCATCGTCACGCGGCACGGGGCGACCGTGACGGCGCGCAACCGCCAGCGCGGCGCCGTTTTCACGATCCAGATGGCGGCGGGCAACCCGGCCTAAGACGATCCCGCGCCGCGCCCGAGGCGCCAGAAGAGCTGCATCCTGGCACGGGCGGCTTCCTCAAGTCGAGGAAGGAAAACTGCAGGGCGATGTGACGGGACTCAGCCGAAGTGAGTAGCTGCGACAGCCTTGGATTCTGTTCCGGCGAAGGCGGGCACAACGCCGAGGCCCGCACCGCGTTCGAGAAATCCGTTCGGATGAATCGCAGCGAGAGCAGGCCCTCGCCCTGGCCTCCGGCCAATCTCGGCTCCCTGCTGCTGCGCCTGGAGAAATTTCCCGAGGCCGAAGCCGCACTGCGCGAAGCTCTTCGTTACGACCCCGGGCTCGCCATTGCGCACTATCACTTGGGTCGCACGCTCGAGGGGGAAGGCAAGAAAGAGGACGCTGAGGCGGAATACAAGGCCGCGGCGGAGTTGGATCCAAATCTTGCGGCTCCGCTCTATTCGCTCGGTCAACTCTACCGCTGCCTCGGCCGCGTCGAAGATGCGCAGCGCGTGCTCGCCGAGTACCAGAAGCGCAAAGCAGCGACCAACGACACTGTCTAGCGCCGGGCTCAGCCGCGGTCCGGGAATTGGGTTAGCTCCCGCAATGGTTACTCGCTCGACTGCGCCATTCCGCGCTGTTGCCCTGTGCGCGCGAAAGCCTCAACCTTCGCCGGAGCGAGCGCCGGTACATAAAGATATACCGCCCGATCCTGGATTCCCGACGGACCCGATTGCATTTGGTAGTCATCGTGCTACCGCCTTGCTGAGGTTTGAATGCGACTTCTTCGGGAAGCCGGGCACCTCGTTCGCGTGGCACTGGTCCTAGCGGCCGGGGTGGTCTTATTTCTGATTATCCGGAACGCGGTTGTTCCTAAGGATTTCGGCCGATACGGCCACTTTCGTCCGGAGGCACTCGGTGTGATCCGGGCGCACCCGGTCGCCTTCGCCGGCCAAAGTACTTGCGTGGCCTGTCACGACGACCAAGCCAAGGAGCGGGCCGCCGGCAAACACGCGCATGTGGCCTGCGAAGCCTGCCACGGCCCGCAAGCGGCGCACGTGGCCGACATCGCGAACGTAAAGCCCGCTTTGCCGGATGTCGCCACGCTTTGTGCGCGCTGTCACGAGAAGAATGCCGCGAAGCCCAAGAGCTTTCCGCAAGTAGTAACTGCGGAACACTCCGGCGGCGTGGCGTGTAACACGTGCCACAAGCCGCATAACCCGCAGATATAGGAAGGAGCCATGGAGATCACACGCCGCCAACTTCTTACGCGCTGTACTCAGCTCCTTGTTCTCACCGGCACAGCCGCGGCAGCGCTCGAGAAAACCGGCCAGGCGCCGGGACCCGACGATACTTACCACATGGCCGATCATTGGTGGGGCATGATGATCGACATTGAGAAGTGCATCGGCTGCGGTAACTGTGTACGCGCCTGCTCGAAGGAAAATAACGTACCCGAGGGTTACTTCCGCACGTGGGTGGAGCGCTATCAGGTCACCGAAGATTGGGAGCATCCGAAGGTAGACTCTCCGGACGGCGCCATTCATGGTTTTCCCGCCAATACTGATCCAAACGTGAAGAGCTTCTTCGTACCGAAGCTATGCAATCATTGCGCGGATAGCCCGTGTGTGCAGGTCTGCCCGGTCGGTGCGACGTTCGTGAGTCCGGATGGAGTGGTGCTTGTCGATCCCGATTACTGCCTCGGCTGCCGGTACTGCATCCAGGCGTGTCCTTACGGCTGCCGTTACTTCCATCCGGAAAAACACATTGCCGATAAGTGCACGCTCTGCTATCACCGGATCACCCAAGGGTTGACGACGGCGTGTTGCGAAGCGTGTCCGACGGGCGCGCGCCGCCTGTGTGATCTCAAAGATCCCAACGACCCGGTGCACGAGTTTCTGCGGAACAACATGGTTCATGTGCTCAAGCCGCAGATGGCTACCGGCGCCAAAGTCTATTACAACAACCTGGATGGGAGCGTACGTTAGAAGATGATCAACGGTGTCGCCGGGTACATGTATCCCAACGAGGTGGAGCTGCAATGGAGCCTGCTCATTGTGCTCTATCCTTACATCACCGGTCTGGTTGCCGGTGCTTTCATTCTGGCGTCGCTCGAGCGTGTCTTCAAGGTGGAAGAGGTCCGGCCCACTTACCGGCTCGCGCTGTTGACCGCTCTCGCGTTTCTGCTGGTGGCGCCACTGCCGCTACAGTTGCACCTCGGGCACCCGGAGCGGTCGTTCGAGATGTATCTCACGCCGCATCGTACTTCCGCGATGGCGATGTTCGGCTTTGTCTACCTGTGGTACCTGATGGTCGTTTTGCTGGTGGAGATCTGGCTGGATTACCGCGCCGACATCGTTCACCAGGCCCAGACGCGCACCGGCGTGATGCGTTGGATCTACCGCGCCCTCACGTTGGGCTCGCAGAATGTAAGTCCAGCGAGCCGGCGGATCGACGACAAAGTCGGCTACGTGGTTACGGTCATCGGCATTCCGTCGGCCTTCCTGCTGCATGGGTATGTCGGCTTTATCTTCGGCTCGGTGAAAGCGAACCCCTGGTGGTCGACACCGCTGATGCCGGTGGTATTTCTGTTTTCGGCCATGACGTCCGGTATCGCCGCCGTGCTTGTGATCTATGTGGGGTCCTCGCTGTTGCGAAGAACGCGGATCGACATGCGATGTCTCGACGCGGTTGGCAAGTACCTGTTCTACACTTTCGTGATCGATTTTTCGCTTGAGATGCTGGATCTTGTGCATCGGACCTACGAAGCCGACGAATCCTTCCGTTCGCTGGATTTCATGGTGCACACGCGGCTGTTTATTTCCCAGATTGTAGTTCAGATCTTCCTGGGCACGCTTCTTCCCCTGGGTCTACTGGCCGCAACGCAGCTTGTGCGCTTCTCCGATGCGATTCGCCGGCGAATCTATGTCGGGGCCAGTCTGCTCACTCTTGTCGGGATCTTCGCCATGCGCTGGAACGTCGTGATCGGCGGCCAGCTTTTCTCGAAGAGCTTTCTCGGTTACACGACTTACAAAGTGGAATTCGCCGCCCGTGAGGGCCTGCTTCCGGCTCTCGCATTGATGATTCTTCCGTTTGTGTTGCTGTTGGTGTTGGTGAAACTACTGCCGCCCTGGCAGGAGCAGGAAGTGACCGAAGGCTGAAGAGCAGAAAGGGGATTCCGTGCCGTCTCCCCCGTTGCCGCCTGAGCCGGACGAAGTGAAGCGGACGCTCGAGGCGCTGGAACAACGCGTCGCCCGGATCGAGGACCACCTCGGCCTGGCGGCCGCGCGCGACCAGACTCCCGTCTCACAGGAACCGGCCCTGGCGGCGTTGCGCGAGGGCGCCAGCGCGGTTCCCGTTATCGGCCGCATGTTGCTCGGCCTGGCCGGCGCTTACGTGCTCCGCGCCCTCACCGATGCCCGCGCGGTTCCCCAAAACGTGGGTGTGTCCGCCGCGTTTCTGTATGCGATCCTGTGGCTCATCTTTGCTGCCCGGACTTCGGCCGCCCGCCGCGCCCAGACTGCTCTGTACAGCCTGACCTCGGCGCTTGTGTTGGGCCCTCTTCTGTGGGAGGCGACGATCCGGCTCCATGTTCTCCGCCCGTGGACTTCGGCTGCGATCCTGCTCGTTTTCACCGTTTTCGGCTTAGTGGTTTCCTGGCGCAAGAATCTTCTTGTCGTCGCCACGACAGCCACGCTCACCGGAGTGATCACCTCCAGCGCGCTGCTGGTGGCAACTTCCGACGTGGTCCCGTTTCTGTTTGTCCTGCTCGCCATTGCGGCTGCCGTTGAAGTGTCCGCCTGTCTGGAACACTGGCTGAACGAGCGCTGGCTTACCGCATCCGCCGCCGACCTTGCCGTG
>JAKAJI010000528.1 GCA_021813825.1 Acidobacteriota bacterium | reverse complement strand
AGCGATGGGCGCCAAGATCCACTCGCTTAACAATGAGATGATTGCTGCCGGCGTCCGGAAATTCGCTTGCGGCCTTGGGGCCGCGAAGTCGCTGCGGCCACAGACCGATGGCGGAGTCCTCGTCACCGACGGGCCGTACCTCGAGACCAAAGAACACATCGGCGGTTTTTGGATATTGGAATGCGCTGACATGGACGAGGCGGTGGCATGGGCGCGCAAAGGCGTCGCCGCCACCGGCGGGCAGGTCGAAGTGCGGGAGATCTTCTTCGTGCCGGACCCGCAGAGAGCAGCGGAATAGTCTGGCCCCCACAAACGACTGAGCGGTCCGGCGGTCCCGCTGCGCGCCCCCAAAACCCCAAACCCCCAAGCAATCCGGAGATTCCCCGTGATAAGATGCCCCGCATTGGAGGCATCCCAATGGCTCACTTCACTCGCCGCGATTTCCTGAAAACCACCGTCGCCGCCGGAACGCTCGCCGGCGTGGCCCACCGGCCGCTGAATGCGGCCGCCTCATCCGCCACCGACTGGGTCACCCTCGGAAAATCCAACGTGAAAGTGACTCGCCTCGCCTTCGGCACCGGCACCATCAGCGGACGCGTCCAGCGCGACCTCGGCCAGCAAGACTTCACCCGCCTCGTCCGCTACGCCTACGACAACGGCATCCGCTTCTTCGAAACCGCCGAGTCCTACTCGGGCATGCACGAAATGCTCGGCATCGCCTTGAAGGGCATCCCCCGCGACAACTACCGCCTCATGACGAAGCTCACCACCCGCAATGGCGTCGACCCGATGCAGAAAATCGACGAGCTTCGCAAAGCCGCCCAAACGGACTACTTCGACATCGCGCTGCTCCACTGGCAGCACCTCGCCTCGTGGCCCACCGACAGCCTCCGCTGGCAGGACGGCATCAACGAAGCCGAACACAAAAAAGCCGTGGTTTCCCACGGCGCCTCCGTCCACGGCCTGCCCGCCCTCCGCCAGTTCCCCGGCAATCAATGGCTCGATATCGCCATGATCCGCATGAACCACACCGGAGCGAAAATGGACGGCGAAGATTTCACCCACGGCCCCGGCAACGTCCCCGAAGTCGTCGAGCACGTCCACCAGGTCCATCAGCAGGGCATGGGCGTCATCAGCATGAAACTCGTCGGTGAGGGCACCTTCACCAATCGCGAGGACCGCCAGAAGGCCATGCGCTTCGCCTTCCGCCACGCGGGCGTCGATGCCGTCACCGTCGGCTACAAAAACACCGCGGAAATCGACGAAGCCATCCAGAACGTCAACCTAGCCTTCGCCTGATTTCCGCCGGGCGCGCTTACCCGTGCTTGATAAACGTCCCGGCGCGCAACTCGTCCATCGCCTGGCGTAGCTGATCCTGCGTGTTCATCACGATCGGGCCATACCACGCCACCGGCTCCTCGAGCGGCCGCCCCGAAACCAGCAGGAACCGGATCCCTTCCTCCCCGGCCTGCACCACGATCTCATCCCCGCGGTCGAACAGCACCAGCGAGTGATTCGTCGCGTCATACTCGGCCGGGTCAAACGGCTTCAGCACCTGCTCGGTCAGCACCGGCTGCCCCTCGCTCGCATCCCGGAACGTCCCGGCCCCGGCGAACACATACGCAAACGCGTTGCGGTCCGTCTCCACTTTCAGCCGTTTCTTCTTCCCCGGCGGCACGAAAATGTCCAGGTAGTTCGGGTCCGCCGCCACCCCCTCCACCGGACCACGCTTCCCCCAGAACTCGCCGCAAATCACCCGCACCTTCGTCCCGTCGTCGTCGGTCACTTCCGGAATCGCCATCGACGGAATGTCCTGATACCGCGGCGACGTCATCTTCAACGAAGACGGCAGGTTCGCCCACAACTGGAACCCGTGCATCTTCCCCAATGCGTCGCCCTTCGGCATCTCCTGATGCAGAATGCCGCTCCCCGCCGTCATCCACTGCACGTCGCCCGCCGTCATCTTGCCCTTGTTGCCCAGGCTGTCGCCGTGCTCCACCGACCCCGCCAGCACATAGGTGATCGTCTCGATCCCCCGGTGCGGATGCCACGGAAACCCCGCCAGATAATCCGCCGGATTATCGTTGCGGAAATCGTCCAGCAGCAGAAACGGATCGAAGTCCTTCGTCTTCCCGAACCCAAAAGCCCGCTGCAGTTTCACCCCAGCCCCTTCGATCGTAGGCTTGGGTTGAATCACCTGCCGGACCGGACGCAATGACATCTTTCTCCTCCTTCGGAGTACCTCTCAGCCCTTAACTAACTGCACATCCAGCGCTAACGCTACCTCTTCTCCCACCAGTATCCCGCCCGTCTCGAGCGCCGCATTCCAGTTCAACCCGAAGTCCTTCCGGTTGATCTTCGTCGTTGCCGAAAGCCCAATGCGCAGGTTGCCCCACGGGTCCTTCGCCGGCGCCGTCGGCCCTTCCACCGCGAACGTCACACTCTTGGTCACCCCGTGCATCGTCAAATCCCCGGTCACCGCCAGTTCGCCGTCGCTCGTCTTCCGGATTCCCGTCGAAACGAACTTGAGCTCCGGATACTTCTCCGCATCGAAGAAATCCGCGCTCTTCAAATGCGCGTCCCGCTGCGGCTCCCGCGTGTTCACCGAAGCCGTCTCGATCGTCGCCTCCACCTTCGAACGCGTTACATCCGCCTCATCGAGCGTCACCGAGCCCTTCAGGGCCGTGAACTGCCCCTTCACGTTCGAAATCATCATGTGCTTCACCTTGAACTCCGCCACCGAATGAGCCGGATCGATGTTCCAGGTGCTCGTCTTGGTTCCAACCGCCGTTGTCGTACTCATGATTGCTTGTCCTTTCTCCTTTTTAGATTCG
>JAKAJI010000527.1 GCA_021813825.1 Acidobacteriota bacterium | reverse complement strand
CTTGGCCTGGGGCACTTCGAAGGCCGAAACTGGAGGGGGTTCCATCATCACGCCAGCCTGTGCATTGCCGCCTACGGGTTCCTGATGATCGAGCGCCTCAGCGGCGCCAAAAAAAACTCCGCTCGATTCAAAACGCCTGCCTTACCCACCGACTACCGCCCGCGCGGGGCTGGCGCCAATGCAGCGCCACGTGCCCTGGTCGATCGCGACCTGCCGCTTCCGCTTGGCCCGCGCCGTCGCACGAACCCTGATCCAGTGCCCATGCTGCGGAAACAGCCGGTCCCCTAACAAACATTTAATGACACAGTAGTATTAGGAGATTGGTTTTTACCGCATTGATAACGGCCTGATGCAGCGCCGCCTCCGCTTTCTTTTTGTCCGCAACGCCAAGCGTTTCAGCGTAGCCTTTTTCCCGCATCACGGCGTGCACAACTTGTGCCGGCCGCATCGAGCCATTGGTGACTCGCTGAATCAGCCTGCTAGTCTCCCCGCGGCCAAACCACTGGCGACGCCCAGCATCTCGCTTGATCACCGAAGGGCGCGCCTTGCGCCCACCGATCACCGTCGCAGGGATACCGCCCACGACATTCGCGTGGGCATGGCGCGAGAGCAGGTAGTGAATCTGCTGATTGATTTCCGTGAGCCGGTGGCGGATTCGGCATTCGTCGACATGGAGACGTTGCTGTTCCTCAAAAAGCGACTCAAGACTGGGCATGCGGGACATTGGAATAGACTCGATATGGCATGAACCCGCGATGCTACGCCATATTAGGGTTCCCGTACTTCCCGCGGGAATTTTGGCGGGCGCCCTGACGGGTTCTGTTCTCGATCTGGTCGCAAGATGGTAAAGTCGCCGACTGATGTCAGACGGGCCTCGAAAAATTATCCACGTCGATATGGACGCGTTCTATGCGTCTGTCGAACAGCGGGACAATCCCGCGCTGCAAGGCAAGCCGGTGGCTGTTGGTCATGCTGCGCGTCGCGGTGTGGTGGCAGCTGCGTCATACGAGGCGCGCGTATTCGGCGTGCATTCAGCCCTACCGTCGGTCACCGCCATGCGCCAATGCCCGGCGCTGATATTCGTACCGCCTCGGTTCGAGGTCTATCGGGCAGTCTCCCAGCAGATCCATGCGATCTTCGCCGAGTTCAGCGACCTGATCGAGCCGCTGGCGCTGGACGAGGCCTATCTCGACGTCACCGCCAATAAGGCCAGGCTGGAGACGGCTTGGCAGACGGCGAAAGCAATCCGGGCCCGGATCAAGGATGAGACGGGCCTGAATGCTTCAGCCGGGGTGTCCTACAATAAGTTCTTGGCCAAGCTCGCCTCGGGGCAGCGCAAGCCCAACGGCCAGTTCGCAATCCAGCCCCACGAGGGGGAGGCGTTCGTGGAGGCGTTGCCGGTGGCCAAGTTCCACGGGGTGGGGCCGGCGACTACGGGCAAGATGCGCAGCCTCGGCGTTCATACCGGCGCCGACCTAAAGGCTTGGTCGCTGCGGGAGCTGCAGGCCCGCTTCGGCAAAGCGGGGGCTTGGTACTACGCCATCGCGCGGGGCGAGGATCATCGCGCAGTGAACCCGAGCCGGCCGCACAAGTCGTCGGGGTCGGAGACCACCTTCGAGGTAGATCTGGTCGACCCCGACCGAATCGAGGCCGGCGTGCTGGAGATGGCCGAAAACGTCTGGCTTCGGTGCGAAAAGACCGGCCGGCTGGGTCGCACCGTCACCGTGAAGATCAAATGGGCCGACTTCCAGCAGGCGACGCGCAGCCAGTCCTATCCGCGGGTGCTGGAGAGTCGAGCCCAGATCCGCGAGGCGAGCCTAGCCCTGATCCGCTCGGTCTTCCCTCCGCCGAAGGGCATCCGGCTGGTAGGCGTGACGCTCTCGAACTTCGCGGCCGGGACACATCCCGCCGTGGTCGGCCAGGCGGATGGCACCTTGATATGAGCGCCGGTGACAACCTGCCGAGGGTCTTCCAGGCGAACACTGACCGCTTGTTCCAGAGGTTGATCCGACCGGGTCTCGACGCTCTCCCGATTCACGCGGAGCTTGAGTTCGTCCAGGCCGCGTCGATGAACGAGGCTCTGGGCTTGGCGGCGGCGCAGGTCGACAACTACACCGCCAATGAGGCCGCCAAGGCCTTCACCCTCACGCTGGCCGGTCTGTTCGAGCGTCAGGTGCGCATCTGGGGCCGCAGCCTTGGCGTGACCGGCAAGAAGCCGGGCAGGGAGCCGTTTCAAGAGTACCTGCTACTCTGTGCCGCGGCCGGCGGTGCCGACCTCAACGGCATCAGCGACAGCCTAGTCGAGATGTTCCTGGTCGCAAATGTCTTCCGCCACGGTGATGGGACGTCAGTACGCGATCTGCGCACCCACGCGCCGGATCGTTGGACCCACGATTCCGCCCGCTACATCGACATCCTCCCGCCGAATGACGAACAGAGCGAGCAGCTTCTGGTCCAGCCGAAAGATGTGGTCCGCTACGCCGGCGCTTGCGCTAGGTTTTGGGGAAGGGCCGACAAGCTGCCGATGGCTGTGCGCGATCCGCCCTATGGATAGACCAGTTCGACGATCGGCCTGACTGCGCCCCGACATTCTGTCGTACGATCGCGCTGCGCGCGAGCACGCGAGCGTCCCGACCCGACCAACAACGATTCGGCCAATGGCGACCATCCGACGATCCCGCTCCGTAACCTTGTTGTTGCTTGGCACCCTGGCGGCGGTCCAGGGGTGTTCCGATGACTCGGCGCCGCTACAGCGGCAGCGATACGCATCCCGGGAGGACTGCATACGGGACTGGAACGACCCGAACCTCTGTCAACCCAACCATACCGGCTCTTCCGGCGGTTCCGGAGGCG
>JAKAJI010000110.1 GCA_021813825.1 Acidobacteriota bacterium | reverse complement strand
CTGACCGCCGCGCAACTGATGCTGATGGTCGACCGCTATCTGGGCGGGCACTTCTTCGACACGCAGGCTGGAGGGTCGGCAGCGATCTGGATGCACTTTTTCTGGATCTTCGGGCACCCGGAGGTGTACGTGCTCATCATTCCGTGTTTCGCCTTCGTGAGCGAAATTGTGCCGGTGTTCTCGCGCAAGCCGATTTTTGGCTACCCGATCATGGTGGCGGCGACGGTCTGCATCGGTTTCGTCAGCCTGAGCGTGTGGGCGCACCACATGTACACGATCGGCATGACGTCGTACGAGAACGCGTTCTTCGTGCTGACGACGCTGGCGGTGGGGGTGCCGACCGGCATCAAGATCTTCAACTGGCTGGGCACGATGTGGGGCGGCAAGATCCGCTACGAACTGCCGATGATGTGGTGCCTGGGCTTTCTGTTCCAATTTCTTATCGCCGGGCTGACCGGCATTATGCTCGGCGCCGCTCCGTTCGACTGGCAGTTGGGCAACTCGTACTTCGTGGTGGCGCACTTTCATTACGTGATTGTCGGCGGGATTCTGTTCGCGCTCTTCGGCGCTTTCTATTACTGGTTCCCGAAGATCACCGGGAAGATGCTCGATAAAAAGCTGGGGCACTGGCATTTCTGGCTGTTCCTTTTGGGCTTCCACATGACGTTCGACTTCATGCATATTCCCGGCCTGCTCGGCATGCCGCGGCGGATTTACACCTACGAAGCCGGGCGGGGCTGGGCGGTGTGGAACCTGATTGTGACCATCGGCGTGTTTTTCCAGGCCGTGGCGGTGATTCTTTTTGTGCTGAACATGGTTCATTCCTACTTCCGGGGGCGCGTGGCGGGCAACGACCCGTGGGACGCCTGGACGCTCGAGTGGTCGACGACGTCGCCGCCGCCCGAATATAACTTCGCCGTGATTCCGGAAGTCAAAAGCCGGCGCCCGTTGTGGGACCTCAAGCATCCCGAGGACCCGGATTGGAAATACGAATGACGCTGCCGCAAGCCATGCCCGCCACGCCGTGGACGCCGCCGAGCAAGGGGCGTGTGGCGATGTTCAGCTTCATCATCGCCGAGACGTCGATTTTCACCATATTCGTTGTCGCCTACCTTTTCTATCTGGGCAAGAGCCTGACCGGGCCGGCGCCGCGGCAGGTGCTTGAAGTTCCGATCTTCAACACCATCTGCCTGCTTTCAAGCAGCATTACGATTCACCTGGCGGTTCATTATCTGCGGCAGGCGAGATATGCCGCATTCAAACTCACCTGGTTTCTGACCTTCGCTCTCGGCGCCATCTTTCTTATTGGCACCGGCGTCGAGTGGCACAAGCTCATCACGGTGGATGGACTTACGATCTCGACGAACCTGTTTGGGACAACTTACTACTCGCTGGTTGGCCTGCACGCCTCGCACGTGACGGGCGGGTTGATCGCGCTGGGCATTGTGCTCGCGCTTGCCTTGGCCGGGAAAGTGACCGAGAAGCACGAGCATCATCTCGACGTGCTTTCGCTGTACTGGCACTTTGTGGATGCGGTGTGGGTGGTGGTTTTCACGGTGGTGTATGTGATCGGACGGTGACGCGATGAAGCCACACGAGACGCATGCAAAGGACGAAGTAGAGCTTCCCGCGCCGACGGCGTGGCCGGTGATATTGGCTTTCGGGCTGACGCTGTTGTTTGCGGGGCTGCTGACCTCGGCGGCGGTGAGCGTGCTGGGGTTGGTGCTGACGCTCGCCGGGTGCATCGGCTGGTTCCGGCAGGTACTGCCGGTGCAGCAGCACGAGATGGTTGCGGCGCCGCACGTACCGGAGGCGGTGGTGGTGACCGAGACGCCGGAGGTGGCGCGGATCGAAGTAGACCGGGAAGTGCACCGGGCACGGATTCCGATTGAGATCTACCCGGTGGCGGCGGGCGTGAAGGGAGGGTTGGCGGGCAGCGTGGCGATGGCGGTGCTGGCGTGCCTGCACGGGTTGATTTCGCACAACAGCATCTGGTTTCCGATCAACCTGCTGGCGGCGATTGTTTTTCAGAACTCGCTGGCGCTGCCCGAGTCGTATATCAATGCGTTTCATCCGTTGCTTCTTCTTGTGGCCTCTTTGCTGCATATAGTTACTTCGATTCTGGTTGGACTGCTTTACGGCGTGATGTTGCCGATGTTTCCGCGCCGCCCGATCATACTGGGCGGGCTGATTGCCCCGGTGTTGTGGTCCGGGCTGCTGTATACGAGCCTGGGCATCATCAATCCGCTGCTGGATGCGCGGATTGAATGGAGCTGGTTTGTGGCGTCGCAGATCGGTTTTGGGTTGGTAGCCGGTTTGGTGGTGGTGCGGCAGCAGCGCGTGAAGACGCGGCAGTTCCTGCCGCTGGCGGTACTGGCGGGAATTGAAGCGCCCGGCATTCTCGAAGAGAAGGACGAGCGGAGCGAAGAAAAATGAGCGGCGGAGACTTGTGGTCCCGCATCGCGGCCGTTGCTGGGGCACTCGCGCTGGTTTCGTGCGATCTGCCGGGGCGGCCGGGGCCGGAGCCGGAGGTTTTGCGGCCGGAGCAGGTGCTGGATTTTGCGACGCTGTACAGCCAGAACTGCGCGGGCTGTCACGGCGAGGAAGGGCGGGGCGGCGCGGCGGTATCGCTGGCCGATCCGGTGTATCTGGCGTATGCGGACGACGCCGCGGTGCGGCGTGTGACGGCCAACGGCGTGGCGCACACGTTGATGCCGGCGTTCGCGCGGAGCGCCGGAGGGATGCTGACGGACAAGCAGATCGATGTTCTGGTCCGGGGCATCCGAGCCTGGGCGGGCGGTTCGGCGCCTGGCGGGTTGAAGCCGCCGGCTTACACGGCGGCGGGGCCGGGCGATGCGGCGCGGGGCGCGGCGGCGTACCAGACTTTCTGCGCGCGATGCCACGGGCCGGACGGCAAGGGCGGGAGCGGCGGCCACTCGATTGTGGACGGGTCGTTTCTGGCGCTGATCAGCGACCAGGGGTTGCGGACGGCGGTGGTGACCGGGGTTCCGGGGCTGGATGCGCCGGACTGGCGCAACGATGTGCCGGGGCGGCCGATGACGGAAGAGGAGGTGACGGACGTGGTGGCGTGGCTTGCCTCGCAGCGGACGCAGTTCCCCGGGCGGCCGTATCCCTCGCTACAACCGAAAAATCAGGGAGGCACCCAATGAGCGAAACGCTGAAGCCTACGCGGCGGACGATGCTTACCCGGCTGGGGATTTTGCTGAACGCCGGGATTGGCGCGGTGCTGGCTGTGCCGGTGGTTTCCTATCTTCTGGCGCCGCTGCGCGGGAAGAACGGCGCGCCGTATAACCAGTGGGTGAAACTGGGGCCGCTCGAGCAGTTTCCCGAGGGGGAGACGCGGCTGGCGACATTCCGGAACCCGGTGGTGCGGCCGTGGGACGGGCAGACGGCGGACATTCCGTGCTGGGTGCGGCGGATTGACGCCGAGAAATTTCAGGTGTTCGCGATCAACTGCGCGCACCTGGGCTGTCCGGTGCGGTGGTTTGCGGCCTCGGGTTTGTTCATGTGTCCGTGTCATGGCGGTGTGTATTATGCGGACGGGTCGCGGGCGTCGGGTCCGCCGGAGCGGGGGCTGTTCGAGTACGAGCACAAGGTGGAGGACGGGGAGTTAGTGATCCTGGCGGGGCAGTTGCCGACGCTGGCTGCGCAGGACAGGACGGGGCGGAGGAAGACGTGCGATTGCTGAAGGCGCTGGGTGCGTGGCTCGACTTCCGGCTGCGGCTTGGGGAGGGAATCCGGGAAGCGGCGACGCATCCGATCCCGAAGTCGAGCGCAAGCTGGTGGTACGTGTTCGGCAGCGCGGCGCTGACGGTATTCGGGATTCAGGTGGTGACGGGCATTCTGCTGGCGATCGTGTATGTTCCGTCGGCGGCGCAGGCCTGGAGCAGTTTGCAAGTATTGAACCACGACCTGACGCTGGGATGGTTCCTGCGGGCGATGCACGGGTGGGCGTCGAACTTCATGGTGGCGCTGGTGCTGATCCACATGATTCAGGTATTTCTTTTCGGAGCTTATAAGTTTCCGAGAGAACTTACGTGGATCGTCGGCGTGTTTTTGCTTTTGATGACGCTGGGCATGGCGTTTACGGGTCAGGTGCTGCGGTTCGACCAGGACGCTTACTGGGGGCTGGGGATCGGGGCGTCGATTACGGGGAGGGTTCCGGTGATCGGCGGGGCGCTGGTGCATTTGCTGCTGGGCGGGCCGATCATCGGCGGGGACACGTTGTCGCGGTTTTTCGCGCTGCACGTGTTCATCATTCCGGGGCTGTTGATTGGGTTCGTGGGCCTGCATTTGTTGATGGTGTTGAAGCTGGGTATCAACGAGTGGCCGATGCCGGGACGGATCGTGAGGCGGGAAACTTACCTGAAAGAGTACGAGCAACTTACTCACGAGGGCGTGCCGTTTGTTCCGGATGCGATCTGGAAGGACCTGGTATTCGGGGCGGCGATCGTGGCGGCGATCGGGGTTTGCGCGGCGGTATTCGGGCCGTTCGGGCCGAAGGGGCAACCGGATCCGACGATTATCCAGGCGTCGCCGCGGCCGGACTTTTTCTTTTTGTGGCTGTTCTCGCTCTTGTCGCTGTTGCCGCCGCAGATGGAGACGCCGGTCCTGCTGCTGATGCCTCCGGTGGCGATTCTGATTCTGCTGCTTGTGCCGGTGCTTTCCGGAGAGGGGGAGAAGCATTGGAAGAAGAGGCCGGTGGCGGTGCTGACGGTGCTGGTGGTGGCGGTGGCGCTGGGTTCGTTCACGCACCTGGCGAGTACGACGCCGTGGTCGCCCGAGATGGACGCCTGGAGCGGGGCTCCGGTGCCGATTTCGGAGTTGAAGGGACGGAGTGCGCTGGAGCGGCGCGGGGCGCTTGTGTTTCAGGCCAAGCAGTGCCGGAACTGTCACCGGCTGGGCCGGGAGGGAGGGATGCGGGGGCCGGCACTGGACGAAGTGGCGCTGCGGCTGACATCGGACCAGTTGATCCGGCAGGTGTTGCAAGGGGGAGGAAACATGCCGGCGTATGGGAAGAACCTGAGTCCGGCGGAGACGACGGCGCTGGTGGCCTACCTGGAGACTTTGAAGCCGGCGGGACGGGCGCCGGCGCACGACGCTTCGCAGCCTTGAAGTTATGATGTGGATCCCGGTGGTGGGAGTGGTTGCGGCCGCGGCGTGGTATGTGCGGCTGTGGCTCCGGCGGCGGGAGGAGAAACGGCTGTGGCAGTTTGGCGCGGGGCTGGGGGTGGTGCTGGCGGCATCGGCCTCGCCGCTGGCGATGCTGGACCGCGAGTTACTGAGCGCGCACATGGTGCAGCACTTGTTGTTGATGCTGGTGGCGGCTCCGTTATTGTTACTTGGATTGAAGGGCGTAGTAACTCCGGGGCCGGAGACGCGTAAGTTCGTCGAGTTAGTCACTCATCCCGCTTTCTGTTGGCTGGCCGGGACGGCGACTGTGATTGCGTGGCACGTGCCGGCGTTGTTTGCGCTGCCGTTTGGGAGCGAGTGGTGGCACCTGGCCGAGCATGCCAGTTTCTTCGTTGGGGGATTGTTGTTCTGGTGGCCGGTTACTGAGCCATTCGGTGAAGACGGCCGCGGACAGAGATGGTACATCCCGGTCTACTTGTTCCTGGCTACCCTGCCCTGCGACGCGCTTTCGGCGTACCTGGCGTTTTGCGGGCATGTCGTGTATCCGCAGTATGTTTCCGTCCAGCATTTGTTCGGGTTGAGCGCTTTGCAGGACCAGGAGGGGGCTGGGGCTTTGATGTGGACGTGCGTCACGTTCGGGTATATGGTTCCGGCGGCGTTCGTGACGATCGGGATGATCCGGGACGGCGGGGTGGAGCGGCGGCGGAGCGTCCGGAATTAAAGCAGGGTTGACAGCGGTGGGCGGGAAGGCGGGCGAGGTGTAAACGGCTTTTTGAATGTGCAGGATACGGGTTCGTCCGCGGTTGGTTTGGGAGCGGGAGAGGGTGATGTTCGGGAGGCGGTTTAGGGTTTGGGAGAGGGATTGGGCGGAGGCGGGGCGGGCGTGGAGGGGGAGAGAGGGAGCGAGTTTTTCGTAGAGGTCGGTGGCGGGGCCGGTGAAGGGGAGGAGGGGTTCGAGGGCTTGTTCGAGGAGGTCGTCGGGCGCCGGGGAGGGTGGGGGGGCGGCGAGCATTTCTTGGGGGGTGGCGTTGAAGGCGGGGGCGGCGGCGGCGGCCCAGGCGGTGAATTCGTTGGGGGCGGCGGCGGGGTTGTAGTTGGCGAGGGCGACGGAGGCGGCATTACAAAGGACGCCGAGGATGTCGGGGTGGAGGCGTTCGAAAGCGGCGTGGAGTTCGGAGGCGGGGAGGCTGTTTTCGGGGTGGAGGGGCGGGAGATCGAGGAAGAGGGTGTGGGAGCGGAGGCCGGCGTGGCTGTGGAGGCAGTTGGGGTTCGAGAGGGCGAGGAGGACGGGGCGGGTGAGGTTGTGGGCGAGGGTTTCGGGGGCTCCGGGTTCGCGGAGGGCGTAGCGGCCGCCGGCGGAGAGTTGGGCGAGGGCGGAGGCCTGGGGGTCGGAGAGGCGATGGACGTGGTCGAAGGCGAGGATGGGGTTTGAGAAGGCGGTGTTCTGGAAGGCGCGGGGGGTGTCGGGGAGGGTGTGGAGGGGCGCGGGTGAGGTGTCGAGGAGAGAGCGGATGAGGGAGGCGGCGCGGGATTTGCCGGAGGAGGGCGGTCCGGTGAGGGCGAGGATGGGGGAGGGGGCGGCGCGGAAGGCGTTGACGAGCCAGGCGAGGAGGGTGAGGGTGGCGCGGCGGTTGGGGAGGCGGAGGAGTTTCGAGAGGGCATCGATCGAGGCGGCGGGGTTGGCGGCGATGGTGGGTTCGGGGAGAGCGGAGAGGGTGACGGGGCGGCGGAAGGCGCCGGGAGGGTCGTGGGTGATGGCCCAGGCGTTGGGGACGATGGAGACGGAAGCGAGGGTGCGGTTGGCGAGATCGAGGGCGAGGGCGCCCGGAGCGGCGAGGAAGCGGAGGGCGACGGGTTTGGGGGCGGCATCGGAATGGATGGCCTGAGCTTCGAGGAGGGCGATGGCGCGGCGGAGGGCGCCGGGGGTGGGGGATTCGTGGAAGTTGGCGAAGAAGCCGGCGATGAGGTAGGTGCGGAGGCGGGGTGAGCGGACGGGGAGGTGATGGGCGGTGGGTGAGAGGGTGTTGGGGCGGATGGTGACGTAGGCCTCGCCCTGGGGCGTGACGAAGGGGATGAGCGAGGCGGTGAGGGAGAGGAGGCGGTTGGTGTGGCCGGGGTCGGGAGGAATCGGGGTTTTCGACATGGGTGCTCCTTATGGGGAGTGGAGCATGGGGCGGTTTTGGGGGGAGAGTGGGGGGTGGGTAAGGGGTTGAGGGGGTTGGGGATGTTAGTTGGGGGTGGGGTGTGAATGGGTTTTTGGGGGACGCATGGAGGCAGTGTGGAGATTGTGATAAGGCTGGCGGAAGACCTTGCCGGGCATCCGGACGCGAGACGCGGGATTTTGGATGGTGCTGATCCGGCGTTCGTAAGTGAGCGGTAGCCGGGGAGATTTGCACGGCGGTTGGTGATTGATGAACGCGTAAGCGCTCCCGTGGTGCGACTGCGGGCGATTCAGGTTACGAGTGGTTTGGCCCTATTCATGAAGAGCCGGATCGACTGATGAGGACTAACCTGCGGACAGGTGCGGAGTTATCGGTTCGGATCCGGGCGGAGAGGAACGCGTGCTGTGAAAACGCCGGAGGGTGGTTGCGACCGGAATTTTCAGAAGTTGTTCATTTCGGATCGCCAGCGCCTGGTGTCATTTACGGCGCTTGCGAGGGTCGGATCCGTGAATATCTTGCGAAGTGACGCGGTCAACAGGAAGAGCGCGGATTCTCGCAGGAGTTCGGCGTACGTGTATGGGTAGTGGATGTCCGGCAGCGGTTCGCCGTTGGTGCCGGTGGGGTGGTAAGGCTGGCGGAAGGGATTTTGTGGGATTTCCTTCCCGTGGGCGATTAAATTGCGGAGCTTGAAGATGTCGCGCGCGACATCTTTGACACGAGTGGATGGCTGGGCGTTGGTGAATCGGTTCGGCGGAAAGACAAATGTGTCCCGACCGAGGAAGCCGCTCAGGCGTCGCACGAAGTTGTTCTCTGTGCAGGCCATGAAGAGCATGTCGAGTCCCATGACGAACGTGAGTGTTGCGAGATACACGTTTCCGATTTGCATGCCGTGTTCGATGAGAAGGATGGGATTTTGCAGGCGGACTACGCCTTGGTCGAAGGCCCCTGAACGCCAGCGTATATCTGGTCGAAGACTTCGGCGATCCCATTGTCCCCAAGCGAAGCGGCCCGGCCAACCAGTGTGGTGTGCAGTTTGCTGCAGACTTGGGCGTTCTTGAGACGCAGTTTGTCTGAGTCGACTTGGAACTGGACGAAGACATGTTTCGCGCCGACGGGGCAGACGATTTGTAGGGCGCGGGCGGCGTTGAACGCGCCGGAGAACAGGGTTTGGTCCCCGTCCGGCAACGGATCCTGAGTGTTCGGATCAAGACAAAGCCAGTGACGAGAATTGGCAATCTCATCGAACGTGAGTGGGGCTACAGCGGGGCGAAGGGGCTCTATGACTTCTTTCGAGACTTGTGGCAGCCTACGGATGGAAAGGCCAGCGGAGAATGTGTGTTCTCTTCTGATGACGTTCGGCTCTATGGGCGTTGCGATGAGGTCGGCCCCCATGGTCAGATCCAGCGCCTCTGGGGGCTGAGCTTTGGTCTGCCGCTCCTGGCGCAGTCTTCGTCCTTACCTTTGGAGGGTATATCGGGCTGTGTGCGGCGTCAAGAGTAGGTCTTACGCTTGTTAGGGCCGACGTTACTTTAGTAAGCGGTGCGAAGTTCTGTTCGGGCCGGTGGTAGGAAGATGGCGTTTGGCATGACTTAGGTTTCAGGCGTTGCCGTAGACGAGCTCTCACTTGGTTAACTTGCCGCGGCTTTCGCGCTGTTGGCGGCAAGCGGTCAGGTTGGGCGGGCTGTTTTTAGATGTCCATCTTCGAGGGTGTTGGCTTCCCCGGCTGTGGGCGTGGCCGTCGCGCTGTGGTGGTAGAATCGCGCACCAGGAGGTTGTATGGACGGCCGATATTCAAGGCGGCGCGTGCACTTCGTCTTGCTTTGTGCATGCTGCCTGGTCGTTTTGATTGCGCCTGGAGTCGCGGATGGCCAGGTTGAGCGTCGGGCAACGAAGCCTTCTCCTGCGGACCCCTCGCGAAACCGTGGCGGTGATGGGCCGGACTCCGTGGCGGTCTGCTCGTATCTCACAGGAAGGCTGCGGGCCGACGTGCCCGGTGTTCCGACCCTTTGCCAACCGGTTGCGGTGGGTGCTCGCCGCGGGAACGGGGCTAGGCCGGCCGTGGTGGTGAGTGTGTTTTCCCCGTCGGAGGTGCTTGAGGGCGAGATGCGACGTGCCTGGTCTACGGCGTTGTTTCAGGCTGTGCAGGCGCTCTTCTTTCAGGGTTCGCAGGAGGGCGTGTGCGGGTGAGGCCGGCGCCGGGGTGCGAGATTTGGTTTAGCGACCTGTCGTCCTCGCATGCAGGGGTTTTCTATCGGATTCGCGCCGCCGTGCCCGGTCTGGCCGAACTTGAGGGTGATGTCGCCTCCGACTGCAACTATCTTGGCTGGTGGCAGTTTTCGATCCTCTCCTCACGAAATAGCAAGGCGCTTTCGCGACGTGATGCGGAGCGGATTGCGCAGGGCGCGTGCAGGGAGTTTGGCAGAGGAGTTGTCGCTCTTGATCTGCCGGGGGGCCTGATGCGCGCGCCCGGCTGTGATGTGATGTTGTCGACGGATCGCAGCGTCTATGTGGTTGTGGATTTTCCGGACTGGGTGACGGCGTTGGTCGGCGACTACGTTGATGTGTTGCCCAAGACGTTCGGGAAGGCGTTCGGTCGAACGGCGTACGACGGCAAGGTGATCTTCCGGTCGCCCTGGAGTGAGGTGGGCCGGCGCGCGTTCGCGATTCACGACTTGCGCGATCTCGAGATTTGGTATGACGAAGAGCGGTCTGGGGGGGAGGTGGGTGGGTGCTTTGACTTTGCTGGAATGCCTGGCGTGCAAGACAAGGGGGCGGCCTTTTCCGGGGATTCGTTTGGCGCGGTGGTGAGTGTTGCGTCTACGCCCGAAGGCGATAAGGTGCGGTTCAACCTGACCAACGGATCCGCGTGGGTCGTGGGCGCGACGGAGGCCTCGCAAGCGGGCTTGAACGTTGGGGAGGAAGTCGTCGTGCCGTACGGGCAGAACGCGCGCGATGCGTCCGGCAGGTACAAATTACTCGTGGGCAGCGATATGTCATCGTTGCCGGCATGGTACGCGGGACCTTGGTAGGGGCAAAGCGGTGAAGTATCCGTTATCAATCTGCTGTCCCAAGTGTGGCAAGCCGTCGACCCGTCGGATGCATGTCCGTGATGACGCGCCGGGGCGCTTTGATTGCCCGCAGTGCGGCCACTGGCACGAAGGCTTCTTTGGCCTTGACGTGACGGTCGGGGTCAAGATCCTGTGGCGAGGCCAGTACGAGGTTCTGGTCGAGCAGGACTACGACATGGCTATTGTGTTGGCGGCGGTTGCGATGGACTCTGAGATGAGCTTTCTATACCGGAAGTGGAGAATGATTGAGGTTGGCCTGCGGGGGGATCACGTCTCGGAAGACCGGATTCAGGACGAGCTTCGGAGGTTTGGGGTTGTTGCCAGAAAGATCGAGAAAGTTTCGGCTCTACTGGTCGTTGGTGGCATAGAGAGGTTTGTCGCGGATTGGCCAGCGTGGCGAGCGAGGCTTGCTGAGGGGTGCCCGTCATCCGGTGCTGTTTCGGTGGTGGAGAAGTTCGAGCGCGGGCTTTTCTGGCCGCGGAATCGAGTTCTGCACGAAGGGTATTGCCGGCATAGCCGGGCGGATGCACTACGGTGCTGCGAGCTTTCCCAGCTTGGGATTTGGGTGTTTAAGGAGATGGATCGGGCCAAGCTCAGGACCATGGGCATATAGCGGTGTTCGCGGTTTAGGTCACGCGCGTCTCGTGGCCGGCGTTTATCGTTTTGGCGAGGTTGCGATCAATTCGCCCTTGCGAGTGAGCGGGTTGGGAACGCTTGTTGTCGAGGAGGCAGGTCGCGAACCGGTGAGTGAGATTGGGTGTCCTACTGGGACGGGAGAGCGTAGGCGATGGCGGCGTCGAGGTCGTCGAGATCGGCGGCGCTTGCCTGCGGTGGGGCCTGGGCCGCGCGGAGCACGGCGGCGGGAGGTCCGGGCGGATATCCGGCGCCGGCTTCGGCGAACGGGCGGAGTTGATTGTGGGCGGGTTGTTGGACGGTCTTTCGCTCGCGGGTAGCGATGCCTTCCAGGCGGCGTACGAGTTCGTCCGGCATGTCAATCTTGACGGTTGCCACCGCGCACTCCCTGAGGCCACTGTCGCCGATTGGAGCGGCGGTGTCAGGCGACGGCGCGGCCGGCGCCTCCGCGCGGGCGGACGGTCCGGATCTCGTTCGGCTTCCGGGTACGGACCGGCGTGAGGCAGAGTTCGTCGAATTCGCGCAGGATACGCCTGTCCATGACGCCGGAAGCGTATAGAGCTTCGGCGGTTTCCTGGATCGAGGCCGTCAACGGGCTACGGTACTGCTTTCTGATCGCAGTTCGCCGCCACGAGCGCGGCGATTTGCCATCGAATCCGGGTTCGAAAGCCGCCGGAGTTGGCCTGTTGGGGGACGGCAGTAAGTCACAAAGCCTCGGGACGTTTGAACGGGCGGCGGGCAGCGTGGCGTATGTGGAGGACGTCGACGTGCTTGCTCTTTACGGCGACACGGTAGATGACCCGGTAGACATGCGGCTTGTGGCCGTAGAGGAGATGGCGGAGCCTGGGGTTCTCCGGCGTCTGGGGACAGCGGTTCGGCTGGTGTTCGAGGCTCAGGTCGGCTTCCTTCAGCCCGTTGTACCACTGGAGGGCGGCGCGGAAGCTGCCGGCGTGGATTGCATCATAGAGGAGTGAGAGGTCGCGGGCGGCGCGGGCGGTGAAGTTAACGAGGTAGGCCATGCCGCGTTTCAAATTCCGCGAAGAAGTCTCTGGCGGGTCGGAGCTTGCCGTGTTTCACGTCTTCGCAACCCTGGCGGATTCCTTCCCGGGCGTCGGCCTGGGCGGCGAGGTCGAGCAACCGCTGGTAGGAGGCGGCGTCCTGCACGAGGGCAGCGGCCTTTCCCTTAACGGTCAGCACCACGGGACATTTGCTTTTCTTGAGCTGCTCCAGGAATTCGCCCGAGCGGCGGCGGAACGTCGTCAGCGACCGGATGTCCTTCGTGATGTCGAGCCTAGGCGTGGTTCCATTCAAGCACCTTTTTGGGTGCTATCGGAGGGGGCGGCGGGTGCGGCGAAGCGGCTGGCGGAGCTTGGCGGCACGGAGCCGGGGCTTCGACCGGCGTGACGGCGGACGAGGGCGCGGCGTTGGACCCGGCACAAGCGCGACGGGCCGGGCTTGGAGGCAGCGACGCCGCGGAGCGTGTTCAGCGTTCCCAGAAGGGCGGGGGTTCGAGGCCGAGGGCGCGGAGGTAGGCGTAGGCTTGGCCGCGGTGGTGGATTTCGTTGTCGATGCCGTAGAGGATGGTGTTGATGCCGGAGTGCTCCCATTGGCCGAAAGCTTTGTCGAGTTCGGCGAAGCGGTGGGCGGGGATGGTGGGGAAGATGGCGTTGAGCGCGTCGGTGGTTTCGTCCCAGAGGCGGAGTAAGTCGGGCTTGGTTTTGACGCCGGCGAGATCGGGGGCGTAGGGGGTCCAGACGCCGGTGGCGACACCGCGGGCGATGGGTTCGGTCATCTGGAGGAACTCCTTGACCATATCGGCGAACGGGCGCATGGTGCCGATGGAGAAGGTGAAGAGCTTGTCTTCGGGGAAAGCCTCGATGACGCGGCGGGTGAGACGGCGATGGCCTTGCCAGTGGTCGAGGAGGGCTTGCGGCGTCAGCACGGTTCCGGCGGGTTCCATAAAGCAAGTATAGGAGCGGCCTCGCGGGCCGGGGTCCTAGAAGGGGACGTCGTCGTCGGTGATGCCCATGTCGAAGGAAGTGTCTTCCGGCTCGGCGGGTTTGGAGCGCGGGGCGGAGGCGG
>JAKAJI010000526.1 GCA_021813825.1 Acidobacteriota bacterium | reverse complement strand
GACAACGTGACGCTGCAGATCGAGCTGATCACGCCGGTGGCCATGGACAAGGGCCTGCGGTTCGCCATCCGCGAGGGTGGACGGACGGTAGGCGCCGGTACGGTGACCGAGATCTATTCGTAGGAGATTGCAATGCCCCGGGAAATCATCACCTTCCAATGCACCGAGTGCAAGCGGAAGAATTACAGCAACACCAAGAATAAGAAGACGACAACCGAACGGTTGGAGCTGAAGAAGTTCTGTCCTTCGTGCCGGAAGCACCAGCCGCACAAGGAAATCAAGTAAACTGGAGGCGGACGATTCCGCGCACCGGATAGGGGCGTAGGTTTAACGGCAGACCAGCGGTCTCCAAAACCGCGAGTGGGGGTTCGAATCCCTCCGCCCCTGCCATTCAAGGAACAGAAAGGTGCGGGGCGAAAGTTAGGAAGGCAATATGGCAACGGCACAAGCAAATCAATCGCCCCGGAGTCTGGGGGAGAACGCGATGGCCTGGCCCTCCAAAGTGAAGGCTTACATCGAGGAACTGCGCGCGGAAATGCGCAAGGTTTCCTGGCCGAGTGCCAGACAGGTGCAAGGCACCACGGTCGTGGTGATTCTTTCGGTGTTCGGCTTTGCTCTGTATTTCTTCGTCGTCGATAGCATTTTCAATCAGACGATCACGCGTTTGTTTGACACGCTGACGAAGTAGAGTTGGCGGAACGGATCGATATGGACGACGAACAGATTATTCCCGAAGAGGAACTTGTGTCCACCCCGGAGCCCGAGCCGGAAGGCGAAGGCGAGGCTCAGCAGGAGGCTGCCCCACAAGAACCGGCCGCTCCAGCCGCGCCGGCCGAGGAGGAAGAGAACCCCAAAAAGTGGTTCATCATCCACACCTACTCGGGCTTTGAACAAAAAGTGGCGGAGTCGCTCAAAAGCCGCGCCGAAGCGTTCGGGTTTGCCGACAAACTCGGCCAGATTCTCATCCCCACCGAGGAAGTGGTCGAACTCCGCGGCGGCAAGAAGGTCACCAGCAAGCGTATGCTCTATCCCGGCTACGTGCTGGTCGAAATGGAAATGAGCGACCGCCTCTGGCACGAGGTCCGCGATACCCCCCGTGTCACAGGCTTCGTCGGCGGCGGAACCAATCCCGTCCCGCTCACCGCCGATGAAGTAAATCAGATCCTGTACCGGCAGGCAACCTCGGCGGACCGGCCCCGGCCGAAACTCACCTTCGAGAAGAACGAAACCGTCCGCATCATCGACGGCCCCTTCGCAACCTTCTCCGGCAAGGTGGACGAGGTCAACCCGGACCGCAACACACTGCGTGTGCTGGTCACCATTTTCGGGCGTGCAACCCCGGTGGAACTCGACTTTTTACAGGTAGAAAAGATCTAGGAATAAGGCATGGCAAAGAAGGTAACCGCGCAAGTAAAGCTGCAGATCCCCGCCGGTAAGGCGACCCCGGCCCCGCCGGTCGGCACCGCCCTCGGCCCCCAGGGCGTCAACATCATGGAGTTCTGCAAGGCGTTCAACGCCAAGACCTCCGCCAAGGACCAGGAAGGCCTGATCATCCCCGTGGTGATCACCATCTTCTCGGACCGCTCTTTCACGTTCATCACCAAGACCCCGCCCGTCCCGGTCTTGATCAAGCGCGCCTGCGCCCTCGCCAAGGGCTCGGCCGAGCCGAACAAGAACAAGGTCGGCAAGATCACCGAAAAGCAGGTCGAAGAGATCGCCAAACTCAAAATGCCCGATCTCAACTGCTTCGACCTCGCCGCCGCGATGAACTCCGTCAAAGGCACCGCCCGCAGCATGGGCGTCGAAGTCGTCTAACCACGGCTCACAATCCGTTATCCTCGCCGCGCTCTCCGCATCCCACGGAGGGCGCGACGCATTTCTACAGCCTCCTCGCCCCTACCTCCACAGCAACACCGCCGCCACCCCAACCAAAACCGCCGCGATAATCCACCCCGCCGCCCGCAGATACGGGTTCACTCTCACCACCGGAGCCGTCGGCAGCGACGCCAGATCCACCTCGAACTCCCCATCCCCCGCCTCCGCCGCCGAATCACCGCCCGCCCCCGCCACCGGTCCCGCCTCTCCCGTCCCCTCGAACGCATTCACCCGCTGCTCAATCGCCGCCCGCCACCCCGGAGCCTCATTCTGCAGCCGGAACCGCACCGCCTCCGGCAGCGGCGCCAGAATCTCCTCCACCGTCGCCGGCTTCAGCGGCTTCGTCACCTCGAATCCCAACTCGTCCGCCAGCCGGCACGCCATCGACACAACCGCCAGCAGGTCGATCTCCCCACCCTCCTGCCGGTCGTGATGCCGCCCCGCGATCTCCGGAAACGGCTCCGGCAGGTTCCACTTGTTCACCAGCAGCCGTCCCGCGTCCGTGTGCGCGATGCCGAACAACTCCCGCTCGTATTCGAGCATGTCCAGCGACCGCTGCGCCGCATCCCGGATCGCATGCTCATACTCATTCGGAAACGCCACCACCAGCCCCAGCCGCCCGATGTCATGCAGAATCCCCGCCGTGTACGCCTGGTCCATGAATCGCCCCAGTGCCCGCGCAATGCTGTCCGACAGCATCGCGCACGCCACCGTGTGCCGCCAGCACCGCCGCAGGTTCTCCGCCCGAAGCGCATTCCGCAGATAAGCCGCCGTCGCCAGCGACACCGCCAGCCCCCGCGTCCGGTCCAGACCCAGCAAAAGCAGCGCCTGCGTAAGGTTCGTCACCCGTTGCGTACACCCGAACTCAATCGAATTCGCCGCTTGCAGAATCCGGCCGCTGAACATCGGGTCCGTCGCGATCAGCCCCGCCACTTCTTCAAGCGACACGTTCTCGCGGCTCAGCGACCCGAGCAACCGCGCCGCC
>JAKAJI010000525.1 GCA_021813825.1 Acidobacteriota bacterium | reverse complement strand
GCCCGCCGCCAGCGACGACAGGCCGCCCATCTCGCCCGACAGGCGCGACAGGTTGTTGAAGGCCGAGAATGTGGCCCGCGCCAGCTTGTCGTATTGGTCGGTCAGTTCCTTGACCGCGCCGCCCCGCGCCGCCCGCTCGATTTCCGCGCTGCGCTGGCCGATCCCGCCCATCGACTTGCCGGTCTTCGTGGCAGGCACGCCGAGCTTTTCCAGCCGCTGCCCGAGGCGCTCGAGAATGCCCGACGCCTCGTCAACAGCCTTGATCTTGACGCGAATGTCGTCAGCCACGGCGCTTCTTTCTGCTGGCCTCTACGCGCTCGATGTCCTGACAAAAGGCCAGGACTTCGCGCATCGTCATGCGGTCAAATTCTGCGGGGGAAAGGGCGAAGTCGCGCGCAAGGATTACGCGGATGTCTCGCCAGTTCCGAGGCCAGCCATCAAGAAAGGGGCGAGAAAGCTCACCGCCTCGTTAAAGGCCGACATGGGCAGCATCCGCACAGCCGCTTCGGGCCAGCCGGACACCGACACGATCAGCGCGACGAATTGCTGATTGGTGCCGGTGTGCGTCTCGGACTTGATCCGCTCGCCCACGGTAAACTCCCGCAGGTTCAGCGTGTCGTATTTGCCGCCGTTCGCGCTGATCGGCGGGTCGATGGTGATCGTCGTGGTCTTGGGAGTGTCGGCCATGCTGCCCTCAGGTCGTCTGTTCGTAGACGGTCGAGCCCTCGAACTTCACCGAGAACGTCGCATCTTGGGTTTTCACCTCGGCAAAGTCGGTGCACCACATGTTGTCACCGCTGACCACCTTGCCGTTGGCAAGGACCAGCACCAGCGTGGCATTGGTCAGATCGTTCAGAGATGCCGCAGCCAGCGATCCGGCATCCCGGATCGTGGCCGAGATAAACCCCGCCATCGGCATCTCGGAATAGCCCTGCACGCCGCTCTGCCCGATCAGCGTTTCCCGCTTGACCTTGTTCGGCATGTAGCTGAGGTCGCTCACCACATCATAGGCCACGCCGTTGATCGACAGGGATGCAATACCTGCGCGGCGGTTCGGATTGGTCGCCATGAATGCCTCCTTACGGCTTGGTGAACGCGACCTGCATCGCGATCTGGCGCAGTTGGTTGGCCAGCATCACGGGCAGATACAGGGCGACGAGGCCGTTGCCTTGGTTCTGCGCCACCGCGAGCTTTGCGAACTGGTCGGGGCTCTGCACGATCCCCTGCGCAGCCAGCGTGCGGTAGCGCGCGATGACCGAGGCCAGCACCGTCTGCGCCGTCACCATGCCCGACCCGAACTGGATCGGCGTGCCATCGGCCACGAGGATCGACCGCGAATAGAGCGAGGTCAGGAACGTGCGCGCGTCCCGGATATAGGCCATGAGCTGATACATGGTCTCGACATCCAGATAGCTGTTGTCCGGCTGCCCCTGCGCGTTCTTCTGGTAGGTCGTGATCATGCGCTCCATGATCACTTGGCCCGCGTCGTTCGCCCTGAACGTCGAGATGCCGTCGTAAAGCAGGGTGTTCCGCTCGCCGATGTCGAACCGGTTCTGTTGCGGCGGCGCCATCACGTTCATCAGCACGTTCTGGAGCGGGATGGCGGGGTTCACGCGCAGGCTGTTCGCCGATTGCGCCGTGACCTCGGCCGCCCAGATCCACGCGGGCTGCGGAACGTCAAAGACGCCCATGATCGAGCCGTGCTGGTTGTTGTTCGTGATGCCCCAGGTCGTCAGCGCCGACATGGTGCCGCGATAGGCGCCGAAGTAGCCGCCGAAAAGCTCCTGCGTCCACGACCACCGGCCCGAGGTGTCATTCAGGAAGGTGTCCAGCGAAGTCAGCGAAGCCGCGTCGGTAAACGCCGTGCCGATGAAGTCGAAGTTCGTCGTCGGCAGGTTTGCCAGCGCGGTGTCGAGCGTCGGGTTCAGCGCGCCCGATCCCAGCAGGTAGCCGCTGCCAGAAGCCGAGCCGCCGCCGAATGCCACGGTCACGCCAGCCGGAATGATTTCCCCAGCAGCAGCCCCCCGATAGTTCAGGCGCAGGTCGATGTCGTTGCCGGTGATGCCCTTGTTCAGCGCCGTGACCGTCACCACGCCCAAGGCCGAGGTCGCCGACACCGGAAGGCCCGCGGTCGCATTGATCGCGGCCGCGATGTTCGTCGCGACGACGGTCGCCGTATCGGCCGAAGCCACCGACACCGGCACAAGCGCGCCCGCGACATAGAGCGACAGGACGCCCTGTGCCGTCGCCGTCCCGGTGATCGTGATCGTCGCGGTCGCCGCCACGCCCGAGGCGTTGTCTGCCACCGGCAGCGCGTAGAGCGTGCCGAAGGGGTCGCTCTTGACATACTGGCGGCACATCAGCGCCAGCACCGAGCCCGCCCCGAAGAGCGTGTCCGGGTTGGCGCCGCTCACCAGCACCGGTTGACCTGCGGTCGCGGTGCCAGACGCCAGCATCTGCCCGATCAGCAGCGAGTTCTGGTTGATGGAAGCGGTGTTCGCGTTCGAGGGGTTCACCTCCGCGAAAACGCCGGGCACCCGGTTGGTCGTCGGGTAGTTCAGGAAACCGATAGCCATCGGCGGTTACTCCTTCGCGGGGGCGGCAGGCGCCGCAGGTGCGGCCGGGGCCGCAGGGGTGGCAGGGATCACGTCCCCGTCGCGCAGGCGCCGCATCCAGTATCCGGCCTGCGGAACTTCCGCGCCGTCATCAGGGAGCAAGCGCTTGCTTTCCGGGTCGCGAACGAACCGGTCAGGTGCGGGCTTCACGAACATGGGGAAATCCTCAGGTCGGCAGTTTCAGGTCAAACGTGGCCAGCGTCGTGCCACTGGTCTGATCGGCCACGGTGCCCTGCACCTCGGCCA
>JAKAJI010000109.1 GCA_021813825.1 Acidobacteriota bacterium | reverse complement strand
TCGTTTTCCCCGCTCCCGGCGCCGCCTCCACCACCACGTTGCTCCCGCTCTTGACCACCCGCACAATCTCGCCCAGGTGCGCGTCAATCGGCAGCGCCATCGCCCGGCGCGTCATTTAATCGCCACGCCCACAATCTGCGGCGACGCCGGCCCGAACCGCAGCCGCAGTTCCTCCGCCCGCACCTGGCTGAAACCCGCCTCGCAAATCAACTCGAGCGTGTCCTGGTCCAGCCGGCACCCGTCCGCCATCGCCCTCCACGCCGGCGCAAGCAGCGCCTGCCCCCGCCGCCGCCAACTCCCCTTCGCCGCCCCTACGTGCTCGAAAAACACAAACTGCCCGCCCGGCCGCAACACGCGCACCGTCTCCCGCAACGCCGCCCGCGCATCCCCCACCGAGCACAGCACCAGCGTCGATACCACCGCGTCCGCGCTCCCATCGTCCATCGGCAGCGCCTCCGCCACCCCTTCGCACACGTCGCCCTCGTGCCCCGCCGCCCGCGCCGCTTCCCGCAAATACCGGTGCATGAACGGATTCGGCTCCACGCCCCGCCACCTCACCCCGCGCGCGTAGTACCGCAAGTTCGGACCCGTCCCCGGACCAATCTCCACCACCACCCCGCGCAAGCCCCCCAGCAACTCCTGCTTCCGCTCCGCCATCATCCGCTCGATGTGCGGCGACACATGCGCCATCGCCCACGCCTGCGCATGTTTCCCCAACCCCCGCTTCATCCCGCCAGCGTCCGGAATCCGGCCTCTTCCTTGTACGCCTCCAGCGCGTTGTACACAATCGGGCAGTAACACGCCCGGTCCGCCATCTTCCACATCCGGCTCAAAAACGATCCCGCTCCATGCACCAGGTGCGGAAAATCCTTACACGTATCCGGCCGCGCCTCGTACACCGAGCACAGGTTCCCCTCCAAAAACACGCACCCGTTCTCATTGCGCTTGAGAATCCGCCCCTCGTCTTTGCTGACTTCGGTGTACTCGCGCAGCACCTCCCGCTCCCGCATCCCCAGATACTTCGCCAGCCGCTCCACGTCCCGCTCGCTCACCTGCGCCGTCGCCACCTTGCAGCAGTTCGCGCACTCCGTGCAGTCGATCTCGTCCGCAATCTCCTCCGCAATCCGCTTATACCGCCGCTCCACGAAGTTGTGCCGCTTCAAATACGCGCGGAACTTCTCGTTCTCTCCCCGCTTCCGCTCGCCCAGCCGTCGAATCTGCACCAGATCGGTAACCACATCCTCAGCCTACCGCGCCGCCGTGTTCCGGCCCACAAACTCATCCGGGGTCCATCGTGTAGCCGGAAGCGCCGCCGCGAAATCCCGCACACCGTATACTGCTGGATTGAAGAAACGGCTTCTGGTAGTCCATCAAAACCTGCGCCAGACGGGAGGGGCGACCGCGGTGGGGGCGTGGACCATCGAGGTATTAAAAGACGCCTACGACGTCACGCTGCTTACCGAGTGCGAGCCGGCCCTCGCCGCAACGGACCGGTTTTACGGGACGAATCTGCGCGGCGCCAATATCACGATAATCCGGATAAACCGCGCGGCGCGGCTCTTGTTCGGGCTCGATCCCGATAAGAGAAGCATTCAGCCCGTGGCGTATCTCATGCGCTTGTGCCGGCGCTACCGCAACAATTACGACGCCGTGATCGCAACCGGCACCGAAGAAATGGATCTGGGCGGGCCCGGACTGAACTACGTCCACTACCCGTATCTGGCGCACTTCTGGAGAAAATACCGCGACAGCGGCGCGGGATGGATCGGTTGCCTGCGTGGCCAAACAAGGCCATGGATGCTGCTGGCGGGAATCCGCCTCGAGCGGTTGAAGCAGTCGACCATGCTGGCCAACTCGGACTGGACCGCGGGTCAGATCGAAATGGGATACGGGATTCGCCCGCCAACCCTGTATCCGCCGGTCCTCGCGCCACCGCGAGTGCTTCGCTGGGAGGAGCGGGAAGAAAGTTTCGTGTCTTCAGGCACCCTCCATGCGGGCAAACGGATGGATTGGATCATCGGCGTGCTGAAGTCGGTGCGCAAACGGCATCCGGGGATCCGTCTGCATCTGGTGGGGACGCGAGCGCCGGGCCGCGTAGGCGCCGCTTATTTCACCGGCCTGCGGAAACTCGTGGACGAAAACCGCGACTGGGTCGAACTCCACGAAGACCTGCCCCGGGCCGCGCTGCTCGAACTGTTGGGGCGGTGCCGGTTTGGAATTCACGCCTTGACCGGCGAGCATTTCGGAATCGCTCCCGCCGAGGCCTTGATGGCGGGCTGCATCCCGTTTGTACATAACAGCGGAGGACAGGTGGAGATCGTGGGGCGGGATCCGCGGCTGTGCTATGAAGACGAGGAGGCGGCAGACAAGATCAGCGCCGTGCTCGGAGATCCGGCGGCGCGGGCGGCGCTTCGCCCAATGCTCGTGCAGCAGCGGGAGTTGTTCACGGTCGACCGGTTTCGCATCGGCATGCGGGCCGCGGTAGAGCAGGTCATCGGCGCATCATCTGGTTCACGTGGCCACGGATCGAGTCCATGAAGCGTTCGGGGCAGTAAAGCGCCTTGCGAGGGGCGAGGTTCGAGACGAGGTTGGCCTGGAGCGCAGGCTCCCGGAGAACACGGACGATTTTTTCCACCGCCTCGGCGGCGGTTTCGTACGTCAGGCGCGGATCGTTGCCGGCGATGCCAGGCGGACCACCACTGTTGTGGACGAAGGGAATGCAGCCGGCTCGTACCATTTCGGCCACCCCGATGCCGAAATGTTCGTCAACCATCGCGTGGAGCCCGTATTTTTGCGTGGCCAGGAGCGGCGCGACGGCCGCGCGCGGGATGTTGTCATGGAACGTGACCCAGGAGGAGTTTCGCCGGATGGCCCCGGCGATCCGGGCGGCATCCCCGGCATCGTAGGGCGCCCGGCTTGCGCTGCCGACAATATGAAGGCGCAGTCCCGGGTACAGGCGGCGCACCTGGCCCAGGACATCGATGCACCACGGGATCCGCTTTCCTACGGCGAGCCGTCCAACCAGGACGAAACCATCTTCGCGCTTCTCCCACGGAGTGTCCGGGAACTCGCCCGCGGCGGGAGGATTGACCGTGTGGCACTCGACGCCGTAGACGCGCTGCACCCATCGGCCCGTCCAGTCGGAATTGACGAGCGTGCGGTTCCGGCACATGCGGTCGAATGAGAAATTCGCCATGAGCATCCAGGGCCGGATCGATCCCCGCAGGCACGCGGCCAGCTTCGATGCGGGCGGCAGGTCGAGGTTGTGGCGGACCTTCGGGTAGACGTGGGCCAGGTGCGGGTAGTGGACGTACTGCAAGGCGGGAGGACCTAAGTCGGTTTCGTTGTCTGTGCCGAAGGCGCAGTCGAATCGGCTGCGCAGGCCCTTGGCTTTCCGCATGAGATAGCAGTTCGGCTGGATCGTGGAGGGGTCGGGGTCGAGACGCAGGATGCGGCCCGCGGCGGAATAGATGAGCGAACCAATCGCGGCCGGCTCGATCGAGGTGCCGTAATAGCGATTGAGCGCGGCGGCATCCCAAGGTGCCGAGGCGAGCAGCGTAACGTCGTAGTCGTGCTGCAGGGCCTGGAGGGACCAGGCGAGTACGGAGCAGCCGCCGCCGTGGGCTTCCACCTTGCTATGAACGACGAGGACGCGCGGGCGGCGGAACATGGATCAGACCGTGGGCGTGCCGCCCTTGCGCTCGAAGACCAGGTCGAAGAAGGTCACGCGCGACGTGTCCGCGCGGCCGATGCCGAGGATGTCGCAGACCTCGAAACCGATCGCGTCCAATTCGGCGATAAGGGATGCGAACCGGTAGCTACCCTCGAACCGGGAGAGAACGCTGGCTTCGGCGATGATGAACTGCGTGCCGGCGAGCGTGGACGCGGCGCCGCGAAGGATGTCGAGCTCGGCGCCTTCGGCGTCGATTTTCAGACCAAAAGGACGAGGGCACGCGGCGGACGCCATCACGTGGTCCAGCGTGTCGACGCGCACGCGGCGGAGGACGGGGGCGTCGCCGGTTTGTTCGAGAGGATGGCGCGTGTAGAAGGAACTGCGAAGGTGGTTGCCGGGTTCAATGCGGATCTCTCGTTCGCCGGGTTCGCGGCCGAGGGCGACGGGAACGTGGACGCCGCGGCGAGTCGAGAGAATCGACGCGATTTCGGCGGAAAACTCCTCCAACGGTTCGACCAGGAGCAAATAGGCGTCGGGGAAGGCCGCATAGAGCTCGGGCGTTCCGCTCGCGGCGCCGATGTCGATGAGCGTGGCGGGTTGATAGCCAAGCCGTTGGATGTACTCCGGGTGCCAATACGCGCGATCGGCCAGCCATCCGCCGGCGATGGGATACACGCGCTGGACCAGCCAGCCGAGCGAGGCGAGCTTGCGGTGCACCAGGTTTTCCAATCGCCGGCGGTTCATCGTGGGGCAGGCGCCATCGCGCAAAGGCTCGCGTGCAAGGCCAGAAGGCGTTGGGCGATTGCGGGCCAGGCATATCGCGTCTCGACGAGCCCGCGGGCGGCCGCGGCCAGCCGTTGGCACAGGCTCGGGTCTCTGAGGAGACGGGTCACACAGCCCGCGAATTCCTCCGGCCGGTCCGCGATGAGGAGGTGATGATCGTGCTCGACATCGAGCCCTTCGCAGCCGATCGAAGTAGAAACAACCGGCCGCCCCAGCGCCATCGATTCGAGAATTTTCAGCCGCGTTCCACCGCCGGCGCGCAGGGGAACGACGGCGGCTGCGGCTTGTTCGTAGTAGGGTCGCAGATCGGCGACAGAGCCGGCGACCTCGATCCGGGGATCGGCGGCGAGGCGTTGGACGCGCCGCGGTGGGGCGTGCCCGGCGATGAGGAATTTCACATCCGGAACCTCGGCGCGAATGCGCGGCAGGATCGAGCGGGCGAAAAAAACCGCGGCGTCGGCGTTGGGCGGATAGTTCATCAGCCCGGTGAACAAAACCGCCGCGCCCCCCGGCGCAAGCGGACGCAGCGCGCCGCAGTCGACCCCGTTTTCTACAACCGTGGGACGAAGCCGCGCAACGAGCGCCGTGAGCAGTGCGCTCTCCCGGGCCGACACGGTCACCACGGCGTCATATTGCTGGACGTAGTGCGCTTCGGCGCCTCGCATGAGGCGGGCTTTCAGCCGGTAAGCCACTCGCGTGCCCGGGTTCCGCGACAGACTCGCCATACGGCGGTATTGCTGGTAGGCCACGTTATGCAGCGAGAGAACCGTGCGGCCGGCCACGGAGCCAGGCAAGGCGTCGCGGTACGCCGCCAGCAGCGAATGCTCGATCTGCACGATGTCCGGTTGTTCGGCCTCCGCCAGCGCCGCCAGCCGCGCGGCCGCCCCAGGATAGAAATTGTGCCACGCGCCCGCCCGAATGCGCGCCAGACCGCCAGCGGGAGGCAGCCGGCGGGGCATTTGCCACGTTTCGACGCGGGCGCAGATCCGGGCAAGTTCGCCGGGATCGGTTACACCGCCCGGCGGGATGAGACTGAACAGCACAATCTCAGCGTGGCGGGATATTTCGCGGATGAGGTGATAATCACGCTGGCGGAAGCCGGTGTCCGGCGGGTAAGCCAACCCGAAGGTCACCCAGAGAACCTTCATGCGTCGATGACTCGGGCGGCAGGGCGAAGGAAGGCGCGCGTGCGCCAGCAGCCGTGCCCTATGGCGCCGGCCGCGACGCCGAGTCCGCTGTAGAGGTAGCTGAACCAGCACATCAGCGACGAAGACAACGCAAAACGCGGTCCGCCTTCCCGGTAGGTAAGCCCGAGAAATTTCGCGTTGAGGACAAGAAACAAAACCGACAACCCGGCGGCCAACCAGCCATGGCGGAAAAATACCGGGCACAGCAGCAGCAGGAACGCGACCGGAACGCTGAGCACATTGTTCCACCGTGTGTTGAGGTCGTTGCGGAAAACGCCGCGGTCCAGCATCAGGCGGGTCCACGGAATGGCGCGCCCGGCAACGTCGGAGCGGATCAGGCTCAAGAAGCTGTACCGCTTGCAATGCGTGAACTGCAGCTCCTTGCACAGGCGAATGCGGACTCCCGCGCGTTTCATGCGGTAGCCGAGCTCGATGTCTTCCAAGTAGCGGAACTCCGGGTCGAAGCCTCGAACTTGTTCGAAGGCTTCCCGGCGTATCGCTCCAAAACCGCTGCAGAACGTCGACGCTTCCACGCTCGAATTTTGATGCGTGAAGTAGTGGACGAGGTTTTTGTAGCGCGAGAAGAAGTTCGTCGGAATCGTTCGGGTTCCATAGGATCCGAACAGAGCGGAAACGCCGGGATCGTGGGCGAATTCGGCGGCGATGCTGCGCAGCGTGCCGCGCTGGATGAGAATATCGGCGTCCAGGAAGAAAAGAATCTCGCCGCGGGTGGTTTCAGCGCCCATGTTTCGGGCGGCGGCCGCGCCGCGGCGTTGCGCGGAGCGGATAAGCCGGACCGGAAACTCAGCGGCGATCGAAGCGCTCTCATCGGCCGAGGCATCGTCGACGACAATGACTTCAAACTCGGGATAGTCCGAAGCGAATACGGATTCGAGGCACCGGCCCAGAAACTCGGCGCCGTTGTGAACCGGGATGACAACGGAGACTTTCGGCGCGCGGGAGGAGTGGATGGCCGGCATGAGTTCCTACGTATGGCCAAACCAGCGCCGCGTCAACGACTGCGCCGCCAGTTGAAGCGGCAAGCGGTTCGCCAGACGAATCCCGAACCTGTGGCGAATTGATTCGGTCGCATCGAGCATCCACTGGTAGGTCCACGCGCGGCGGGAGCGGTAGTGGTACAGAACCGCGTCGAGGAAGACTTCCTTACGCAGAGCCCCGTCGCGCTGCATCTGCATCGCCCATGCGATGTCTTCCGAGTAACTGACATCGGGGAAACGATAGCGCGCGGCGATCTCGCGCCGGATCGGATTGAGGTGATACGGTGGGCGGAAGTAAGTGTGGCCCGCGCTGCGGTAATCCCGGTAACGGAGCGAGTGGACGAATTCCCGCGGGCGCCGGCCGCGGAACGTGATCTCGCCGCGAATGCCGATGCAGTCGATATCCGGATTTTCCCGGATCGCCGTGCAGATCCGCGAAACGTAGTCCGCGCTCACCGTGTCGTCGTCGTCGATAAAGGCAACGAACAGGCCGGAGGCTCGCGCGATCAATTGATTCCGCTTCGAGCCCACCGAGTGCTCGCCCGAATCGCTGAGCGAGAGAATTTCCACTTCGCAATCCCAGCCGCCTTCGCGGACCTGTTCGGACAACGCGGCGGAAAGGGCCACGAAAAGCTCGCGCCGGGCATCGAGAGTGGGAATGAGCAGGCTCAGAATCATGCCGCGCGTCTTGATTCGCGTTCCAGTCTAGCATCCCGGCGAAGGAAGCCGTTGCCATGCCGGCGCTCGCTCCCCGCGAACCCGCCCGCCGCCCCGTAAAATAAAATCTTATGTCCTCACTGCCCGACAAGTTCTATCGCATCGAGAAACTGCCGCCCTACGTCTTCGCCGTCATCAACGAGATGAAGGCAAAAGCGCGCGCGGCACAACTCGACGTGATCGACATGGGCATGGGTAACCCCGACGGCCCGTCTCCCCGCGCCGTCGTCAATAAGTTGATCGAAGCCGCCCAGAACCCCCGCAACCATCGCTACTCGCTTTCGAAAGGCATCCCGCAGCTTCGCAACGAAATCGTCAAGCGCTACCGCGCCAACTACAAGGTCGAACTCGACCCCGACACCGAAGCCATCGTCACCATCGGCGCCAAGGACGCCGTCGCCCATCTCCTGTTCGCCGTCATCGGCCCCGGCGACACCGTCGTCAGCCCCAACCCCGCCTACCCCATCCACCAGTACGGCGTCATTATGGCCGAGGGCCACGCCTGCACGCTCCCCATGCCCAACCCCGCCGAGTTCCTCAACAGCCTCGAGTCGCTCTACCGCACCGCCACTCACCCGCCGAAGATGATCCTCGTCTCCTTCCCCCACAACCCCACCACCCAAACCGTCGACATCGACTTCTTCCGCAACCTCGTCTCCCTCGCCGCCCGCCACGGCACCATGATCGTCCATGACTTCGCCTACGCCGACCTGGGCTTCGACGGCTACCGCGCGCCGAGCATCCTCGAAGTCGACGGCGCCAGGGAAATCGCCGTCGAAATCTACTCGCTCTCGAAAAGCTTCAACATGGCTGGCTGGCGCGTCGGCTTCTGCCTCGGCAACCGCAAATTGATCGGCGCCCTGGCCCGCATTAAGAGCTATCTCGATTACGGCGTCTTCCAGCCCATCCAGATCGCCTCCATCATCGCCCTCCGCGAGTGCGCCGGCGATACGGAAAAAATCCGTGCCACTTACCAGGCCCGCCGCGACGAACTCATCACCGGCCTCAATCGTGCCGGCTGGCCCGTCGAACCTCCGCGCGGCTCCATGTTCGTCTGGGCCCCGCTCCCCGAACGCTACCGCCCCCTCGGCTCGCTCGAATTCTCGAAACTCCTCATGGAAAAGGCGCTCGTCGCCGTCAGCCCCGGCATCGGCTTCGGCCCCCTCGGCGAAGGCCACGTCCGCTTCGCCCTCATCGAAAACAACCAGCGCATCCGCCAGGCCACTAAGGGCATCCAGCAGTTCCTCCAGGCCGACTAACTCCCATGCTCGTCCCGAAGCGGGCCATGTTACTCGCCGCCGCGGCACTTACAATACCCGCCGCCCGCGCCCAGTCGAGTAACTCGCCCGCTTCGCTCTCCTGCCCGCCCACGCTCGACGCCCACCCCTTCGAGCGCATCTCCGTTTTCAATAAAGAAGGCGGCCGCGTCTACGACCTCGCCCCCGACGACTCCAAACAACTCCCCAGCCGCACCGTCTAAACCTGGAACGTCAGCGACTACCGCGACCTCCCCGTCTTCCTCGCCTGCCACTACCACGGCGCCACCCGCACCGGAACCAAACCCTCCCGAAATCCCCCCGCCAACCCTCCACCATGTCCTGCCGCTAACCCCGTGTAGCTAACCCCCGCCACACCCCACCGCCCCGGTGATATCCTGGCCTCCGGTTCCATGACCACCAAACTCGCCCTCCTCCCCGCTCTCCTCGCCGCCGCCGCCCTCGCCCAAACCCCTCCTCCGCACCAGCGCAAACCCCAAGCCCCATCGCCCGACGGGAACCCCTACTACCGCCTCTCCGTCGACGCCACCCCCATGGACGGAGTCCCCAAAGGCGAAATCCGCGGCCCCTTCACGCTCCCAAGCCTTGCCTACCCCGGCACCCAGCACACTTACTGGGTCTACGTCCCCGCCCAATACGATCCCTCCACTCCCGCCAGCCTCATGATCTACAACGACGGCCAGGCCTTCATGAACCCCGACGGCGACGTCCGCGCCCCCATCGTCATGGACAACCTCATCTTCCGCCGCGAAATCCCCGTCATGATCGCCGTCTTCATTAACCCCGGCCGCCGCCCCGACCAGCCCGAACCCACACTTACTAACTGGGGCGACCGCGACACCAACCGCCCCACCGAATATAATACCCTCGACGATAAGTACGCCCGCGTCATCGTCGACGAGTTACTCCCCGTTCTCTACAAGACTTACAACATTTCGAAAGACCCCGACGCCCACGGCATCGGCGGCTCCAGTTCCGGCGCCATCGCCGCCTTCACCGTCGCCTGGCAGCGCCCCGATGTCTTCCACAAGGTTCTCTCCAACGTCGGCAGCTTCACTAACCTCCGCGGCGGCGACGCCTACCCCGACCTCATCCGCGACAGCCCGAAGAAACCCATCCGCATCTTCTTAGTCGACGGCCGCAATGACAACCGAGCCCTCTTCGCCGACGGCACCTACGACCCCCGCCGCGACTGGTTCCTCCAAAACGTCCGCATGGAACAGGCCCTCACCGCCAAAGGCTACGAAGTCAACTACTCCTGGGGCATCCAGCGCCACGGCCAGAAAATGCTCTCCACCGTCTTCCCCGATATGATGCGCTGGCTCTGGCGTGACTACGGCGTCACCACCGACCCCCGCGACATTCCGTCCCGCGAGCCCAACACCGGCAAAAAGCAGCCCTGACGCCCGCCGCCCTCACTCGTGCTTCCGCAAATAGAAATACGCGCACACCGCCGATAGCGCCGCAACCCCGCTCAGCGACACAAACGCCCCGCTCCAACCGAACGAAACCGAAATCCGCGCCATCGTGTCCCCGGCCAACACCCCGCCGCCTAAGTACCCAACCCCATCAATTAACCCGGAAGCCGTCGCGCTCCCCTCGCTGCCCCCGAAATCCATCGCGATCGCTCCGGCCAGGTACGAGTAAGGACCAATAATCAAAAACCCGATCAGCGCTACCAGCCCCACCGGAATCAACCGCGCGCTTCCCCAATGCACCATCCCCAACCCCAGCAGCGCCGCCGCCGCCAGCGCCAGGCCCCAAAACAGAATCGCCGCCCGCCCCTTCCGCCCGATCTTATCGCTCCACCAACCCGCCAGCACCACCGCAAACCCGCCGAACAAAGGAAACAGCGCGCTCAAATCCGCCGCCATCGCCTTCGAGTAGCCCACCCCCTGGTTGAAGTACGTCGGCGTCCACGTGTTAAATGTCTCCCGCACCAGCGTCGTCCCCAACGACAACAGACACACCAGCCAGAACGGAACGCTCGTCATCAGCGGCCCCAGCACCTCCCGGATCCCCCGCCGCTGCGCCGGTGCTTTCCCCGCATAAACGTTGTCCGGGTTCACCTCCGGCTCCGGCAATCCTACTTTCGCCCGCGAATCCTTCAAAAGCAGCAGATTCGCCACAAACAGCACCGCCAGCGTCCCCGCCGCCGTGAAGAAGATCGCCCGCCATCCCAGCCCGCGCCCCAGCAGCGCCCCCATGAACCACCGCGAAGCCGCGTCGCCGAATAAGTAACTCAGGCTGATCACGCCCATCATCGTCCCGTACGCCGCGTAAGAAAACCACCGAGAACTTACTTTCACCGCTCCCGCCCAACCCACCGACTGCACCAACCGGTTCCCCACCCACGCCAGCGTGAAAATCGGCAGCCCGCCGCCCATCCCGAACATCACCGTGAACACCACCGCGCCGCCCATCCCCGCCAGGAAATTCCGCCGCCCGCCCAGCCAGTCCGCGGTCCCGCCCAGCAGCAACTTCCCGATCGCGTACGCAAACACACCCCACGAACTTACCTGCCCCAGCCGGATCCGCGCCTCTTCCGGCGTCATTCCATGCAGGCTCAACTCGTCGATTAACTGCGGCAGAGTAACGGAAAAATCCGACCGGCACAAGTAATAACCGGCATAACCCAGAAACAGCAGCGCCACCGTAACGCCCTGCCACACCAGCAGCCGCCGCCGCTCCCCGCGCTCCACCCCCTCAACGGTTGGCAAGCAGCACCTTCAGCACGCCCTTCTCTTCGGCCCGGCGAAACGCCCGCGGCGCTTCCTTCAGCGCCATCACGTCCGATATCATCCCCCGCACCTTTACCTTTCTCTTCTTCAGTAACTCGAGCGCCGGCTCCATCCGCCCGCACCGCGAACCTACGAGCGTCAGCTCATCCACAATCACCGGCGCCGTATCGAGCGCCACCTTCCCATGCACCGTCGATTTCATCACCACCGTCCCCAGCGCCCGCGTCATCGCCACCGCATCCTCGAGCGCACTCGCCGCCCCCGTCGCCTCCACCACGTAATCAAAGCGCGCCTTCGGCAGTTTCTTCGCCACCACCGTCTCCACCCCCGCCTTTCTCGCCAGCCGCAACTTCTCCTCGTGCCGCCCGAACAACACCACCCGCAACCCCGCGGCCCGCAATACCTGCGCGATCAGCAACCCCAGTTTCCCGTCCCCCAGCACGCCCACTTCCGCCCCGCGCGCGAACTTCACCTGGTCCAGAATCTCGCACGCCGCCGCCAGCGGCTCGGTGAACACCGCCTCTTCGTCGCTCACTCCCTTCGGCACCACGTGCAGGTTCCGCTCCGGCAGCGTGAAAAACTCGCTGAACGCCCCCGGATGCTTCACAATCCCCAGCACCGTCCGCCGCGGGCAATGCCGCCGCCGCCCCGCCCGGCACCATTCGCACGCCCCGCACGCAAGATTGATCTCCCCCACCACACGCTTGCCCACCAATCCCCGCGTCTCCGCCTCGACCACCTCGGCCACAAATTCGTGCCCCGGCGTCCCCACAAACCCGTAGTAACCGCGCCGCAGCTCGATGTCCGTGTTGCAAATCCCCCCGTAAATCAGCCGCAGCACCGCAAACCCCTCCCGCCGCCGCGGCCGCGCCTTCTTCCGTATCTCCACCCGCCCGCCTTCTAAGTGAACCGCAATCATCTCACTTACTCCTCAAACACTCGATCCACGAATGTCGCCATCTTCCGCGCCGTCGTCGCCCGGATATGATTCGAATCCCGGTCGAGCGGCGTCCCATCCTCTCCAACGGTCCGGCACACCTCCGCCCCACACAAACTCGAAACCGGGTCAATCACCACCGCCCCGGCCCGTCCTGCCTCATCCGCCAGAGGCCCAAGCACCGGTTGCCGCACCTCCAGCGCCGTCCGCTCCAGGTCCCGCTCCGCGATCCTCCCCGTAATCCGGTTCAGCAGAATGTCCGGACTATACAGCCGTGACGCCGGGTTCGACAAAATCACAAAAACCTTCTTCCCGCTTGCCCGCAGCCGCCGGACCTCGCCGCCGAACTCTTCTATCGCTCGCCGCGCTAACTCGAACGAGGATAGCCGGCCGCCCCTTCCAGCCCGCGTGCTATATACCGTGGCGGCGCCTTTCCCATTCACCCGGTACCCGAAGTAAGTCTCCCAGAAACCGGAAAACACCACCGTCGTTACTTCACGCCGCATCGCCAGTTGCATCGCCCAGTCGAAAAATGCGTCGCAGGCATAACCGGCCGCATACTTATTCAAATGCGGCAGCGGCGGGCACCCTTCCGACGTCGCAAACAACACCGACGGCATCTTCCCGCGGTGGCTCTCCGCGTAATACTTCACCCGGTCGTAATACTGCTCCGCATGTGAATCCCCGATGAACAGCACCTCGCCCGGCCCAGGTCCCGCCAGCCGGCCTACCCGGAATCCTCCCGCCTTGTGCCCATTCCAGGCAAACGGATAGTCCCAGTCTGCCTTCGCCGCGTAATACGCCCGCAGATCCT
>JAKAJI010000108.1 GCA_021813825.1 Acidobacteriota bacterium | reverse complement strand
GGATGATCGGGTCCGTCTTCGAAGCCACCGGAACCGTGCTCGAATACTGGAACGCACTCGTCGAAGTCGCGTCCAGGTCTTCCCATTCCGACGGAATCCCCGCCTGGTTGCGCGTAAAGTCGTATCCCGAAACCAGGGAACTTGCCAGCGCCGGATGATACGGATCCACGCCCGTGTCGATGATCGCCACGATCGGAGCCGTGTTGCTCGAAACCGCCTGCTGCGCCGCCGGAAGCTCGATCTGCTGCGCCGCCGGCTGGCTCACATACGCCCCAAGCACCGTCGCGCCGTAGTAATTCTGCGTCGTAATGTTCGTGAGCATCGCCTGGATGCTCGAGGTGTCCGGCGTCACCGTCGAAAGCGGATCCGCCTCAACCTCCTCGACCGTCCCATCCACCTCGAAATCGCTCACCGCCGGATCCGCCGTCACCTGCGCGATCAGCGTGGCCGATGGGATGCTCGACGGCGCTGTCACCAGGTACGAGGAGTCCTCGTCGTTCAGCGCCTGCACCAGCGTCAGCCCGTACTGGCTCAAAACCTGCGAAAGGTTCGACGCCGGAACATCCAGCACATAAGATGTCTGGGCGGTCTGGGCCATCAGCGGCAGCGCGATCCAGGCCAACCAGGTAGCGATTCTAGTAATCCGACGCATCATCAAAAATCTCCTGCTTCCAGCGCCAACTCGCCTACGCCGCCTCCGGGCCCCCTTCCGGACGCGCATCAAAAGGAACGATCACTTCAAGTCCGTCCTGCGGCAACGAAATCCGCAGGCGATGGTTCTTCCCCGCGAAAAACTCCAGGCTGAATTCGCCAAACTCGTTGCTGACCGTCTCCGTCACTACCTTCCGTCCCGCCTGCAACGCCACGATCACCCCCCCAAGCGCCACGTGCGGTCCCTCGCGGCGCACAATCTGCCCTGCCAACGCCACACGGGTCGAATCCGGCTCCCCCTGCAAACGCAGGTCGATAAAATAGGGTCCCGCTTCGAACCCCATTTGCTGCCCGGATGCTCCCGACTGCCGCACTCCCGCCATCGCTGGGTGCGCGAAGCTGTCGAACACCAGCCGCACCATGAGCCGGCGCAACGCTCCGTCCCGGCGCGGAGGTGGCACATAAATCGCCCGCGCCATCCGCACCACATCTGCCGGCGGCTCCACCCCTGCCTCCTCCCGGGCAAAGTTCCGCATCACCTGCAACACGTCCACCTCGCGCCGGCACCGCTCGCACCCCTCGTCCAAGTGCCTCTTCATCGCGGCGCGCTCTTCCTCGGGAAGCAATCCCCTCACGAAATCGACCCATCGTTCTGCGAGATAGTGGCTCATCGAACTCTCCCCATCCAGCCCCGCACGCTAGCCACGGAGCACCTTCCTATGAGAGAGAGCTGAGTTGGCCCAGGGGAAATATAGGGGCCTTGAGAATTTTCCGCAGTCCATCCGCATTTCCCCTAAGGTGTTACCCGCCAATCCCGCCCGCTCCCCTCAAAATCCCCAACCAATAGGAACGGCGCCCAATAAAACGGATGGGGAAACCGCTCCCGCAGCCTCCGCGACGCCGTCCGCATCGCCCCGGCCTTATCGCACCCCCGCGCCAGCTCCCCGTAAAACTCCCCAAAAAACGTCAGTGCCGACTCGTCATATACATCCCACAGGCTCAGCACCAGGCTCCGCGCCCCCGCCGTCAGCAGCCCCCGCATCAACCCGATCGTCTCCCCCGCTCCCACCACCGCGCTCAACCCCGTCCCGCACCCCGACAACGTCACCAGCTCCGCCCGCAGCCGCAACTCCTCCAGGTCCAGCATCGTCATCCGCTCGTCCCCCAACCGGATGTAGGAAAACGCCGGATTGTCCGCCCGGAACAGCCCGTGCGTCGCGATGTGCAGATACCGGTACCCGGAGGCTTCCTCCGTCAGCACCCGCTGCCTCGCGTCTTCGCCCAACAACAATCGAGCGCCGGGAAGATGCTCGGCCGCCACCCGCGCCTCCGCCCCGATCTGCGGCGCCAGCTCATCGGCAGCCCCCATCACCAGCGACCGGTTCTCCTCCGAGGCCACCCGCCTCCGGCAATACACATACACACTCGCGCTCGGCGTGTACGACATCGTGAAGTCGTCGATCAAAAACTGCTCGCCCCGCTTCAAAGCATGAAACGGCAAATGATGCAAAAACCCATGCGGGGAAACAATCAAGTGCCCCGCCTTCACGTACCCCTCCACGGGTGCAAACACGGTCTCGTACAGCGATTGCAAATGCGCCTCGGTGGCCGCCCGCCACGTGTGCCCGTACGCCGGCAAATACGACGGCCCAAGCTGGTGCTTCGACATCTGCAACTGGAACAGCCGCAGGTGATGCCGCGCCGTCGCCGCGTCCCCTACCTCTACCGTCCGTACCCCTCCGCCCTGCACCAGCGACACGTGCAGCCGCCCTTCAATTTCGAAATAATTCAGCAGCGCTGCCCCCTCCGGCACCGCCGCAATCAGTTCTTCCTCCCGCAAACTCCCGGCTCGCGCCTCCGGTGCCGCCTCTCCCATCCGCTCTCCCAGCCGCCGAAGATACGTCCGCTCCCGCTCCCGGATCCGCTCCCGCAGAGCGCCCATGTTCGGCAGCCGCCGTAGCGTCGCGTTCTCCAGTTGCCGGTACAGCGCATGCAAGTCCAGCCTCTCCTGCCGAAGCCGCGGATCCTGCCGCTCCTCTCTTGCAAGCGGCGCCGCGCCCGCCACCCGCTCCGTCAGGCTCCGCGCCTTCGCCTGCTCGATCAACCGCAGCGCCTCACCCTCTGTTCTCTCCGGCATTCGCCGCAGCAGCGCCAGCATGCTCTCATACACCGGCACCTTGTCGCGCAAGAACGATATCCGCGCATCCTCGTTCCACAGCCCGCTGCGAATGCCTTCGATCGCCTCCAGCGCCTGCTGGTGCCTCGCCCACGCCGCCTGCAGATTCCCAGCCCCCTCCTCGATCTTCCCTTCGAGATAATACGCGTAGCAATGCAGCACCGGCGTCACCGAACCCTCCAGCCGCGCGCTCGCCCGTTTCCTCCACCGCCGCGCCGCATCCAGGTCGCCACGCCGCAGGCTCAACTGGCCCAACAGCAGCTCGCACAGCGCCGCGCGCCCCGGCATCGCCGACCCCGCCAGCTTCCGGTACGCCCTCCGGCAAAGCCGCTCCGTCTTGGAATACTCGCCCCGCTGCCTCCACAAAATCGCCAGCTCCAGATCGATCAGCGCCGGCCATAGCGAGTTCTTCTCCGCCGCGAAGATCCGCCGCGCGTGCCGGAACGACCCGAGCGCCCCCGTGTCCAGCCCCCGCCGGCTCAGCGCAATCCCAAGCTGCACCAGTGCCTTCGCCCGCTCGTACGGCATCCCCAGAGCCGCAAAACCCGCCGCCGCCCGCCGCGCCAGATGCCCGCCGTCGTCGTTCAGGTGCAGATCCAGCAAAACTTCCGATTCGTCCAGGTCGCACAGCGCCGCATGATACCGGTCGCCCGCTTCCTCGCAATGCTTCCGCGACGCCCCGTAAAGCCGCTTGGCCGTCAGATACTCGCCTCGCAGAAAATGCAGATACGCGATGTTGTAATCCGCCGCCGCCACCAGCAGCTTCAACTCGTGCCGCTCGCTGTGCGCCCGCGCCCGCCGGTAGTACACCAGCGCCCGCCGGAACTGCCCCACGCTGATCGAGCACACCGCCATGTTGCTCAGCACAGCCGCCACGTCCTTCGGCTCTCCCAGCCGGTTCAGCGTCGCATACGCCTTCCGGTACAGCCGCAGCGCCTCCTCGTGCCGGTCCTGCCGGTAGTGAATGTTGCCCGCGTTACTCCACAACCGCGCCAGCCGCAGTTCGTCGCCCTCGGCCCGGAAAATCTCCTCCGCCTTCTCCGCCCATTCGAGCGCCTGCTCATAGCGGCCCAGATAGATCAGGCACTGCAGCCCGCTCGCCATCGTCCGCCCCGCATCGAGCGTCCGCCCGCTCTCCTCGATCAGCCCCAGCGCCCGCTCATAATGCCCCAGCGCTTCCTCGTACCGCGATTCCACGAACTCCACATGGCCCAAACAACGCTCCGCCGTCGCCCTGCTCGCCGCATCGCCCAACCGCTCCGCCAGCCACCACGCCGCCCCCGCCAGCCGCTGCGCATTCTCCTTGTCGCTGTAAGCCTGCCGGCTCACCTCGCCTTGTAGCAGTCCCATCGTCGCTGTCGTGTGCAACGCGGTGTGGCGGTCGAACAAGGCCCGGCGCTCCGCCTCCCCGGCCTCGCTCGCAAGCGCGGCGATCCACTCGCTGGTCTGCCCAAACCTCATCGACGGCTGCTGGTGGCAGCTACCCCCACCCTCATCAAAAGCCCCGCTGCTCGAGCGCCACCCGCAACTTCTTCAAGCACCGGCCGCGAATGAATCCGATCGATCCTTCCGCCAATCCCAGCCGGTCCGCCAGGTCTTTATAGGCAATCGGCGGCTCGGTGAAAAACAGCAGCCGCACCATCTCCCGGCATCGATCCGGCAGACTCGTGATCGCCTCGCGCACCATCTGGTCCCGCTCCAGCGCAAGATGAACGTCCGCCGCCAGCGGCCGCTCGTCGGCTACCTCCGGCGGCTCGCCATCCCCCGGGGCCACTCCACCCGACTTCCGTACCCACTGAAAGCACTTGTTCGTGCTCACCGTCATCAACCAGCCGCGAAACGCCCCCGGACTCCGCAGCTTGCCCATCTCCTTGTATGCCTCCAGCCACACCGACTGGAAGATGTCCGCCGCGTCCTCTGGTCTCATGCGGTACTTCACCGGCGCCGAGTAAACCAGGTTCTTGTACTTCTCGATCAATGCGCTCCACGCCCGGTCCTCGCCGTTCAGGCACGCCCGGATCAGATCTTCGTCGCTCCACGTCGCCTGGGGCGCCCGCGCCGCGGTCTCGACGCCTTGCCCGCTCATCTCGCGCTCGAGACTCCCGCCTCGCCGGCGCCCGTCATCCAATAGAGCCGTTCGGCGTTCCAAAGCGTATAGGGAGGAATCACAGCCGGCGAAAAATTCTCCAGCCCCGCTTTCGCCGCAGCCAGAATGTCCGGGCTCACCGTGCAGATCAGCGGCACATGCTCGGCCAGCACCGCCTGCGCGCGATCGAATAACTTCTTCCTCCGCCGCGCGTCCATCTCGCTCATCTGCTGTTCCATCAACCGGTCGATCTCAGCCTCCCAGTCCGTCGCCGGACTCGTCTGCTCCGCATTCCATAAGTGCATCCCGCCGCTCGAAAGCCACACGTTCATGCCCGCGTTCGGATCCGCGTCGCCGCTCGCCAGTCCGAAGATCGCCGCATCGAAGCGGTGCGCTCTCATCACCCGGTCCAGCATCGCGCGGAACTCGAGCGGCACAACTTCCACCTTCATCCCAAGCTGGCTCAGATCGTTCTGAATCACCGTCGCCGTCTGGCGCCGTTCCGCGTTACTGGAGCTTGTGACGATCGAAAACTCTACCCGGTTGCCCCGCGAATCGAACAGCTCATGCTCCGCGCTCCAATGAAACCCGGCCGATCCCAGCAACTGCCGCGCCCGCTCGATCGACCGCGCCGGCCGCGGAATCTCCGCATCCCACCACCGCCGGTCCCCCGGACTCACCGGCCCCCAGATCGCCGCCGCCCTCCCGCCGTACACCAGCCGCACAATCCCTTCCCGGTCAATCGCCGCCGACACCGCCCGCCGGAACGCATCCTGCGTAAACCACCCCTGCCTCACCCGGAACGCCGGATCGCCGCCCTCCGCTCCTGGCTGCAAGTTAAAAAACAGAAAATTGTATTCCAGCCCTGGCCCCGCATCCACCAACTGCGCACCCCGCGTCCGCTGTTCCTGCTTCAGGTACTCGAAGTTCCTCGCCCCCAACCCGCTCACCATCGCCGCATCGCCATTCACAAAGTGCAGCAACTGAGCGTCTTCGGTCCCCGCGAACCGGAACTCGATCGTATCCAGATACGGCAGCCGCTGCCCCGCCGCATCCACCTTCCAGTAAAAAGGATTGCGCTCCAGCACAATACTCTGGCCCGGCACGTACGCCTTCAACCGGTATGGTCCCATCCCCACCACGCTTCCGGGCTTCGCATCGACCGGCCAAAGCCGGTCCGCCGTCCCCTCCCGGTAAGCCTTCTCCACCGCGTGCCGCGGTACGATCGCAATGCTGTCGAACAGCCGCTCCGCCGCCGCATACGGCCGGCTCAGCGCGACCCGCACCGTCCCGGCGTCCACCGCCTCCACCCGAATCGGCTCGCCGCCCACCACCAGCAGGTCCCGCTGCGGCGCGTTCAGCTTCTCATCCAGATACAACCCAAAACTGAAAACCACATCGTCCGCCGTGAACGGCTCTCCGTCGGAAAAATGCAGCCCTCGGCGCAGCCGCAGCGTGTACACACGCCCGCCCTCGCTCGCTTTCCAGCCGCTCGCCAGCGCCGGCTCAGCCTCAAGCGTCTTCCGGTTGATGTGCACCAGGTCTGCCTGCAGCAGCCCAATCACTTCCCGCGACGAAAGATCGAACCCGAAAAGCGGATTCAGCGTCTTCGGCTCGGCCCGCTGGTACACCACCAGCGATCCGCCCGCGCGCCCATGTAAATCCTGGTACTTGGCGACCTCTTCCGCCGGCGTCCGCAGACCTGCCGCAAGCGAAGTCATGCCAAACAGGACGATTCCGGCGCAGAGGGTCCCCGCCTCCGCTCGCGAATGCATTATTGTCATTGTACCCTTTGTCAGGGTCCTTACTCTCTCCGCCCAGCCCTGCGCCTCAGCGCGCCATCGCATCCGCGCAAACCTGAAAACACAGGAAAACCGGAACCAGAACCAACACCGGCATCGCCAGCCACGGGTTCATCGCCAGCATCGCCGGTTGCCGCACCACGTCGAGCATCGTGCCCCAGCTCACCCCCGGCTCGTTGATCCCCAACCCGAACAGCGACAGCGTCACCTCGGCCAGCAAGAACTGCGGCACAAGCAGCGCCCCCTGCGTCCCCACCACCCCGCGCAACTCGCTCAGCATGTGCCGCCGCGCCACGTACCACCGCGACGCCCCGAACCCCCGCGAAGCCTCGACATATCCCGCCTGCTTCAAGCTCAACCCCAACCCCCGGAACAACCGCGCCGGCCGCGCCCACCCCAGCATCCCCGCCAGCACCACAAACACAACAAACACCGCCTCCGGAGACAAATCGAGCGGCAAAAACGCCCTCACCCCCAGCAATAGATACAGCCACGGCAGCGCCAGGCACACCTCACCCAACCGCATCAGCACCGCATCCAGCCAAACCGGTCCCAGCGCCGACATCAGCCCGGCCGCCAAACCCAATCCCAGAGACACCATCGCCCCCAGCAGCGCCGCCATCAGCGAAATCCGCCCGCCGTAAAGTATCCGCGAAAACTGATCCCGCCCGAACTCGTCGCTCCCCAGCGGAAAATATAACGCCGGTGCCTCCGCGCCGAACAGATGCCCACCCGAAAACCAGTGCACCGCCACCTTGCGGCCCGAAATCGCGTCCGCCACAACCAACCGCCCTCGCTCGAACTGCATCGCCGCCGGCGCACGCAGCGGAGCCTCCCGGTGCTGCTCGGTCGCATCGTACGGCGCCAGGTACCCGGCCCCCAAGACCGCCGCGTACATCCCCGCCAGCACCCCTGCCGCCAATTTCCATCCCGCACGTGCCCTCATTGGGGCGTCCTCAGGCGAGGGTCCAAGGCGTACAGCATCGCGTCCGCCGCCAGGTTCCCCGCCGCCAGCAGAGCCGCCATCAACAGCGTCACCACCGTCACCACATAGAAGTCGCGCCCCGCGATCGAGTCCAGAAACAGCGGGCCGATCCCCGGCCACCCCGTCACCGCCTCCACCACCAGTGACGCGCTCAAAACCCCCGCAAAGGACATCCCGAACAGCGAAATCAGCGGATTCGCAGCCGCCGGGAAAATGTACATCACCCACAGCCGCCGTCCCGCGATTCCCCGCGCCCGCGCCGCCTCCACAAACGTCGCCTCCGCCGCCTCCTTCAGGGCCGCCCGCGCATGACGCAGCAGCACCGGCACAACGCCCGGCGCCAGCGTCAGCAGCGCCAACCCGAACCCACCCAGCCGCAAAATCCCCGTCCGCGCCGCCACCAGCACCAGCACCGAAGCCAGCAGCAACTCCGGCAAAACCAGCAGCGTCGACACCAGCCAACTCGTCAACTTGTCGATTAACCCTCCCGGACGCAACGCGGCGCCCAGCGCCAGCACCAAGGCCGAAACCCACCCCAACGCCCACGCGGCCGATGCTAGCGCAAGCGACTTCCCGACCCGCGGCGCCAGCAACTCCGTCACCGGCATGTTGTAAGCCAGCGACACGCCGAAATCGCCCCGCACCGCCCCCGCAAGCCAAACCCCATATCGCACCTCCACCGGCCGGTCCAGCCCATACCGCGTGCGCAGCGTCTCAATCGCCGCTGGATCCACACGCGGGTCGCTCCGCAGCGCCGCAAAATAATCCCCCGGCGCGAGCGCCGCCAGGGCGAACACTCCGGCCGATACCACGATAAGCAGCAGCACCGCTTGCGCTACGCGCCCGGCAAGAAACCGAATCATCGCCGGATCCGCCCTGCTTCCATCGCCATCTCCGCCGTCGCCACCGCCCGAATCATCCCGGGCCGGTGCGAGATAAACAGGTACGACACCGGTGCCCGCTCCTGCGCCTCCACCAGCAGGTTAAGCATCCGCGCCTGCTCCGATAAGTCCAGACTCGTCAGCGACTCATCGAGGATCAGCAGCGCCGGCTGGAGCGTCAGCGCCCGCGCCACCGCCAGCCGCGCCCGCTGCCCCCCGCTCAACTCGCCCGCCCGCGACCCCGCCGCCCCCTCCGGCAGCCCGATCCGCTTCAGCCACTCCATCGACTCCCGCCGCCGGCTCGCCCCGTCCCCGATCTCCTGAATTTCTCCCGGCTCACACAACAACTCGAGCACCGTCCACCGCGGGTTCAAACTCTCTCCCGCCGCCTGCCTTACAAGCTGTACCCGCCGCGGCCAGCCCGCATCCGCCGGTGTCGTCCGCCCGCCTTCCGCCGCGCAATAAATCTCTCCTGCATCCGGCGTTTCCAGCCCCGCCACGCACCGCGCCAACGTCGTCTTCCCGCTCCCGGAATCCCCCCGCAGCAGGACTCGCGCCCCCGGCCAGATCTCGAGATCGGCGCCCTCGAGCACCACCACCGGCCTGCGCCCCCGCCCGGCGAAGCGTTTCTCCAAGCCCTTCGCCGAAATCACGGCTCCCGTTTGGCTGGACCTACTCGCCATGCGCCCAGCAGCTCACTTCGTTGGCCTCGTCCACCGCCGCCGGCTCCCGCTCCTCGCACACCGCCATCCGCTTCGCGCACCGCGGAGCAAAAGAGCATCCCCGCTGCTCGCCGCGCGGGTCCGGCGGCTGCCCCGGAATCTCCGCAACCCGTCCGCCCGTCTTACCCGCCTTCCCGCACGCCATCAGCGCCTGCGTATAAGGATGTCGCGGCGCGTCGAAAACCTGCTCGGCCGTCCCGCGTTCCACAATTTTGCCGCCGTACATCACCATCACTCGCCCGGCGCGCCGCCGCAGCAGTTCCGGCTCGTGGCTGATCAGCAGCACCCCCGCCTTCCCCCGCGTTCCTTCGATCAGATCCAGAACCTGGTCCTCCGCCGCCCGGTCCAGCGCCGCCGTCGGCTCGTCGGCGACGATCGCCGCCGGCTCAGCCACCAGAACTTGCGCCAACTGCGCCCGCTGAAGCTGCCCCCCGCTCAACTGGTGCGGAAACGCCCCCGCATATTCCCCCGCCGGCAATCCCACCGCCTCCAATGCCTCTTCCGCGATCCGGCCCACACGCTCCCCCGAAGCCCCCACTCGTGCCGCTTCCCGCATCTGCCGCCCAAGGCTCAGAAAGGGATGGAAAGTCCGTCCCGCCTCTTGAAACAGGAACCCAACCGTCGCCCGCCGCCCCTCATACCCCGACAGCGCCACCGTTCCGCTTCGCCGCGCCCCCCGAGGCAGCAGTCCCGCCACCGCCAGCGCCACGCTCGTCTTCCCACACCCCGACTCGCCCAGCAGTCCCACCACCTCGCCCGCGCGAATCTCAAACCGCACGCCCCGCACGGCCCGGCTGCCATTGGCGTACTCGACCCGCAAGTCCCTCACATCAAGCAGTAAATCGGCCGCGGCCACACAAACACCAGCCGCAGTATAAACTGCCCCGCACGAACCCGGCAACACACTCCCTTTCGGCCCCCCCCCCAAAACAAATGGCCGGCTTCCCTCCCTCACGGTTGGAAAGCCGGCCGAATTTAGAACCCCGTCAAACCCTCTCGGGCCGGACGCGATCAGTGCGTGTCAGAACAAGAACTTCAACCCAAGCTGCAGAATGCGCGGGTTGTGCGCGCCGCCCGGCCGCAGGAAATTGCTGTCGGCCAGACAGCTCGCATCACCCGGCGTGTTCGTCGCCCCGGCAAAACAACTCGTCGAGGAATTCCCCGTGCTGTTCAACCCGCCCAGCGGCAGCCACTGCGTATGGTTGAACACGTTGAATGCCTCCGCCCGGAACTCCACGCCCATGCTCTCCTTAATCTGGAAATGCTTGAACAGTCCCATGTCGAAGTTCGTCCGCTGCGGGTTATTCAACACGTTCCGCTGCGCCGTGCCAAACGTCAGCCCTTGCGGCGCAACGAACGCCCCCGGATTAAACAGCAGCGGCCCCACTACGCCAGGCTGGTTGTTCGCCCCCGCCGGAACCGCGTACGGATTCCCCACCAGGTCCAGGAAGGAACCGGCCCCAAGCCCGTTCCCCACCCCCGGCCCATACAGAGCGTCCGTCACGCTGAACGGCGTGCCCGTCTGGAACGTCATGATGCCCGACCACTGCCATCCGCCCAGCATCGTGTGCAGCAGCCCGCCCTTGTCGAAAAACGGCAGGTCGTACACATATCCGATGTTGAGTAAGTGCCGCTGGTCGAAATCCGAGCTCGCGTAGTTCAGCCGGTAGTTATACGAGTTCAGGAAGTTCCCGCTCGCATAATCCGACGCATCGTCCAGCGAATGGCTCCACGTGTAGGCAAGGTCGAAGCTGATCCGCCCCACATGCCGGTGCAGGGCAACCTGCATCGCGTTGTAAGTCGAGTTCGCCACGTACTGAATCGACTGAATACTGCCGTAGCCACGATACGGCCGGTACGGATTCGGGTCCGCCCCGCAGGCCACCGCAAACTGCGCCGCCGCCGGACCCGAAGGCGCAACCCCGTTCACCGTCCCGTTGTTGCAGTCGCTGATCGTCATCGGCTGCCCCACCGGATACGGGTTCTGAGACTGCGTGATCGGATACATCTGGTTCAGATCGCTCTGCAGCGCCAGGTGCGTTCCCTTGCTGCCCACATAAGCCACCGTCAGCACCGTACCCTGCGCCAACTCCCGCTGCACGCTGAAATTCCACTGTTGAATATAGGGCCACATCACCGCCGTCGGAATCGACCGCGGCTGCAGCGGGAAATCAAGCGCTCCCGACCCGCCGATGTTCGTATACCCAGCCACGTTGAACTGCGTTGCCGTCAACACCAGCGGCGGGCTTCCTTCCAGTCCTTCCGTGTTCCCTTCATTTCCGTTCGTGTGCTCAAAGAAAATTCCGTACGCCCCGCGAATCGACGTCTTCCCATCCCCGAACGGATCGTAGGCAAAGCCCACGCGCGGCGCCGGATTAAACAGATGCCCCGTCATGCAGCCGTGCGGAACTCCGCCCTTGCCGCACTGCTGCAACCCGATGTAAGGATTCCCGCTCCCGGGAACCAGCGCTCCCTCCTGGCCCGTAATCGATCCCGTCGCATCGATCTGCGGAGCCTGCGCCAGGCTGTACGCTGCCGGGTTGAAGTTATACGCCTGATCGTACTTCTCCGTGTACAACCCGAACATACTCAGCCGCAGCCCTAAGTTCACCGTCAGACGCTTGCTTACGTGCCAGTCGTCCTGGAAGTACGGCTCGAAAATCTTATACCGGTTGTAGTACTTGATCTTGTTGTTCGTCTGCTGGTACGAAGCGATGTTCCCCGTCAGCATGTCCGCAAACGCGTTCCCCGTACTCACTGGCGACGTGTTCGAGAAGTTCAGAATCCCCTGCACATACGGGCTGTTGAACTCGTTCTTCTGCGCCGCGATAAACGACGCGCCCATGTACATGTTATGCCCGCCCGCGATCTTACTCACCTGGTCCTTGTACTCGTACGTCGGATTCGCGTTGTTCCACGGGAAGTAACCGCTGTCCAGGCTGAACCCGCCCTGGTCGTAGTTCACCCCGCCCTGCACCACCACCGCCGGCAGCAGCCCGCCGAATCCGTTGTTGTACAGCCCCGTCATCGTCATGCTCGACGGCCTCTGCACCGGACCCGTCGCGTTCAGGAAAATGTGGTCCGTCGTGTAGCTGAACGTAAACTCGTTCAGCAGCGTCGGCGAAAGGTTCGCCGTCAGGTTCGCCACCATGCTCACGCCCGGCCCCACAAAGTTCGTCCCTACCGTCGGAAACGAAGCCCCGTTGCCCCACAAAGGCGTCGGGTTCACCGTGCTCCAGGAATCGTGAATGAACCGGAAAAACATGCGCACGTTGTCGGTGAAGTTCTCGTCAATGCGCCCTAGTTCCTCCCGGTAGTACGTCGGCTGCGCCGGAGCCGCCTGGTAATACGACGCAATCCCACTCCCCACGTTCGGCGCCGGCAGCATGTTCAGCATCGCCTTCGCGTTCGGATCGATCGGCACCGTGTTGTTCGGATAGTACCCGCCCGTCAGCCGGTTCACCGGACAGTCCGGAAAGTTCGTCGCATCCACCGGCGAGCCCGCCGTCGGACATACGTCGGAGAAATTCCCCTGCTGCTCCTGCACCGAAGGCTCCTGCTGATAGAACGACTGCCCCGGCACGATATCCCGCCGCCATTCCTCGGAGAAGAAGAAGAACGTCTTGTCCTTGTTCTTGTTGTAATGCCCTGGGATGTACACCGGCCCGCCAATCGTGTACCCGAAATCGTTCTTCTTGTACTCCGGCACATTCGCATTGAAAAAGTTCCGCGCGTTAAAGTCGTTGTTCCGCAAGAACTCGAACACGTCGCCGTGGAACGCCGTCGTCCCGGATTTCGTCACCGTCTCGATCGTCCCGCTCCCG
>JAKAJI010000524.1 GCA_021813825.1 Acidobacteriota bacterium | reverse complement strand
CGGCCGGGGCTTGTACATCTTTGTCCAACAGGTCCCAGGCATCGCCGATGTCGCGCAAGCGTTTCTGAGGGTCTTTTTCAAGACAACGCTTGAGCAGACGGCGTGCTTGCGGGGGGACGTTCGAAAGGTCCGGCTCGGATTTCAGCACGGCCGCGAGGATGTCGGACACGGTTTCGCCTTCGAACAGGCGCTGGCCGGTGAGGAGTTCGTAGAGGACGCAGCCGAAGGCCCAGATGTCGGCGCGCTTGTCGACGGGTTTTCCGCGGGCCTGCTCGGGGGCCATGTAGGGCGCGGTGCCGAGGATCATGCCGGCGCGGGTGGGGGAGATGGTGATAGTTGGTGAATTTTCCGGATTCGAGGCGGGAGGGTCGGCGGTCTTGGCGAGGCCGAAATCGAGGACTTTCACTGTGCCGGAGGCGGTGACGAGGATGTTGCCGGGCTTGAGGTCGCGATGGACGATTCCTTTTTCGTGGGCGGCAACGAGGGCATCGGCGATCTGGCGGGCGTAGCCGAGCGCGGTGTCGAGCGGGATGGGACCTTTTAGGGGCTCGCCGTCGATCAGTTCCATCACTAAGTAATTCGGGCCGACGTCGTAGAGATGGCAGATGTTGGGGTGATTCAGGGCCGCGATGGAGCGGGCCTCGCGTTCGAAGCGTTCGGAAAACTGCTCGGCGGAAATCTTGATGGCCACATCGCGGCCGAGGCGGGTATCGCGAGCTTTGTAAACTTCGCCCATGCCTCCGGCGCCTATGGGGGCGAGGATCTCGTAGGGTCCCAATCGGAAGCCGGCCGCTAAAGCCATTCGATTGGAAAGATTCTAGCGTATGTGTTGCGCGAGAGGGCCGGCTGGGTGGCGTGGATCAGCGTTTCTTTGGGTTGACGCGTGTTTACGCGGTATTTACAATGTAAACGGTGGAGTTCGATTGGGACGAGAGTAACCTTGCGCACATCGCGCGACACGGCATCTCCCGGGAGGAGGCCGAAGAAGCGGTGACAATCGATCCATTGGACGTTGATGTCCAGGAGCACGGGAATGAACCAAGAGTGTTCTGCTTCGGCCGGACCCAATCGGGCCGGTTGTTGACGGTGGTTTACGCCGAGCGAGCCGGCAAGATCCGGGTTGTCACAGCTTACGATATGACCAAACCCCAGCAACGGCTCTATTTTCAGGAGCGATGACGATGCCTAAGAAAGCGATAGTGATCCCGCGATTCAGAACCGAGGCCGAAGAGGCCGCGTGGTGGGACGCGCATCCGGAAGTGGCCACGGACATGATGAAGCGCGCGATCAAAGCGGGCAAGGCGCGGCGGGCGGTTCCGCTGAAGACGGTCACGATGCGATTGCCGGTACCCGATTTGGAAACTGCCCAGGAACTGGCGAGCCGGAAGAGGCTGCCCTACCAGACGTATATCAAAATGCTTCTCCACGAGGCTCTTGAAAAAGAACGGCGTTCGGTTTGAAGCTACTTTTTGGCCGTCGGCTTTTTGCCCGTTGGCTCGGGCGGGGGCGGGAAGGGGAGTTTGTCGGGGGTGACGCGGACGGCGGTGGTGAGCTTGAATTTGTGGTCGCCCATGGGGTAGGTGAGTTCGACGAAGTAGGCGGTGAAGCCGTGAGGCGGCGGGCCGACGCGGGCGATGTAGGAGCCGTCGGGGGAGGGTTGGAGGGGCTGGCTGTGGTAGGCGCGGCCGACGGTATCGATGCGGAAGTCGCGAGCAGTGGGGTTAGTGGCGCACCAGAGGAGGACTTCGGCGGGCGCTGGGGTGGCTTCGACGTAAATGGAGCCGTCGGGCGGGAAGGACCAGTGGACTTCGGGGAGCGGCGTTCGGTTGACGATTGCGTCGTAGTAGGCGATCAAGCTGTCGGCGGCGTCGGTGCCTTTGAGGTCGTGGCCGGTGTTGGGGATGTAGCGGAGGAATTTTTCGCCCTTGAGGGCGGGGAAGTAGAACTGGCTGGAATCGGGGAGGAAGAACTGGTCGTCGGCGGCGTTGATCATGTACTTGGGCATGGTGAGGCGGTCGCGGTAGCTGAAGGGGTCGACCTCCTGCATGAGTTCGTGGTAGCGCTTGGTGCCGAACCAGTCCATGATGTTCATGTCCTGGTAATCCTTGATGGCGGGGGCCCAGAAGCCGTAGGCCTCGTAGTGGTGGGTGAAGGATTTTTCGACGTTGAGGGCGTCGATGACGATGGGGGCGCAGGCGACGACGCGCTTGTCGACGGCGGAGGTGGTCCAGGTGGTCCAGCCGCGCTTGGAGGCGCCGGCGACGACGAAGTGGGTGATGTCGAGTGAGCCGCCGGCGGGGGTTTTCGAGAAAGCGGTGACGGTGTCCATGGCGCGGACGGCGGCCTTGGTCATGGGGAGGCGGAGCGGCCAATCGGCGTCGCCTCCGTGGAGATACTTGTCCCAGGTGTAGGCGATGATCGCGTCTTCGCTGCGCTGCTTGCCGTCGTCGGGAAAGACCGTGGGCTGGTTGGGGACGTCGCGGAGGTCGGCGACGACGGAGTGGGAACTGAGGGCGGTGGCGATGAGCGTGGTGCTGGCGTGGGAGGGCGGGGGCGCGGTGTTGGAGCCGCCGTCGATGAAGAGGAGCGCGGTGGAGGAGGTGACTTTCGCGGGGCGGACGAGGATGAGCCAATGGCGCCAGATGGAGGGGTTGACCTCGGCGGGGGTGCGCCACTGCTGGGAGGTCATATCGAGGATGTAAGTGGTGTAGGTGGGTTCGGTGAGCGTGCGGACGAGGGTGTATTTGTAATGCGGGTCGGGGCGGGCGACGTAGCGGTCGAGTTCGGTGAGGTGGGCGGCGCGCAGGCAGGCGGGGGCGAGCAGCGCGAAGAGGAAGGCGAAACGGAGACGGTACCGCACGAAA
>JAKAJI010000107.1 GCA_021813825.1 Acidobacteriota bacterium | reverse complement strand
GGTAGGTCAGGTTGCCGCGCTGGAGGATCGAGGCGGGCTCAGGCGTGGGGCGCATAACGGAGGGCCTCTTCGCCCAAAGTTTCGAGCAGGGAGGTCCTCACCAGGTAGGCGAAATCCGCCCGGCCGTGTTCGGAAGCGCCGAGTTTCGAGGCGAAGCGCGCGATGTTGATGCCGTCGCGGACGGTGTAGCGCTCGTCGGCGGCGTGGGCCTGTTCGAGGAAATCGGCGACGTAGTTCAGGATGCGGTCCTCGCCGAAGGGAAGGTTCTGTTTGAGAATGGCGAGTTCCTCCTCGCGCTCGGGAAAGTCGATGAGGATCTGCGGCTGGAGGCGGGAGTGGATGTACTCGGGCAGATCGAAGGTGCTCGAATCGTCGTTCATCGTGGCGACGAGGCGGAAATTCGGGTGAGCGTGAATTTTCACGCCGGCCGCGATCGACTCGACATAGCGCCGGTTGTCGAGCAGTGGCGCAAGGCTGGCCCAACTTTTCTCGCTCATGCGGTTGCCTTCGTCGAGAATCGCGATCCCGCCGCGAATCATCGCCGTCACGAGCGGACTGGCTACGTAGCGAAGCTTGGAGCCGCCTTCGATCACCGGCGTCACCAGAAGATCTTCCGGGCGCGTGTCCACGGTGGCCTGGAGGATGTAGACTTCCTGGCGCAGGCGCTCGGCGGCGGCGTAGGCGAGCGTGGTTTTGCCGACGCCGGGCTTGCCGATCAGGCGGGGGCTCATGGGCAGGTCGCGCGGATCGACGACCAGCCACGCCGCCAGCAACTGCCGCATCGCCTCCTGCTGCCCGACCCATTCGACATCGATATGATCCGGGTGGGCCAAGTGCAGCGCGACGCCTTCGATCTCAACAACCATGCCAACAGATTACCGGATCAGGGAAGGGAAATTGCGCGACGGCTTGGGTACAATCGCGACGAGTGGCGGTGACGATGAACCGGTTTGACGTTGCAGTGATTGGCGCGGGAGTGTTCGGCTCCTCGATCGCGTACCGATTGGTGAGTGAAGGCAAACGCGTGGCGCTGGTGGATGCCTATGGAGCGGGAAACAGCCGGGCGAGTTCGGGCGGCGAGACGCGCATCCTACGCCTGAGCTACGGAGCCGACGAAATCTACACGCGGATGGCGATGCGGGCACTGGAGCTTTGGCGCGAGTTTCTGGACGGATATCCGGAGAGGCTGTTTGAGGCCACAGGGGCTCTTGTAGCCGCTCCGGCGGGAGACGCGATGCTAGAGGCTTCGCGCGAGGCGATGTTGGGCGCCGGGGCGCGCTTTGAAACACTCGATTCCGAACAACTGCGGCGCCGGTATCCCCAGATGGCGTTTCCCGCGGGCGCTGTGGCGGTCCTTGAACCGTCGAGCGGCGCGCTTCTGGCGCGGAGGTTGACCAACGCGGTCGCAACGGCGGCGCGACGGAAAGGGGCGGAAATGTTGCGCGGGCGGGTTGAGGCGCCCAGCGGCGCGGGACGGCTCCCGTGCGTCGTCACGGGCGCAGGTTCGCTGATCGAGGCCGGGACGTTCGTCTTCGCCTGCGGACCATGGCTGGCCGGACTTTTTCCGCAACTGCTGGGAGAAAGAATCTTCCCGACGCGCCAGGAGGTCTTTTTCTTTGGCGTTCCGGCGGGCGATGCGCGCTTCGGACCGGAGGCGCTGCCGGTGTGGCTTGACCGCACGGATCCGCGCCTGCCGTACGGGATACCGGACATCGAGAACCGCGGCTTGAAGGTGGCCTTCGACGTTCACGGGCCGGCGTTCGATCCGGACTCCGGCGAACGCATTGTCAGAGGGGAGAGCACCGCGGCGGCGCGGGAATACCTCGCCCGGCGCTTCCCTGCCCTTGCAGGGGCTCCGCTGGTAGAAAGCCGCGTTTGCCAATACGAAAACACATCGAACGGAGACTTTCTGATCGACCGGCATCCCGAGTTCGACAACGTCTGGATCGCCGGCGGCGGTTCGGGACACGGGTTCAAGCATGGACCCGCGGTGGGCGAATACGTGGCGGACGTGTTGGCGGGCCGGCGCACGCCGGAGCCGCGCTTTTCGCTGGCTTCCAAGCAAACCAGGCAAAGCCGCTCGGTATACTGACCGCCTCTGTTTGGCGGATAATCGGGGAGATGAATCCCGTTCCCGTTGAACAGCAACAGTCGCTCGTGACGCGCTTGATGAAGGCCTGCGGCGGGGCGTACTCGCCCGAGGTGCGGCGCAAGTATTACATCACGGGGCCGCAGTGGGCAGCGGCCTACGAAGGACAGGCGCTGTTTCACGCGCCGACGCGCCGGGCGGTTGGCTTCGAAGAGGTCATCCGCGAATATGCGCGTATCGGCATTGGGCACTGGTGCACGCACGACACCGACGTCATCCCGGCCGAGGTGCTCGGGAAAGGCGGCCAGGACGAGATCGTGGGGCGGATCGGCAAGGCGCTGAAGGAGAACGGCCTGGTCTGTTCGATGGTGACCACGGAAACTTTCCATCACGCGGTGTGGGCGGCGAGTCCGGCGGCCGAGGCGCCGGAGGTGCGGGCCTATGCGGCCTGGCGGCTGGCAAACACGGTGAAGATCGGACATGAGCTCGGCGCGAAATTCGCCGTCTACTGGCCGGGTTCGCTCGGCTACTACGTGCAGGGCGCGGTGGAAGAAACCGAGACGCTGAAGTGGTACGCCGAGGGACTGAACGCGGCCTGCGAAGCCGATATCGAACTGGCGGCGAAGTTCGGGCGGCCGACTTTGAAGCATTGCCTGGAGGCAAAACCGTTCGAGCCGCAGGCCGAGATTCTTCTGCCGACATCGGACGCGATGCTGAGCTTCATTTCGAGCGGGCTGTTGCGGCATCCCGAGATGGTGGGTTTGAATCCCGAGTATCTGCACGAGTTGATGTGGGGCGCGGCGCCACGCGCGGCGCTCGCACGGGCGTTGGTGGCGGGCAAGCTGTGGCATTTCGACATCAACGACGGCTACCGTTTGAAACACGATGTCGATATCGCCGTCGGGCTGGTAAATCCGCTCGACTGGCTGAACGTGCTGGTTCTGCTGCGCAGCCACGGCTATGCGGGGCCGTTCAATCTCGACTACAAGCCGCCGCGCACGACGAGTAATTTCGGCGTGTTCGAGATAAGCTTCCCGACGGCGGTGGACCGCTTCATCACGCTGTGGGAAATGGCGGGCGAGGTCATCAGCGATCCGGTGATCGGCGAGGCCGCGGCGGCGCTGCGGGCTGGCGGGGGTGTGAAGGACGCGCGCGATGTGGATGCCGTGGTCGCCGCCAACCGCGAATTGCTCAGCCTGCATGAACTGATCGCGCATCGCATGGTGCAGATCCTCATCGGGCAGCACCGCGGGCGCACGTTCTCGCTGTAGAGGCGTCTTGTGGGCCGGGTGTTGATCGCGGCCGGCGTGGTGCTGATTGTGCTCGGCATCGCTGTGTCGCTGGGCGGACGGCTGCCGGTGAAGCTTGGGCGTCTGCCGGGCGATTTCGTGTTTCGCGGCAAGAACTCGGTGTTTTACTTTCCGCTGGCGACGTCGCTGCTGCTGAGCCTGTTGCTTTCGCTGGTGCTGTGGCTTATCCGCCGGCGCTGAGCGGGTTTACCAGCTCAACTCGACGAGACTGACCGCGTCGGCCGGCAGATCGAAACGCAGGTCAGCGGTTTGCTTGTTGGCGGGAATCCAGTGCGGAGACTCAAACTGCTGAAGGCGCCCGGCACGGACGAGCACAGCCTGCTGTTCCGCCGAAGGAGCTTGCGGGGAGCCTAGCGCGAGCCACCGCGAGTAGCTGTTGCTGAACTCGCCGTCGACACGGTAGTGGCGAACGAGCACGCGGCCGGCTTCCATCGGGATGCCGTCAATCGAGAGCCGGACGCTGGCCGGAGCCGCGTTCAGATCGCGGTAGTTCCACACCAGAACGGAGATCGCCTGCCCGGACCGGCTTGCGACGGCGTTCACGCCAGAACGGCCGCCCTCCACCGCCAGCCTTTCGTCGCCCATCATTCCCGCCATGCGAAAGAAATTCAGAACCGGCTTGTCGATGCCGTGCGTGGCGAGCGTGCGGAAGCCGGCGAAGTAGGGCTGGCCTTCGAACTGGAAGGCCCAGGTCAGCATGCCGCGAATGTTTGCGTCGTAGCGCGCCGAGAGGTCGAGAATTCGTCCCCAGGCAGCGGCCGTGTAGGCGGCGTACCGGGAAGTGTTGCGGTAGGCGTTTTGCGGATATACGCGCGCCGTGCAGGCGGCACAACCTTCCGGGTCCGACTCGCTGAGGACTATGGGAAGCATACGGAACTTCGGATACTTCGCGACGATTTTCAGTCCCGCCTCGACATCAGCCATCTGCTTGTCGAGGTCCATGCGCGCGGCGCCACCGTCCATCGAGGTCCGGCCCTTGGCGTGGAAGGAGATGAAATCGAGCGGAACTTTCTCGCTCGCGCAGTGCGAAAGGAACTGATCGAGGAACGCGGCGCCGCCCTTTCCCGATGGACCGGTTGTTGCGGGACCGCCAACGTGCGCCTCCGGCAGCACGGCCTTTACCGCCCGCGCGGTAACGTCGTATAGCTTGTCGTATTCCTCGGGCGTACCGTGCCAGTAGCCGATATCGGGCTCGTTCCACACTTCCCAGTTCCAGGTGGCCACGCGCTTCCGGCCGAACTTGGAAACCTCATGGCGCACCCATTGCCGGATCAACTCTTCCCACTTGGCGTAGTCTTTCGGTGGGTAAGTCCAACCGACAAAGTAGCGATCATTTTTCGCGCCGGGCGCCCAGGTGGCACGGTACGGGTCGGGTTGCGTGGAGAGGGCTTCCGGCATGAAGCCGATTTCGACGAACGGCTGCGCGCCCGCGTCAAGATAGGTCGAAAAGATGCGGTCGATGACGGACCAATCGTAGACCGGCTTACCGGCGGCGTCTTCGGTGTAGGCATTGGTGGAGCCCCACTTCAGCGAACCTGATCCGTCTCCGGTGGCGAGCAGGAAATGTGTCCGGATCTGCACGGGCCGCGAGCCGAGGGAGGCCAGTTCGGCGATCAACGCCTGGCCGTTGTCCGAGTAAGTGTAATTGGGCTCGTCGTAGCCGAAGTAACCCGTGATGGCCGGCAGGGGGCCAAGGGAATCGCCGGCGGCTACGTGCAGCGAGACAGAGGTCTGAGCCGCGGCGAGAGCGGGTAGAAACGCGAGAGCAAGGTGGAGGGGCCAACGCACGCGAGTTAGTGGAGCGGCCCGATTTTGTCAAAAGGCCAGTAAACAAATACGGCCTTGCCGTAGATGAAGCTACGCGGGACCATGCCCCAGGCTCGCGAGTCGCTCGATGAACTGCGATGATCGCCCAGCACGAAATAGTCGCCGGGCGGAACGATCGTCAGCGGCATGGACTGCTGGTCGCGATACTGCGGCGGAACATAGACCTCATTGAGCACCTTCCCGTTCAAAACCACCAGGCCGCGGTCCAGCTCAATCCGGTCCCCTGGAATTCCGATGACGCGTTTGATGTACGACTTCGTGGGGTCGTTCGGATACCAGAAGACCACCATGTCGCCGCGGCTGACGTCATCGATACCGAACCGGTAGACGAATTTGTTGATGAAGATTCGTTCCTGATCCTGTAAGGCCGGCATCATGCTGGTTCCTTCGACCTTTACCGGCTGGTAAAGGAACAGAATCACGATGATGGCGATGACGACGGAGAGCGAAAGATCGCGGAACCAGGCGAAAAGCTGCGCCAAACGCGAACGGCGCGGCGCGGTGGTTGAAACGGATTCGGTGCTCATCGGGCAGCCGCTGGCTTTTTCATTACACCATGCCGGAGGGGATTCGAAAAAGTCCCCGTCCGGATAGACGGCTGCGCGGGCCGGGCGTTAGTTCACGGCGAGGCGGCTGCGCAGTTCGTTTTCTGCGCGGAACCAGTCGGCGACGGGATCGCCCGGCTCATACCCTCGGTCAACATAGTACGAATAAGCGAGGTTAGCGACTTCGTTCAGGTCGACGGTAACCGGAGTGGCGGGTGTCTCTGTGACGGGAGTGGCCTTCTTGTGCCGCTTCGGGGCAGTTGCTACGGCTGTGCGGGCGGGCTTCACCGCCTTGGTTGCGACGGGGGTGGAGGCGGGAGCAGTTACATTCGCTTCCGCTTCCGGATTGCTCTTCTTACGTGGGGCCATGTTAGAAAACTCCTTTCAAAGACAGCGATTTACCCGCCCGTAACAAACCGGGCGCGCAGACACACAATTCGGGCCGCCGGTGGACTTAACGGGAAGTGCCGCAGACGGGCGCGAACGATGCGCTACAAACAAGATTATAGCAAATTGTTCGATTTTTCTAAACGGAAAACTTGCGTAACTTAGCCGACGGATTATTCGGTTAGGCGTAATCCGAGTTCGCGAAGCTGCCGCTCCGGTACGGTCGATGGCGCCTCGCACATGAGGTCGGTTCCCTTCGCGGTTTTCGGAAAAGGAATCACTTCGCGAATCGAGGTTTCCCCGGCGAGAATCATCACGAGCCGGTCGAGTCCAAGCGCGATTCCACCGTGTGGCGGCGCGCCGTATTCGAGCGCATCGAGTAAGAATCCGAAACGCCGTCGCGCTTCGTCTTCGCTGAATCCGAGGGCGGAAAATACCTTCGATTGCACGTCCCGGCGATGAATACGAATTGAGCCCGAGCCAAGCTCGACGCCATTCAGCACTAAATCGTAGGATTTGGCGCGGCAGGCGGCGGGATCGGAAGTAAGTTTGTCGATATCCTCGTCAAGCACCGAAGTAAATGGGTGATGGGCGGCGACCCAGCGGTGTTCCTCGTCATCCCATTCGAACATGGGAAAGTTGAGGACCCATAGGAAACGAAAATCGCGCGCGTCGAGCAGCTTATGCCGGTCGTTATACTTCTGCGCCGCGAAGAGGCGAAGCTGGCCGCAAGCCTGCAGGAACGTATGCTCCGGACGTTGGCCTTCCGGTTCCCCGGGCCAACCGGCGAGCAGCAGTAGGTCGTTGTCGGAAGCCGAGGTTGCCTTCTTCGCGGCATCGACGAGGGCGGCGTCGAGTTTCTTCAAATCGTCGTAGATGCGGAGGCCGCGCTCCTGGCCAAACGCCTTCAGTTCGTCGCGTTCCTTGCGGCTCAGCGCACCGGTTGAAGGCACGTGAATCGCCACGGGCTGGAAACGCAAACCGAGGGAAGAAAAATCGCCTTCGAGCACACGGAACGGCGGAATGCGCATGTCGGGCTTGTCGATGCCATACAAGCGCATCGCCTCGTCGTAAGTCAGCCGCGGAAACGGCGCCGGAATATGAAAGCCCGCCTCGCCGCAGGCGCGCTGAACGAGCGGCTCAACGACTTCGAAAATGCGCTCCTGTTGCGGGAACGACATCTCGATATCGATCTGGGTGAACTCGGGCTGGCGGTCGGCGCGCAGGTCCTCGTCGCGGAAGCAGCGCACAATTTGAAAATACTTTTCGAATCCGCTGACCATCAGCAGTTGCTTGAACAACTGCGGAGACTGCGGGAGCGCGTAGAAACTGCCGCGGGATACGCGGCTGGGGACGAGAAAATCGCGCGCGCCTTCTGGAGTAGACCGGGTAAGAAACGGGGTCTCGATTTCCAGAAAGCCCTGCTCGTAGAGCGCCTGTCGAACCGCGAGCGAAATGTTCGACCGCAGAAGGATGTTGCGCTGCATGTGAGGGCGGCGGAGGTCGACGAAGCGGTATTTCAGCCGCGCATCTTCCTTTACGTCGACGGTCTCTTCCATGGGAAACGGCGGCGTACGCGAATCGTTCAGAATCCAAAGCTTCTCGACGACGACTTCCACTTCGCCCGTCGGGATCGTCGCGTTCACCGTCGCTTCGGATCGCTTCTCGACGAGCCCCTGGACGGCGATGACATACTCGGGGCCGAGCATCTCGGCTTTGGCGTGCGCTTCCGAGGCGCCGTCGGAGCGGAATACAAGCTGCGTGACACCATCGCGGTCGCGAAGGTGAATGAAGAATACACCGCCCAAATCGCGCCGGCGGTGGACCCAGCCCATCAGGGTGACCCGCGCGCCATCATCGGAGGCGCGTAGCTGGCCGCAAGTGTGAGTCCGGCGGAGATCGCCAAGAAAATCAAGGGGGACGTTTGCCATGTTCAATCCGATTCCGTTCGTGCGCCGCGGACAGTTGCTGCGAGCGAGGCCGCAGCATCGGCGGCCGCGATCGACCGCTGCTCGCCCGTGCGCATATTTTTCAAAGTGACCTCGCCGCGCGCCAGCTCGTCGGCGCCGAGCAAGAGACAATAGCGGGCGGCCAGTTTATTTGCCAACTCGAGGGAGCGCTTCAACCGGTTCTCGAAGCCGACTTCGACAGATAAGCCGGCGGAACGCAGTTGCCGCGCGAGTTTCGCGCCGTGCCGCAAAGCCTCATCGCCAAGCGGAGCGACGTAAAGGTCGAGCACGGGCGCGCCGAAGGAGGGGTTCGACTCTTCCACGCTCATCACCAGCCGGTCCTCACCGATCGAGAATCCGATGCCCGGCGCAGGCGTGCGCGCGCCGAGCGCTTCGGCAAGTCCGTCATAGCGTCCGCCGCCCAGCACGGAGTTCTGGGCGCCGAGCGCGCCGTGGGTAATTTCAAATGTGGTTCGGGTGTAGTAGTCCAGGCCGCGAACCATGCGGGGCCGAATTTCGAATGGAATTTCGCGATCGGCGAGGAAATGCTTCACCGCTTCGAAGTGCGCGCTGCAGGGGGCGCAGAGATGGTCGAGGATCGAAGGCAGCGAATTGATGATTTCCTGATCCGCGGGAACCTTGCAGTCGAGCACGCGCAGGGGATTGGTTACCGCGCGGCGCTGGCAATCACCGCATAACGACGAGGCCACGGATTTCAGCCGCTGGGCCAGCAGCGCGACGAAGGCCGGACGGCATTGGGCGTCGCCGACCGAGTTGAGCAGAAGATGAAAGCCGTTGAGGCCGGCCGCGCGGAGCAGTTCGACCACCATCTCGATCACTTCGGCATCGAGCGCCGGGGAGTCGGTACCGATCGCTTCGGCGCCGATCTGAAAGAACTGCCGGTACCGGCCCTTTTGCGGCCGCTCGCGGCGGAACATCGGGCCGATGTAATAAAGCTTCTGCAACCCGGGGCGTTGGCCGAGGTTGTTTTCCAGGTAGGCCCGGATCACCGATGCCGTATTCTCGGGCCGGAGCGTAAGCGAGGCGCCGTCGCGGTCCGTGAACGTGTACATTTCCTTGCCGACGATGTCGGTGTCCTCGCCGACGCTGCGCGCGAACAACGCGGTTTCTTCGAGCAGCGGCGTGCGGATCTCCTGGTAGTTATAGGCGAAGAAAACACGGCGCGCCGCGGCTTCCACGTGATTCCAGGCGGCGCTTGCAGGCGGGAGTATGTCCCGCATTCCTTTGACAGCTCGAATCATGACAACCAGGCCGCGCTCAGGCAGGCTCCTCGCGGTAGATCCGGCACAGGTCGATGTAGTGCTGGAGGTTGATGCGGAAGCGCTCCTGCTCCTCCGGGGTCACCTGGCGGCGGAGTTTCGCCGGAACGCCCATCATGAGGCTGCCGGGGGGAACGACCGCACCTTCGGGCACGAGCGCGCCGGCGGCGACGACCGAACCACGGCCGATGCGCGCCCCATTCAACACCACCGCGCCGATCCCGATCAGGCAATCGTCTTCGATCACGCAGCCATGCAACATGACACAATGGCCGACCGTGACGCGATTGCCGATGACGAGCGCGAAGGCTCCCTCATCACAATGCAGAGCGGAATTGTCCTGGATGTTACTTTCGTCGCCGATCGTGATGGTGTTTACATCGGCCCGTATGGTGACGTTTGGCCAGACGCTCGAGCGTTCGCCGATGGTGGCGCGGCCGATCACCTGTGCGCTGGGATCAATGTAAGCGGAAGCGGCGACTTGCGGGAGCGCGCCGCGATAGGCGCGTAGCATGTGTTTATTGACGAGAAGTCCGATGGTAACACACGGGCAGGGATATGATTTCCCCGTTCCGTTTCCCCGGAGCAGACGCGGCGTTCTTGTTTAGCCCGGCAGTTTCGGCGGTTCCATCTTGGGGATGTTCGGAAGTTTGGGAAGTTTGAGTTCCGGAAGCTTCGGCTTTTGCAGGGCCGCGAAGTTTGGCGCGTGGATGACCTTGTAGTTTGGGGGAATCTGGAACGTCGAGGCGGGCGGCTCACCGGGTTTTACGTTGCTCAACCTTTCGGTCTGGACGCCGTGGGGCGTGGTTGTTTTCGTGAGCACGGGTACATGGAGATCTTTGTGCGTCCAAACCTCGACGACGTTGGGTGGTTGCGGTGGCGCGGGCGCCGCGGGCGCCGCGGGAGGCGCCAGAACAGGCGGCTTCGGCACAGGTGGTTTCGGCATGGACAGGTTGGACAGCTTCGCCAACTTTGGCAGTTGCGGGGCCTTCGGGGGCTGGAGCGAGGGAGGAGGGGGAGCGGCGGGCATGGCGGGTGGTTTCGGAGCGCCCGCGGAGGGAGCGCCCGGCAGCTTCGGCAAGGAAGGCGACTTCGGCAGAACCGGTAGTTTCGGAACCTGCGGCATCTTCGGCAGCTTATTGCCCAGAGCGGTGAGTTGCGGGATCTCGGGTGGCTTGGGCGCCGCAGGCGCCGCGGGAGCCTTCGGCATTCCCGGGACTTGCGGGGCCGGGGGAGCGGGAGGCGCCGCAGCGGGCGTTGTCTGAAACTTCGGGAGCGACGGGGAATTCGGCAGCTTCGGCAGTTGGGGTAGCTGCGGCATCTTCGGCAGGCGGCCGCCCATAGCCGGGGCAGGTGGCGCGGCCGGCGGCTGGGAAAGCGCGGGAATCGCCGGCAGTTTCGGCATCTGCGCCATCTGCGGCAGCTTGGGCAACTGCGGTTTCGTCATCGCGCCAAGCTTCGGCATGGCGGGCGGCTTGGGGGTGGCAGGCGCGACGGCGGCGGACGGCGGCGCGGGGACGGACGAAGTCGAGGGGGCCCCGGTGAGAAACTTCGGCAACGACGGCGAGTTGGGAAGCTGGGGCATTTTCGGCAGCGCCGCAAGCTTCGGCATTCGTCCGGGAGCCTTGAAGCCGCCTTCCGGAGGTATCTTCGGCAGCTTGGGCATCTGCGGGATCGCCGGCAGCGGCGGCTTGGCGACGTTCATCACCGGCGCAGCGGGCATCGTGAACTGCTTCCCCACTACGGGCATACCGTCGATCATCGCGCTGCCAAGATCCTGCGTCTGCGTGGGCGGCGGAGCGGGGGGAGCGAACCCGGACGATGCGGGCGGCATGGCGGGCGGCTGCAGGGGCGCCATCGGCATCACCGTCGCCGTCTGCGCGGTATGGTCCAACGTGACGATCTGCTGCGCGTGGGGATCGGTGATGACGCTCTTGGTTCCCTGGTCGTGGCGTGTCATGCCGTTCGAAGAACGGAAAAAGCCGCCCGGGATCTCCTGCGGTTGCAGAGGCGCGGGGGATGCGGCGGGAGGAGTTGGCGCGGCGGGAGGGGCGCCGGGGGCGGCGGGAGCAGGTGGCTGCGGCGGCGCGGGCTTAAGAACCGTCGTCATCGACGAGGCGCTCAACGGTGGCAGCGAGAATTTCGGCAGCATCGCCATGAAGATGACATCCCCCTCTGCTAGAGATTACCTCGCAATGCCTGCTCGCGCTCAATGGCCTCAAACAGCGCCTTAAAGTTGCCCTTGCCGAAGCTGCGGCTGCCCTTGCGCTGGATAATCTCGTAAAACAGCGTGGGCCGGTCTTCGACCGGGCGGGTGAAGATCTGCAGCATGTAGCCTTCGTCGTCGCGATCCACCAAGACGCCCAACTCCTCGAGCGCTCCCACCGGTTCGTCGATCTTTCCTACGCGGGATTCCAGTTCCCGGTAGTAAGTTCCCGGCACGCGAAGAAACTCGACCCCCTGGTTGCGCAGCCGGCTTACCGTTTCGATGATGTCGTGCGTCGCCATCGCGATATGTTGCACTCCGGGTCCGCCGTAAAACTCGAGATACTCTTCAATCTGCGATTTCTTTCGCCCGCGCGCCGGCTCGTTAATGGGGAACTTCACCCGGCCGTCGCCGTTGGACATGACCTTCGACATGAGGGCGGAGTACTCGGTGCTGATGTCGCGGTCGTCGAAATGCTGGTAGAGACGAAAGCCCATCACGTCGCGGTAGAAATCGACCCAGTGATCCATCTCGCCCCATCCGACGTTGGCCACCATGTGGTCAATGTGGAGAAGGCCGGCTGGTCTTACCACCAGATCTTCGTCGACCGTGCGATAGCCGGGCAGGAATACACCGAAATAGTTGCGGCGCTCGACGAAGGTGTGGATGGTGTCGCCGTAGAGGCCGATCGAAGCCGTGATCACAACGCCGCCCTCGTCACGATGCTCGGCCGGCGGCGCCACGGAAACGGCGCCACGCCGCGTGGTTTCGTGCCAGGCGGCAGCGGCATCGTCGACCCGGAGTGCGATCGCCTTCACGCCGTCACCATGGGCGTGTTGATGCGCGGCGATCGGCGAGGCAGGGCTCAGCGCGGTGGTCAGCACAAATCGAATTTTGCCTTGCTCCACCACATAAGAGGCGCGGTCGCGCGTGCCGGTCTCCGGGCCACGATAGGCGACCAGACGCATTCCGAAAGCGGAACGATAGTAATGCGCGGCCTGGCGGGCGTTGCCCACGTAAAATTCGACGTGATCGGTTCCGTGCAGCGGTAGGAAATCGGCGCCGGTTGGCGCGTCGTGCATGGGCTCGGCAACTTGTGGCATCTACGTCTCCTTCATACGCGAGCCGGTTCCATGGCCCGCTTCATGGCTTCCACGCAGCGCTGGTTCTCTTCGCCGGTTCCGGTTGAGATTCGCAGGCATTGGGGAAGTCCGAAAGCGGCGAGCGGGCGCACGATAACGCCCTGCCGCAACAAATGTTCGTTCAACGCGGCGGCCTGCGCGGCGCCCGCGCATTCCACCATCACGAAGTTCGCTTCCGAGGGCGCAACCGTGAAACCCATCTCGCGTAAAGAAGCCGTCAGGTAGCGCAAGCCGCGCGCGTTTAGCTCGAGCGACCGGTGGAGAAACTCCTTGTCGGCGAGCGCGCCGATGCCAGCCGCTTCCGCCAGAAGGCCCGGCTCGAAGGGCAGCTTGACCTTCAACAGATTCGCGATCAGCCGCTCGTGGGCAAAGCCGTATCCGATGCGCGCACCGGCAAGCCCGTACACCTTCGAAAACG
>JAKAJI010000106.1 GCA_021813825.1 Acidobacteriota bacterium | reverse complement strand
CGCCTTGCGGGCCAGATGGAGGCTGGGCAGTTCCGGGGTTGCGAGGAGATAGGCTTGGTCGGCCTCGCTGATGGCCAATAGGCTGATGGGCTCGAAGACCGGTGGAAGGTCCGCCAGGACCCAGTCATAGCCCTGCCGGGCCGACTCGAGAAACTCCTGCAAGCGCTCGCTGCCGGACGGCGACTCCGGCGGGGCCTGCGGGTTGGCGATCAACGATACTCCGTGGTGCTCGGTGGCGCGTGGGCGGCCGCCGTCGTCGAGCCAACCTTCCTCGGGGGCGCCGATGGGGACGGCGTCCTGGATTGCGTTCAAAGTGAAGGCCAGGGTCCCACCGAAGGTGTCGAGGTCGGCGAGCAGAATGCGCTGCCGGGTCTGCGTGCGAAGCGCGAAAGCCATCTCGCGCGCGAGCGTAGTTGCTCCCGAGCCTTCCTTGGCGCTGGTGAACACGATCACCTGTCCCATCGTGGACAGCGGCTGGGCGGCGTGGAGAAGGCGTTCGATCCGCTGCGCGGCTTCCAACTGAGCGGCGGATTCGAAGGGGGCGTGGAGAAATTCGGTAGCGCCGACGCGAAGCGACTTGAGAATCGCCTCCGAGTCGTTCGAGGGGTGGAGACCGACGATACGGCATCCCGGCCTATAAGTGGCCGCTTCGCGGATGATAAGGCAGGCGGCTTCCAGGTCGGTGGCCAGATCGAGCAGGAGCACGTCGGGACGGACCTGATCCAGGCGCACTTCAAGCGCCTTCGATGCCGGGTACGTTTTCATTTCGGCCGCGATCTGGAAGGCGTGCGCCGGGGCGAGCGCGTCGGTGAACTGGCGCGCAAGCTGGCGGTCCGGCGCGATCAGGATCGCGGAAAGACTAGGACGGGCGCCCGAGTTGGGAGAGGAAACGGCCATCGGTGCTAGTTCCCCCCGCTCCCGGACGGGCTGGTTGCGGGAGTTGCCGCCGGGACGGTTTCCGCAGCGGTGCTGGAAGACTTATGGCGCCAGAACTTGCCCGTGGGTTTGGCGTTGGAGGTAGCGGCATGGGCCGGAGGAAGGAACGGCTCGATCATTTCGGGCAAGGGCGGTTTTTCGCCGGGCTTGAGTGGAGAGGCGATGCGCGGCGTGACCATGATCACCAGTTCGGTCCGGGTGCGGTTCTCCGCCTTGCTGCGAAACAGTGCGCCCAGGATCGGAAGATTCGCCAGCCCCGGGATACGCGTCAGCGTCTGCGTGACTTCGTCGTCCAGCAGGCCCGCGATGAGGAACGTCTGGCCGGCCGCCAGCTCGACGTAGGTCTCGGCCTTGCGCGTGGCCAAGGCCGGGATGGTGAATCCGTTCAGGGTGATGGCATTGGTGAAATCGAGCGAGGAGACCTCCGGCTTGACGTGGATGCGGATGGTCCGATGCTCGGTGATCTGCGGCGAAAAGTCGAGCTTGATGCCGAACTCCCGGTACATGATGGTGATGGCGCCGGCCGCCGCGCCTCCCTGCAGCACCGGGACCGGGAACTCGCCGCCGGCGACGAAACTTGCCTCTTTTCCATTGCTGGTCAGCAGGTTTGGTTCGGCGAGGATCTGCAGAAGCTGGCGTGTCTGGAGCGCGCGGATGAAGGCGCCGAGGTTCAGGTCGGGCCGGAAGGCGAAAATATTCAAGGCGTCGGCGATCGTGAAGGTAGTGGTGGTTCCGCTGGCGGGAGCTCCGATGGTGCCGCCCAACTGGGAAATTTGCGGTGCCGGCGCGCCCCCGGAGGTGATGCCGCCGGGTGTGTTGCCCGCACCGGTACTCACGAGGTTCACCGCAAACTGGTCTTCGACGGAACGGTCAAGCAGGGCGAAGACGACGTGCAGCAGGACCTGTTCGTCGGCGCCTTGCGTGTCGAGGGTGAGATCGTTGACGACCGTCTTGGCGAAGGGAGCCGCCAGGGCCGCGACGCGGTCTCCGATCTCCTTCGTTGGCACGTGGCCGGTGATGGAGAGCGAATCCCGCGCCGACTGGACGTGAATCTTCAGTCCGGGGAAAGTCTCGCGGTAGAGCTTGCGGAGCGGGTCGAGGTTCAGCTCCACGGTGACGTTGTAGAAGCGCTTTTCTCCGCTCTTGCCCCACACGATCACCGTGGCGGTCCCATAGGACTTGGCGTGGAGGAGGACTTCCTCGTGCGTTACCGGACTGGCGTCGACGATATCGGGGTTACTTGTGGAGAGTTGCCCGATGGAGGCGGAGAAGTCCAGGACCAGGCTCTGGCCGACGGTCATCGAGAGATCCTCGGCCCGCGCCGCGGCGAAGGTGCAGGCCAAGGCCAGAACCGGGAGCGCCGCCGCGGGAGCTTTGAAGAGAGAACGGCAGGAACTCATCTCAGTTGCCCTCCGTCTTAGCGCCGCCCGACAGGACCTCGACGCTGCGCTTATTGCCGCGGAACACGACGATTTCATCCGGTGGCGGAGCTTTTACCACGGCGGGCGCCGAGACGCGGCGGATCACGGCGTGAGCATCCCGCACCGGCGGGGCAGGCGCGGGCGCGCTCCGCAGGCCGTACAACTGGGTGATCTCGGTGCCGGGTGTCTTCTCGATGAGTTGATCGCTGGGATTGCGGAGCACGAGTTGGATGCGGCCATCGCTGGAGGCCAGGGTGAGGACTTCGGCCTGGGACGGATTGACCAGCAGGGTCACGGTGGGAGCGGGCATGGCCTTGCCGGCGGAATCAGCCTGCATGGTCGTGCCGGCCGAGAGCACCAGGATGTTTTGCAGGCAGGTGGTTGTGATCATGCTGGCCGACTGCGGGGGGTGTCCGGTTACCAGGACGTCTACCCTCATGCCGGGCAGGACGAAGCCGGCCACGCCGACGACGTCGTTTACGCGGACCGTCACGGCTCTCATGCCGACGGGGATGACCGGGGCGAGCCCGAACCCGCTGCCCTTGGCGGCCAGGCGTCCGCTCAGAACGGGCTCTTCGGCCAGGATGTTGCTGACCACGGGGCGGTCCACAACGTCCTCGATCCGCGAGAAAGCTCCGTGGGGGAATGCAGCGGCCGGAATTTTGCCCAAATGGACGTCGGAGGCTTTGATCGTGATGCCCACATTCATTGCGCGCGCGGCCAGCACGATGTCTTTCATTTCCTCCTTGGACGGCCGGCGCGAATGCCCCGCCCGGGCCAGTTGGTAGAACGCCGCCGAGACGAGGAGCGCGAACACCAGGCTGATTGCCATTACTGTCAGAAACCGGCGATCCATGGATCCGTGTTAATCCTTCCCTGAGGGTCTAATTCGGCAGATGACCCGATAAGCTTTAGGCCCCGGACAAACGGAGACGAAACCCGATGAAGGCCGGGGAAAGAGATTGGCACGCTCATCGGCCCGGCTCCTGTTCGGCTTTTGAGGCAACGTCGCGGTGAACGAACAGAAGCGCCTGACCGTCATCAGCCACCAGGCGCCATTGTTCGTCCTGTTTCAGTAACTCGCCTAAGGGCCAATTCACGGGCACCAGCGCGACATCGAAGCGGTAGCGGCGGATTAGCTCCGGCCAGCGGTAGTTCGGGTTCATGAGAGCGACATAATCGCGGCCCAGGGCTTCGCCGTAGAAGTCACTCCGGCCGTCGAAGAAGACGTGTTCGGCGGGATAAAAACGGAAGATGAGGTAATCGCCCCATTGGTCGCTGGAAAGAACCGTATGACCTTTGAGTAACTCAGGATGGGCGTTGACCATCGCGACCGGGAAGGCGCGCGCGGGAAAATCCTGCGGCCAGTTTTCTGAAGGCACGGTGAGGAGCAGGAGCGAAACCGCCAAGGGCAGCCACGGGCTAATTCTTCGGAAGGGATCGCGCAGGTCTTCGCCCACCTGGCGCAGGATTCGCGAGAGGGATCCGGCGCCGGCTTGCTGCGCCGATTCACGCCACCAGGCATCCAACTCCGGCGCGAGGACGAGCACGGCGGTGACCGCATAGAGAGGGATGTGGCGGGCTCCGGTCAGCGACAGGTGGGCGAAGCCGAGGAGCCAGAGCGGCTCGACGAAGCGGCGGCGGTGGATCAACCAGCCGGCCACGAGGAGTCCGGCGAGCAGGAGCGCTTCGTAATATTGCTCGTTGGCGTTGCGGAAGGCGGGCGCCTGAAATTCCTGGACGGCGGTGCGGATCCAATCTGAGCGCAGGTAGCTCCAGACATGCTCGTGGAGTTTCCAGCCGTAGGGGTTCACCAGCGTCGCCGTGAGGACGAGGCCGGTCAGAAGTCCGGCGCGCTTGGTTTCGCCAAAGCCGCGTTTCCCGATCCAGGCCTCCCATGCGGCTCCGGCCGTCCAGAGAGCGGTGAGCAACGGCAGCACGAATATACCGCCGTGGAGGTTGGTCCATAAGACGGCCAGAGGGACGAGGGACCAGAGGGCGCGGGAGGGGTGCGAGCGATCCGAAGTAATCAGGGCGAGGGCGAGGGTGAAGAAGAGGAGGGTGAACAGGTGTGGGCGGACGAGGAAGTGAACGCTGGCCGCGGTGACCGCCGCGAGGGTCAGTGCGGCGGAGAGCAGCGGATGAACGCCGCGCCGGATGGGAATGAGGAAGAGCAGCGCGGCGAGCAGCAGAATCAGGAGCGCGGCGAAGATGACGAGCGCTTTCAACCCGGCCCATCCGAACAGCGAAGCGAAGACGACGTCGGAGAGCCACTCCCAGGCAAACCACGGCGCGCCCGGGCGGGAGAAGGAGAACAGATCCGCATGGGGCACGGCGTGGTGGGTGAGGATGTACTGGCCGTTGCGGATGTGCCAGCCGGTGTCGCCATCCATTAAGAGGCCGGTCCAGCCGAAGGGGCCGGCGAGGAAGAGCCAGGCGAAGACGCCGAGGAGGAAGAAATCGGCGAGTGAGGGCAGGAGGCGGGGCAGGCGCGCGGGGGCAGACGCGGGCCGGGATGTGCGGAGCAATGGCACGCATACTTCCTATCGGCCCAATTCCGGCAAGTCTTCAGGGCTACTCCCGTCCGGGCGTGGGTTGTTATGCTTATTTCTCCATGAGGCATCTATTCGGTCTGCTGATTCTGGTTGGGCTTCCGGCCTTCGCGCAGGATCGCGTGGCGGCGCTGCTCGAGCGGCTTGCGGACGCCCCGGGTCCTCCGGGTTTTGAAGAACCGGTGCGCGCGCTGGTGGTGCGGGAGGCGACGCCGCTGGCTTCTTCGATTCGTTATGACGGGCTGGGCTCGGTGATCGCGATGGAGGACGGGTCGGGCCCGCTGGTGATGGTGGATGCGCACATGGATGAGCTTGGGGGCATGGTGCGGCGCCTGACGCCGGACGGGTTTGTGACCATGCAGATGCTCGGGGGGTGGCTGGACCAGGCGCTGGTGGATCAGCGTTGGATCATTGTTGGCTCGAAGGGTCCGGTACACGCGGTGACCGGGATCCGGGATATCCACGTTCTGCCGCCGGAGGAGCGGACGCGGGTGTTTGCGCGCGACATGCTCTATTTGGATGTGGGCGCGCGCACCTCGGCCGAGGCTGCCGCGATGGGGCTTGAACCGGGTGATCCGGTGGTTCCCGACGCTCCGTTTGTGGAGTTGAACCGGAGCGGGAATTATCTCGGCAAGGCGTGGGACGACCGGATCGGCTGCGCGGTATTGCTCGAGGCGATGCGGCGGCTGCAGGGAAGCCCGCATCCGAACCGCCTCGCATTCGTGTTCACGACGCAGGAAGAGATTGGACTGCGGGGCGCGCACACGGCGGCCGAGGTGGTGAAGCCGGAGTTGGGGATTGCGATCGAGGCGGGAGTTACAGGCGGCGTGGCGGGGGCGCGGCCGGAGGAGACGCAGGTCCGGCTGGGGGATGGGCCCGGTTTGTTTCTGTATGACGCTTCCGAGTTACCGAACCGGAAGCTGGTGGCTTTCGTCAAGCAGACGGCGCATGGCGCTCAGATTCCGCTGCAGTTTGACTTAGTAACCGGATATGGCGACGACTCGGCGGAGATTCAGAAGAGCAATGGCGGCGTGCCGACGGTGAACCTGGTTGTGCCGGTGCGGTACACGCACGCGCATAACGGGATTGTGAACCGCGCGGATTTCGACCGCACCGTGGACCTCGTCGTCGCGCTACTTAGTAAGTTAGACGGCGCCTCTGTCGCCTCGATTCGTGACTTCCGGCCGTGAATGGTCCGGGGCGACTTACTTCAGATACTGATCGAACCAGCCGATGGCGCGTTCGATGACGTCACGACGGTGTTCGGGTTGGCGGAAGGCATGGCCTTCGCCGGGGTAGACGACTAACTGGGTTGGAACGCCGAGGGTTTTTAGGGCGTGCCAGAACTCGAAGGACTGGGGTGCGGGACATTCGCCGTCGTCGGCGCCGACTAAGACGAGTGTCGGGGTTTTGACGTTTTTGATGGCGGTGATGGGGGAGCTTTTGGCGTAGACGGCGGGGTCGTCGTAGACGGTTGCGCCGAAGTAGGGGATCATCCACTCGTCGATGGAATTCTGGCCGTAGTAACTCTGCCAGTTGGCGATGCCGGCGCCGGCGACGGCGGCGCGGAAGCGGTGGGTTTGGGTGACGGTCCACATGGTCATGTAGCCGCCGTAGCTCCAGCCGCCAATGCCGGTGCGTTGGGTGTCGATGGGGTATTTCGCGGCGGCGGCGTCGACGCCAGCGAGGATGTCTTCGAGGTCGCCATGGCCGAAGTCGCGGACGTTGGCTTGGGTGAAGGCTTCGCCTTCGCCGTAACTGCCGCGCGGGTTGGGGAACAGGACGAAGTAGCCGCGGCTGCTGAGTAAGGTGAGGTCGAAGAAACTTCTCGGCCAGGAGGGTTTGTGGGCGCTGGCCGGGCCGCCGTGGACGCCGACGACGAGTGGATACTTCTTTTCCGGCGACTTACTCGAGTCGTAACCGGTGGGGGCGAGCAGCCAGCCTTGGACCTGATGGCCGCCGCTTTGCCAGGTGAGGGAGACGGGGTTGCCCCAGAAGCGTTTGGCGTCGTGATTTTCGCGGGTGATCTGGCTCCATTTTCCGAGGGGACCGGCCCAGACCTCGGGCGGCTGGGTAAAGGAGGAACGGACTAAGGCGGCCTCGGTGCCGTCGTGGCTGAGGGAGACTTCTTCGCGGCCGCTGCGGATGCTTTCGTCGCCCTTCCAGAGGGTTTCCGAAGATCCGGTGGCGAGGTCGAGCGTGGCCATCGCGGTGGCGCCGGAGACGGTTTCGGCGAAGAGGAGGCGCTTGGAGGAGGGCAGCCAGGCGAGCCAGGAGGGGCTGGAGGGGCGGCCCGGGGTGCGGTTGGTCGCCTCGCCGCCAGTGGCGGCAACGGTGAAGATGTCGCCGCCGGTGGCGCCCTCGTCGCTCATGAGGCCTTCGATGAAGGCGATGGTGGAGCCGTCGGGTGACCAGCGGGGATTGGCGATCTGGAGTTTGGGCTGGTAGATCTGGTGGGCGTCACCGCCTTGGGCGGAGATGGTGAAGAGTTTTGCGGTCCACCAGTTGTCGTCGCCGGGCGGGGGCGCGGCGGTGAAGACGAAGTGGGCGGAGTCGGGCGCCCAGTCGTATTCATAGATGTACAAGCCTTTCGGGGAGACGGTGGTGAAGTGGCCGCCGTTGGGGTCGATGGTGACGAGTTTCTGCTCGTAGAGTGTGCTGTTGATGACGCCGGCGGGCGCGGTTTCCGGCTGGAGGGGGCCGGCGGCGCGGAGGGCGTTCTCGATAAAGAGGAAGGCGAGGAAGCGGCCGTCGGGGGACCAACGCACGTCCTCAAGGAAGCCTTTCAGGCTGGTGAGACGGTGGGGTTCGTAGGCGCCTTTGCCCTTCACGGTCATGCGCCATAGCTGAAGCTGATGAGAGTCGGTGGCGTCGGGGTCGGGCGCGAGGTAGGCGACGGAGACGCTGTCGGGGGCCCAGGCGAAAGATTCGATTCCGGTGGCCGAGGCTGTGTGTGGCTTGCCTCCGGCGACGGGACGGATGGTGAGTTGCGTCTCGCCGTGCTTGCCCGCGGTGGAAGAGAGCCAGCCGACGAGGGTGCCGTCCGGGCTGATGGAGGCTTCCGGGAAGACGTGGATGCGGTCGAGAGAATCGAGCATCTCGGAGACCGGCGTGTCGGGCGCGGCGGCCAGGGGGAGCGCGGCGAGGGAGAGGGTAAGGAAGGTGACGGCGAGGCGCATACGAAACGTTAGGGTAGCGAATGCGGGTTGCCGGTGGAGGGTTGCCAGGAGCGCTGAGGGGGAGGGTCGAACGCGTGGGAGCGTTTCGTTGAGGGTTTTCGGGGCGCGAGCAAGGGCCAGCTAGAATGAAGGGGATCCGGTCCTTTTATGGGCGAAATTTACACCCGCGAGCGGCTGCTCGAGATGCGGCGCGCCTGGCGCGCGGCGAACAAGAAGGTCGTTTTCACCAACGGCTGCTATGACATTTTGCATCCGGGGCACATCCGGCTGCTGGAGAGCGCGCGAGGGCTGGGGGATGTGCTGATCCTGGCGCTGAATACGGATGCGAGCGTCGAGCGGCTGAAGGGGCCGATGCGGCCGATGATTTCGCAGGAGGAGCGGGCGGCGCTGGCTTCGGCGATCGAGGCGGTGGATGCGGTGACGTTTTTCGATGAAGACACGCCGCGGGAGCTGATCGCCCAAGTGCTACCGGACGTGCTGGTGAAGGGCGCGGACTGGAGCCATTTCATTGCGGGGCGGGAAGAGGTGGAGGCGGCGGGGGGGAAGGTGATGGCGCTGCCGCTCGAACCAGGGTATTCGACCACCGGCATTGTCGAGGAGATTCTTTCCCGGAAGTGACTCCTCCGGCGATCCGCGAGTTGTTCGCGAACCTGGGACGTGAGGCCGCGTTTCAGGAGGCGGTGAGCCGTCTGACGAGGGACCGTAAGGCCCGCCTCAGCCTGGCGGGGCTGACGCTCGCGGCCAAGGGCGTGTACCTGACGCTGCTGCGGCGGGCGCTGGAGCGGCCGCTGATCGTGGTTTGCGGGGGCAACCGGCAGGCGGAGGATCTGCTGGAGCTGTGCGGGGCGTTTCACACCCTGATCGAGGACGGGGGCGAGTTGGCGCCGCAGATGATTCCGGCGCTCGATGTGCTGCCTTCGCAGAGGTTGTCGCCGCACAGTGAGATTAGCGAGCAGCGGGCGGTGGGTTTGTGGCGGCTGGCGGGAGGGGGAACGGGGATCACGATTGCGCCGGTGGGCGGAGCGCTGGTGCGGACGGCGGCGGCTTCGTTTTACCGGCAGCTTGCGCTGACGCTGCGGGCCGGAGAGGAGACGCCGCTGGACGATGTGATCGCGCATTTGGAGAGCATCGGGTACGAGCGGCGGGAGCCGGTGGAGATGGCGGGGGATTACTCGGTGCGCGGGGGAATTCTGGACGTTTTTCCGGCGGAGTCGTCGCGGCCGGTGCGCATTGAGCTGTTCGGGGACGAGATCGAGTCGATCCGGCGGTTCGATGTGGAGACGCAGCGGAGCGTGCTGAAGATTCCGGAAGTGACGGTGCTGCCGCTGATGGAGTTTCCGAAGACCCGCGAAGTGCTGCGGGAGTTAGCCGAGAAGCTGGACGATCCGGATTGGATTCCGAGCCCCGGGGATGTGTTTCCGGGGTGGGAGCTGATGACGCCGCTGGTGCGGCCGCGGGAACATTCTTTGTTTACTCTGTCGCCGGAGGCGGTGGCGGTGATCGATGAACCGGAGGAAGTGGCGGCGGCTTCGGGGCGGCTGTGGAAGCGGCTGGAAGAAGGCGGGGAGAGCGCGGAGGCGGTGGCCGAGGCGGTGTACTTCCGGTGGGGGGAACTGCGGGCGAGCATCGAAGGGCGGGCGGAAGTGGAGTTGCGCGAACTGGAGCTTGGCGCGGCCGAAGGGGTGGAGACGCTGCGGATCGAGACGCGGCCGATGGCGGGATTTCGAGGCAACGTTCCGCTGGCGGTGAAGGAAGCGCGGGAGCTGGTGGCGAACGGGCATCACGTGATGTTTTGCGCGGCGACGCTGGGCGACCTGGAGCGGCTGGCGGACATTTTGCGCGAGTACTCGATTCCGTTTCAGGTGGCGGTGACGAGTGAGGATGCTTCGCAGGCGCGCCTGGCCGAGCGCGGGTACCTGGGCGGGAGCGAAGCGAACACGCTGATCACGCGGGCGCGGGTGCGGCGGGGGGCGTTGTTCGTGGGCCGGCAGGTGGCGCTGATCGGCAGCGACGACCTATTCGAGGCGCGGGTGGAGGCGCGCACGGGTCCGAGGCGCGAGCAGATGGCGGCGTTCCGGACCGGGGCGGCGGATCTCGAACCGGGCGATTACGTGGTGCACGCCGTACACGGGATTGGCAAATTTCTCGGCGTGCGGGAACTCGAACAGAACGGCCAGCACGGCGATTTTCTGCTGCTCGAATATGCGGGCGAGGCGAAGCTGTATGTGCCGCTGGCGCGGCTGGATCTGATCGAGAAGTTCCGGGGCGGGGGCGACGCGGCGCCGCAGTTGGACAAGCTGGGCGGCGTGACGTGGGAGCGGACGAAGAAGCGCGTCAAGGCGAAGATGCGCGACATGGCGGAGGAGCTGCTGAAGCTGTATGCGCAGCGGCGGCTGGCCGAGGGGTTTGCGTTTTCGCGCGACAGCAACTGGCAGCGGGAATTCGAAGATGCGTTCGAATTCACGGAGACGAAGGACCAGCTTGACGCGGTGGAGCAGATCAAGCGGGATATGGAAAGCCCGCATCCGATGGACCGCCTGCTGTGCGGCGACGTCGGGTTCGGAAAGACGGAAGTGGCGATGCGGGCGGCGTTCAAGGCGCTGGGGGACGGCAAACAGGTGGCGGTGCTGGCGCCGACGACGGTGCTGTGTTTCCAGCACTACGAGACCTTCAAGCGGCGGTTTGCGCCGTTTCCGGTGCGGATCGAGATGCTGAGCCGGTTCGTCGATGCGAAGCAGACCAAGCAGGTGATCGAGGACGTGGCCGAAGGCAAGGTGGATGTGGTCGTGGGGACGCACCGGCTGTTGTCGAAGGACGTGGTGTTCAAGGACCTGGGGCTGCTGGTTGTGGACGAAGAGCAGCGGTTCGGCGTGCGGCACAAGGAAAGGATCAAGCAGATCCAGCAGAACGTGGACGTGCTGACGATGAGCGCGACGCCGATTCCGCGGACGCTGCACATGTCGCTGCTGGGGTTGCGCGACTTGAGCGTGATCGAGACGCCACCGAAGGACCGGTTGGCGATTCACACGGTGGTGGCGAAGTTTGACAAAAACCTGATCCGGACGGCGATTGAGCAGGAGATGAGCCGCGGCGGGCAGGTGTATTACGTGCACAACCGGGTGGACACGATCTTCGAGCGGGCGGCGATGATTCAGGAGTTGCTGCCGGAGTGCCGGATCGGCGTGGGGCACGGGCAGATGGGGGAGGCGGAACTAGAGAAGGTTCTGCTTGGGTTCATGCGGCACGAGTACGATGTTTTCGTTTGCACGAAGATTGTCGAGAACGGGCTGGACATTTCGCTGGCGAACACGATGATCATCGAGCACGCGGACCGGTATGGGTTAAGCGAGTTGTACCAGTTGCGCGGGCGCGTGGGGCGGAGCAACCGGCGGGCGTATGCGTATCTGCTGGTGCCGGCGGATGCGGAGCTGAGCGAAGTGGCGCGGAAGCGGCTGGCGGCGTTGAAGGAATTCAGCGACCTGGGCGCGGGGTTCAAGATTGCGGCGCTGGATCTCGAGTTGCGCGGGGCGGGGAATCTATTGGGCGGCGAGCAGCACGGGCACATCGAGGCGGTGGGCTTCGACATGTACGTGCGGCTGCTCGATGAGACGGTGCGCGAGTTGAAGGGCGAGGAGACGGCGCCGCAGATTCATTCGGCGTTGAACCTGGGCCTGGAGGCGCGGATTCCGCCGGAGTATATTTCGAACGAACAGCAGCGGCTGCGGGCGTACAAGAGCATTGCGGACGTGAACAGCGAGGAGCAGGCGGCGAAGGTGCTGGCGGAGATGGAGGACCGGTACGGTCCGGCGCCGGAGGTGGTGAAGACGCTGCTGAAGTTCGCTCGGGTGAAGGGTGAGGCGGAGCGGATGGGCGTGGAGGCGGCGGACCGGCGCGGGGGGTTGCTGAACGTGAAGTTCCATCCTTCGTCGAAGGTGGATCCGGCGAAGCTGATGGGGATGGTGAGCCGGACCAAGGGGGCGAAGTTCACGCCGGCGGGGGTGTTGCAGATGCCGCTCGATGGCGTGAGCGAGGGTACGCGGGTGCTGGCGGTGCTGGACGATGCACTGCGGGAGTTGAAGTAGGCGCGGATGGAGGCGGCGCGGGGGGCGCGGTGGCGGTGGGTGGCGGTGGCGGTGTTTGCCGGCTCCTGCGTGCTGAATTACCTGGACCGGCAGGTGCTGGCGATGCTGCTGGTGATCTGGCATCGCGACGCGCCGTTCCGGTTCACGGATCGCGATTACGGGCTTTTGCTGAGCGTGTTTTCGATTGCCTATGCGCTGGGCGCTCCGGCGATGGGTTGGTTTCTGGACCGCGTGGGGCTGAACCGTGGAATTTCGATTTCGGTGGCGGGGTGGGGACTGGCGAGCCTGGGTTCGGCGACGTCGCATTCGTTTGGCGAACTGATGCTGTGGCGGTGCCTGCTGGGCGTGGCGGAGGCGGGCGGCATTTCGGCGATGGGGAAGATGGGCGGGATGTACCTGCCGGCCGAGGAGCGGGCGGTGGGGTTGGCGATGAGCCAGCTTGGGTTGAGCCTGGGAGCGGGACTGGCGCCGAAGTTTGCTGAAGTCGTGACGCGGGAGTACGGGTGGCGGTGGGTGTTCGGGGGCGTCGGCGGGCTGAGCCTGCTGTGGATTCCGGTGTGGCTGATGACGGCGAGGATGATTCCGGCGCCGCGGGGCGATGGGCGCGGCGGTGGAGGGGCAGCGAGTTGGAAGTTAGCGCGGGACGGGCGGCTGTGGGCGATGGTGGGGGCGAACATGGCCGGGATGACGGTGTACAGTTTGTGGACGAACTGGGCGCCGCGGTATCTCGAGTTGATGCATGGGTTGAAGGCGGCGGCGGTGGCCGATTATGCGGGTTGGGTGCCTCTGGCGGGGTATCTGGGTTCGTTTTTCGGTGGGTCGTTGTCGTGGCGGTTGATTCGCGGCGGGGTGAGTGCGGTGGAGGCGCGGAAGAGGGTGTGTTTGGGGAGTGCGGCGGTGGTGCTGGGGACGGCGGCGATTCCGCTGGCGCCGGGTCCGGGATGGGCGACGCTGGGGATGTCGCTGAGTTTCTTTTGGACGGCGGCGTGGAGCACTAACCTGTACACGC
>JAKAJI010000523.1 GCA_021813825.1 Acidobacteriota bacterium | reverse complement strand
GGCTTGTAGCTGTCTGGCGGTTTCGGCGAGATTATCGCTGAAGTCCTGATGAAGCGCGGTAGTCCGCCCGAAGACCATGATGGCGACGCGGTCGCCGGGGGAAAGCAGGCTGAGCGCCTCGTTGGCGCGCCGGGCGATCTCTTCGAGCGACTTCTGCATGCTGCCGCTCACATCGAGCAGGAGAACGAGGGAAACCGGTTCGGCTTCGTGGCCGAAATAGGTGAGAGGCTGGACCATACCGCTGTCGAAGACGGCAAAGTCGTTGCGTTTGAGATCCTCGATGGGAGTGGAGCCCGCGACGGCCTGTACGTCGACGCGGACGTCGGAAACGCCGGTGCGAAATGTGGGAGTGGAATCCTGGGCGCGCACAAGGGGCGCCAGCAGACCGAGTAGTACGATGAAGAGCAACCGCATGAGGTACGTCGTTGCCGGCACGGCCGGGCACATTGACCACGGTAAAACATCGCTGGTCCGCGCGCTAACGGGGGTGGACACGGACCGGCTGAAGGAAGAAAAACAGCGGGGCATTTCGATTGATCTTGGTTTCGCGCACCTGGCGCTTTCGCCGGAGTGCACCCTTGCTTTTGTAGACGTACCGGGGCACGAGAGGTTCGTGAAAAATATGGTGGCGGGCGCCACCGGGATCGACTTCGTGCTGATGGTCATCGCCGCGGACGAGTCTATCAAGCCGCAGACCCGGGAACATTTCGAGATCTGCCGGTTACTAGGGGTCAACCGGGGGATTGTAGTTCTTACCAAGTGCGACCTGGTGGACAAGGAAATTTTGGACCTCGTGAAGCTCGAAGTGGAGGAGTTTGTGAAGGGATCGTTCCTGGAACAAGCTCCTATTGTGGCAGTGAGCGCCATCCATCAAACAGGTCTGCAAGAGCTGCGCCAAACTCTGCTCGATGTTGCGATGCAGGTTCCGGCGCGGCCGTCGCAGCGATATTTCCGTTTGCCGGTGGACCGTTCGTTTTCGATGCATGGGTTCGGCACGGTGGTGACGGGAACGCTCGTGTCGGGGGCGATCGCGACGGGCGACGAGGTCGAACTGGTTCCGGGCGGCGTCCGGCTGCGCGTGCGAGGTCTGCAAGTGCATGGTCAGGCGGTGGAGAAGGCATACGCGGGACAGCGCACGGCGGTGAACCTGAGCGGGATCGAGCCGGCGCAGGTGACACGCGGGATGACGCTGGCGGCGCCGGGACGCTTTGCGCCGACCGCGCTGATCGATTGTTCTTTCGATTTGCTAGCCGGCGCGAAGCCGCTGAAGCCGGGTGCGCCGGTGCATTTTCACACGGGAACGGCCGAGACGGAGGCGACTATTCGCCGACTGGGGCCGCGGGAGCCGATCCGCAGCGGCGAGCACGCGTGGGTGAGGCTGCGGCTGCGGGAGCCGCTGCTGGTGCTGCCCGGGGACCGGTTCATCGTGCGGATGTTTTCGCCCGTGGTGACGATCGGCGGGGGAGAGGTGGTGGACGTGGAGCCGCCGCGGAAGTCGACGGCGGAACGCGTGGAACGGCTGCGGGACGCCGCTCCAGCGGAAAAGCTGTTGCTGCTGGTGGCGGAGTCGCAGGCCGGGATGAGCCTTCCCGACCTGGTGCGGCGGACAGGTTGGACGGAGGAGGAAATTCTCGCCGAGGCGGGAAAGCTGAAGCGGATTGAGGCGGCGCCGGCGTGGTTCGTTGCTCCGGCGTGGTTCGAGGCGCGAGGCGAGGCCCTGCGCGGCGTCCTGAAGGAGTTTCATCGGGCGAATCCTCTGCAGACCGGGATGCCGAAGGAGGAGGCGCGGGCGCGGGTTCTGGACGAGGCGCCCGCGTTTGTTTTTGAAGCGCTGCTCGGCGAGAGCGAGGAGGCGGTTGCGGAGGGAGAAACGGTGCGATTAAAGTCGCACCGCGTGGCGCTGGGGGAAGACGAAGAGTCTGCCACGAGAAAAATCGAGGGGGCGTTCGAGCGCGCCGGACTGGCTGTGCCTTCGACGCAGGAAGTGCTGGCGAGCACCGGCATCGACCCGGTGCGTTCGCGGGCGCTTCTGCAGATCTTGCTTCGCAAGCAGAGCCTGGTGAAGGTCGGGGAGGACCTGATTTTCCATCGCACGGCGCTCGACTCGCTGCGTGCGCTGCTGGCGGCGCGGCGCGGGGCAAGGTTTCAGGTGGGAGAGTTCAAGCAGTGGACCGGGGTGTCGCGGAAGTACGCGATTCCGCTGCTTGAGTTTCTGGACCGGCAGCGGCTGACGCGGCGCGAAGGCGACAGCCGCGTGATACTTTAGAGCGCACAGCGCGGGCGCGCACCGTTGCGCGGAACCATGCCCGCGCCCCGCTCGGTTGTGCGCGGGATGGACAGGGAGCGACGGCATGAAGATCACGCAGATCCGGACCGTGGTAGTGAACGCGCGCATGCGCAACTGGGTATTCGTGAAAGTGGAGACGGACGTAGACGGGTTGCATGGCTGGGGCGAGGCGACGCTCGAGTGGAAGACGCGCGCGGTGGCGGGTTGCGTGGAGGACCTGGCGCCGCTGATCGTGGGGCAGGACCCGACGCGGATCGAATTCTTGTGGCAGATTCTTTACCGGCATTCGTTTTGGCGCACGGGGATCATCGGGATGAGCGCTGTATCGGGCATCGAGCAGGCGTGCTGGGATATTTTCGGCAAGTCGGTTGGCCTGCCGGTTTATAAGCTGCTCGGCGGACGGGTGCGCGACAAAGTCCGGATGTACACGCACCTGGGCGGCGGCGAATCGAAGTCGGTGTACGAGAGCTTTACGAGCGGCGCGGTGATCGAGCGGGCGCTCGAGGTGAAGGATCGAGGCTATTCGGCGGTGAAGGTGGTGTGCGTGCCGTATTCGCGGCCGCTCGAAGGTCTGCCGCCGTTGCGG
>JAKAJI010000105.1 GCA_021813825.1 Acidobacteriota bacterium | reverse complement strand
AGTCCGGCCTCTACTACGGTTTCATCGGCCTGATCGACGGCATCCTCGAACGCCTCGTCGCCGAACTCGGCCCCCGCACCCGCACCGTCGCCACCGGCGGCCAGGCTCGCCTCATCCAGCCGGCCTCCCGCTATCTCGGCGCCGTCAACGAAGACCTCACGCTCGAAGGCCTCGAACTCATCTGGGAGCGCAATCGCCCGCAATGAACGCCGCGCCTGACGAAAATTCCTGGCAAGGCCTCAACTACTTCAATTACTTCACCGAGGTCGAAGAGCACTTCCAGCGCGCCCGCGGCACCGGCCTGTTTCTTCTCTCACCGCTTGACTGGGCCCTCATCGAAACCTGGAAAAACGCCGGAGTCCCGCTCGAAGCCGTCCTCCGCGGCATCGACGCGGCTTTTGAAAAATGGCGCGCCCGCCGCCAGCGCACCCAGTCCGTCAATTCGGTCGCTTACTGCGCCCAGGCCGTGCTCACCGAGGCCCAGGCCATGGCCGGCACCGCGCAACAGGCAACCCGCTCGGCCGAATCCAAGGCCCCTTTCCCACTCGAAGATCTCCAGCGCCATCTGTCCTCCCGCGCCGCCGATCTCCACGCCAAGCCCGGCTACGAAGAAATCGCCGCCTCCCTGGATCGCCTCGCCGCCTCCGCCGAAACCGAATACGCCGACCTCGAAAACCTCGAACAGCGCCTCGTCACCCTGGAACAAAAGGCCGCCGCTATCGCCCGCACCCGGCAGTCGGAGGACGACCTCCTCCGCGTCCGTCAGGATCTCGACCGCCAACTCCGCCCCTATCGCGGCAAAATGACGGCCGCCCAACTCGACCTGCTCGAACGCCAGTACCTCGACCGCCGCCTCTTTGAAGACGCCGGACTGCCCCGCCTCAGCCTCTTCTACCTGCGCTGACCCGCAACCCGGTGATACACTCGCACGATTGGCTTCCCTCTCCCCGCCTTCCACCGTCCCCGTCCGCGAGCCCGCTCGCTGGACCCTCGTCGCGCTCCTGACGGCGTCCATCTGCATCAACTACGCCGACCGAGGCAACCTCTCCGTCGGCATCGCCCAGATCATCCGCGAAATCCCGCTCACCCCCGCCGACGAGGGCCTCCTGTTTTCCGCATTTTTCTGGACCTACGCCTCCTGCCTCTTTCTTTCCAGCTTCATCATCGACCGATTTCCCGTCACCCGCCTCTTCGCCGCCGGCTACGCCCTCTGGTCGCTCGCAACCGTCGTCACCGCCGCCGCCCAGGGCTTCGTCACGCTCCTTGTTCCGCGCCTCTTCCTCGGTGTCGGCGAATCCGTCGCCTATCCCTCCTACTCGAAAATCCTCGCCACCCGCTTCTCGGAAACCGAACGCGGCACCGCCAACGCCTGGATCGACGCCGGTTCCAAAGCAGGCCCCGCGCTCGGCGTGCTCGGGGGCGGCCTGCTGCTTCAATTCTTCGGCTGGCGAGGTATGTTTCTCATCCTCGGCGCCGCCGGCATGCTCTGGCTTCTCCCCTGGCATCTCACCGTGCGCCGCGTCCCCTCGTTGGCAACGCCTCTGCCCGCCCATCAACCCCCGCCGCCCCTGCTCGAAATCATTTCCCGCCGCGATGCTTGGGCCACTTTCCTCGGCCTCTTCGCCGGCAACTATCTCTGGTACTTCCTGCTCACCTGGCTCCCTCCCTACCTCGTCATGAAGCGTCACTACACGACCTACATGATGGCTTTCTACGGTTCGCTTCCTTTCTGGGGCGTCGCGGCTTCGAGCCTGTTCAGCGGCTGGCTCTCAGACCGCCTGATCCTTTCCGGCGCCGACCCAAGCAAGGTCCGCCGCCGTTTCGGTGGCTATGGCCTTCTGGCCAGCGTCCTTCTCCTGCCTGCCTATCTTGCCCACAGCAACCGTCTCTCCATGATCCTTCTGGTCGCCGCCTGCCTCTCCTACGGCGCCTTTAGCTCAAACGTCTGGGCTATTACCCAGAGTCTGGCCGGTCCACGCGCCGCCGCCAAGTGGACCGGCCTCCAAAACGCCTTCGGCAACCTCGCTGGCGTCACCGCACCTTGGGTCACCGGACAAATCGTGAATCGAACTGGTTCATTCTATTGGGCTTTTTCGACCGTCGCCGGAGTTGCTTTTTTTGGCGGTTTCTGTTACTTTGCTATGGTTCGCAGCATCAAAGAAGTGAGCTGGAAGACAGCGTGACATTGCTTCCAGTTTTTTGTTAGACTATAGTCTTACTAGTACGCTATTCTGTCTTTCGGGGTGACCTTCCTCCGGGTTGCTCCGAGCCCGATGGCTCCTGATGCTTGCGCATCGGGGGCCGGCCGGTGAGCATCCTCCTCCGAATGCTCACCGGCTTTTCATTTCAGGCGACGTTTTCCCGCAACTGCCAGACACCCTCCCAGCGCCAGAGCGCACGCAAGCCACGCCAACCGCATCTCCCACCCGCCGTCGTAGTTCAACTCGATCCGGCAGTCGCCCTCACACCGCGGCTCGATCAGCATCAGGCCCAGCCCATCGCCCGACACCCGGCACTCCCGCCCGTTCGCCTTCGCGTGCCATCCCGGATGCCAGTTCTCCTGGAACGACAAAAACTCATCGGCGTGCATCCGCGCCGCAATCCTAACGCTGTGCCGCGAAGTCCACTCCACCTGCGCGGGTTCCCGCTCGATCGCCGCGTCATATTTCTCGATCTGGCCCAGCACCATCGCGTCAGGAGGTTGGTAGCTCACCCACTCCCCGCGCCGGATCACATGCGCCAACGTGTCCCAACTCGCGGGCACACGGTAAATCGCGTCGCCGCCCTCGCCCCGCCACAACGCCTCCAGCCCCGCATAATCCGCCGGATTCCGAAATGTATGAAAAGCCTGCCCGGTATTTGCGCCCGCCACACCCAACTCGCGCACCCCATACGCCTTCAGCCAGTCGAGCGCCGCGGCAAGATGCCGGTCCGGCTCGAGCGGCCCGGCGTAAACCAGATACGAGCCCACCGGATTCAGCGGGAATGGCCGGCACTGGTCGAATCCGCCGCCAAACTGCGGCACGTCGTTAAACGCGTTCATCCAGTAGGAAACCGCTCCCGGCGCGAACACCCTCGTTGCCCCGGCGTGGGCGCCGAACCACTCGATCATGGGCCATTCGGCAGTGGCATGAATATCGATCGGCGTGATCCGCTCCCGCGCGAACCGCCGGTACCGGTGCACCTGAGGTATGAGCACGCACGCCAGCACCAGGGCGAATGCCCACTGCACCCGCTGATCGAAACGCGTCAGAACCCGCCACGCCGCCACCCCGGCCAGTCCACAGATTGCCAGGTCCATCTCGTTGTGATACCGCTCCGGCTGAGGCACCACGTGGAACTGAAACCAGATCCCGCTCAGCGCGATCCCGCCCATGAAATACACGAGCAGCGCGAAGAACTGAATCTCGCCTCCGGCCCGCAGCCGCGCCATCCCCGCCTTCAGCAACACCGCGCCGCCCACCGCCAGACTCAGCACCCACGGCATCCGCCCGATCGTGTCGCGAAAATCCCCCACGGTCGGCGAATTTAGCCGCACTAGATGAATCGTCGAAGGCGGAATCCACGGCGAAGCGATCGCATAGGCGATTCCACCCACCAAACCGGCGAACAACCACATCCGTAGCGTCTCCCGGTTTGCCCCTTGGCTCCGCGCCAGCAACAGACACAACACGCCGGTGGCGAGCGCGAACGCGCCCAGCCAGTTCGTGGTCGCCACACTTGCCATCGCCAGCGCGGCCAGCAGCACATCCAGCGGCTTGCGCGAGTCGAGCGCCCGGTCCAGCGCCCACAGTGCCAGCGGCAGCAGCGTCAGCGAACTGATGTGCGGGCCTTCGCCGTAGCGCACCAGCACGTGCAGCCGCCGGTTGCTCCATCGTCCCCCGCAGTCATAGGCGATCTCGCGCGAAAGCAACGCCGAAGGCGAAATCAGCGAGTACACCGTCGCCGCCAGAAGCGCCGCGGCCCGCGATTTCGCCAGCCGCGCCACCAGCAGATAGAGCGTCACCGGACCGAGCGCGTAAAACGTCGCGCTTACCGCATGATGCGCCAGCGCCGGCGAAATCCGTAGCACGGTTGCCACCGCCGCCACAATCACATGCAGCAGCGGCGGATACGAGTTCTGCTGCGGTATCCCGCCGTACCACTCGGGAAACCACAGCAGGTCCCCCCAGTGCTGCATGATAATCCGGCTGATCGAAATGTAAGCCGCCTCGATCGAGTCGACATACTTCGTGTACTCGATCGTGAACAGCTCGCGGCACAGCCAGGCGTTCAGAAGGAAAAGGAAGGCCGGCGGGGCAAATCTCTCCGCTCGGTCTCTCAAGGTCGCCAATCCACTCTCCGGGATTTTATCATCGCAAGTTGACCCCTTCCGCGATTTCGAAACTCCGCCGCGCCCTGCTCGCCTGGTATCGCCGGCGCCGCCGCGACCTGCCCTGGCGCTCCACCCGCGATCCCTACGCGATCTGGCTGAGCGAGGTCATGCTCCAGCAGACCCGCGCCGCCGCCGTCATCCCATACTACGAACGTTTCCTCGCCCGCTTCCCCACCGTCGAATCGCTCGCTGCCGCCCCCGAGCAGGTCGTGCTCACACTGTGGTCCGGACTCGGCTACTACTCCCGGGCCCGCAACTTGCATCGCGCCGCCAGGCAAATCGTCCAACGAGGTTCGTTCCCAGGAACGTACGATGAGATCCGCGCTCTTCCCGGCGTGGGCGCCTATACGGCGGCGGCGGTAGCGAGCATCGCCTTCGATCTACCCCACGCGGTTCTCGACGGCAACGTCGTGCGCGTCCTCAGCCGGCTTTCCGCTGAACCCGGACTCGTCTCGCGATCCGAAACCCGGGCTCGCCTCGACGCTCTCGCCGCCCGCCTGCTGCCTCGTTCCGCACCCGGCTCCTTTAACCAGGCTGTGATGGAACTCGGCGCCACGGTCTGCCTTCCCCGGCGCCCGCTCTGCCTGCAATGCCCCCTGGCGGCCCAGTGCCTCGCCCATCAACGCGGGCTCGAATCCCAATTCCCGGTCCGCCCCGCGCCTCCGAAAATCGTCGAAACCGAACAGCGCCTCCTCATCGTCACAAGAAGCACTAGAGTTTTGTTGACCGAGAGACCGGCGAACAGCGTCCGGCTCGGCGGAATGTGGGAGTTGCCTGAGAGTGGACAGTTGCCGGACGCGGTGCTTGTGGAACCCCTCGGGACTTTCCGGCACGCGATCGTCTCGACGTCGTATCACTACGAGGTTTGGACGGCGAAACTTCCACGCCCACCGCAGGGTTTCACCTGGTGTGGAGCGGAGGAACTCGGCCGGCTTCCCTTGACAACCGCCGCGCGAAAGGCGCTTCGCCTGGCGGGTTTCGTGCCGGCGGTCTCGCATAAGTAGCGAAGAAATTACAGCTCATCGGCTGCGCCCTGAATCTTTGTTACAGGGGACGCAGCGGTGGGAAGGACTATCAGGGAGTGTACGTGTGTTAGGTACTCGTCAAACGAAGATTCGGATCGCGCAAATCGCGGTTCTCATTTCCGCAGTGCCCGTGCTCGTTTGGGCTTACAGCTACGGCCCGCCGCCCTTCTTCACCACCGCGCCCGGCGACGCTCCCGGAGTCGCATGCACTTACTGCCACGGAGCAGAAGGACCGCTCAATAGCGGCGGTGGGAACGTGAAAATCAATTTCCCCAATGGCCAAACCTATACGCCGGGCCAGACCCAGACGATGACCATCGTCATCACCGACTCCCAAGCCCACTATTACGGTTTCGAGATGACCGCTCGGCTCGACAGCAACCCGTCGAGCACGCAGGCGGGAAACTTTACCCCCGTTCAACAGGCTGGTGGCGCTCAGCAGGTGATCTGCGCACAGTACGACCTCGCTCCGGCCGGCGGCTGCCCGTCCTCGGAAAATAACGGCATCGAGTGGATCGAACACTCCCAGCAGCCCTTTACCACCAATCAAATCCAAGTCCAGTGGACGCCCCCCTCGACCAATCAAGGCAACGTCCACATCTACGTCGCCGTCAACGCCGCGCCGATCTCCGGCGGGCAACCCGTCGGTCACATCTATGCCGTCGATTACGTCCTCACCCCCAACGGCAGCACGCCTGCGCCCGGTGGCGGCGGCACGCCACCATCTATCTCCGCCGTCGTCAACGGCGCCAACTTCGTCAACAGTATTCAGGCAGGCTCATTTGTCTCGATCTTTGGCAAACAACTGTCCACCCAAACCATGAACTGGGACGGCGCCATCCAAAACGGAAAATTCCCACTTGCTCTCGGCGGCACCAGCGTCACCATTGACGGCAACCCGGCGCCGGTCAACTTCGTCAGTCCCGGCCAGGTAAATGTCCTGGCCCCAGCGGATACGAACATCGGCCCGGTCAGCGTCACCGTAACCACCGCCGCGGGCACAAGCACCAGTTTCTCCGCGCTTCTCGTCAATGAAAGCCCGGCGTTTTTCACTTACTCCCCCGATAACGGACGTTACATCGCCGCGCAAATCGGCTTGCCGGGGAATAAGACACTTACGCTCGCCCCGGTTGGCCTGTTCGGCTCAAACGTCCCTTCGCAGCCCATCCAGGCCGGCCAGGTCGCTGTATTCTACGGAACCGGCTTCGGGCCGACAAATCCGGTTGAGGATCCGACGAAAGTCCTTTCCTCGGCTCTTGTCTGCGTGAACACGCCCTCCGTCACCATCGGCGGCCTCAACGCCCCCGTCCAGTTCTGCGGCGTCACCGAAACCGGCCTCTACCAGATCAACGTCACCGTACCTGCCGGACTGGCGAGCGGCGACCAACCCGTCGTCGCCACAACCAACAACGTACAAACCAGCCAGACCGTCTACATTCCGGTCCAATAACACCCCGCGGGCTGTCCTGCTACGCTTGAGTTTCGATGGACGGCCTGCGGTTTCACTGTCTGCCCGGCTGCACTCGCTGCTGCACGCAGAAGGGCTTCGTGTACCTCACCGAAGACGACATCCAACGCGCCGCGGCCTTCCTGAATCTTGCCCCCGCCGAATTCGAGCGCCGCTTCGTCTACCGCACCCGCCGCCTCCGCCGTCTTCGGATGAAACGCCAATGCCCATTTTTGCTGGCAGACGGCTGCTCCATTCATCCTGCCAAGCCCACCCAGTGCCGCCTCTTCCCCTTCTGGCCCGAGTTAGTCGAAGACCGCAAGAATTGGCGCCGCGTCTCGCGTTACTGCCCCGGCATCGGCACAGGCCGCCTGATCCAGATCGGCACCGCTGTCGACCGCGCCTCAGAAATGAAGACCGCCTACCCGGAGCTCTATTGACGACGGTGCCCATGCGATAATCGCGCCTATATGGCAACCCGTCGCGACATGTTTCTACTTCCGGCTCTGCTCACGCCGGCCTTCGCCGCTTCCGGTCTTTCCGAGTCCACGGTCCGCGCCTCGGCAGCTAAAGTCACCAAAGCTGACTTCGGCGAAACCAGCGTGTACTTTGACGGCCCGACCGGCCAACTCCAGTCGCTCTACGCCGGTAGCGTCCTGCTCCATCCCGGCCAGCAACCGCATCCACCGCACCAGCACCCGGAAGAAGAAATCGTCGTCATTGCCGAAGGCAACGGCAGTATCTTTCTCGATGGCAAGTGGAGCCCCGCGCCGCTAGGCACCATGATGTACTGCGGCGCAAACAAACTTCACGGCATCCGCAACACCGGCAAGACGCCGCTCCTGTTCTACTTCTCAAAGTGGAAGGCGGGCGCCTGAGCAGCCCTCAATTTACTCTGCCCTCGGCGAAAAATTCCAACTGTGTTACGCCGTCGGGAAAAACGCTTCGGCTATACTACAAATTCCTGCAGAACGAGTCGATTCAATGACAGCATGGTTGTTCACGCTCGTGGTGTGGGCCACGGCGACGGTCGCTGGCTTCCTCGGTGCGCTCACCGGCCTCGGCGGCGGCGTTGTGGTTGTGCCAGTGCTCGCCCTCGCTCTCGGCGTTGATATCAAATACGCTATCGGCGCCTCGCTCGTCTCCGTCATCGCCACTTCTTCGGGCGCGGCCGCGGCATATGTTAAGGAGGGTTATTCCAATATCCGCATCGGAATGCTGCTCGAAATCGCCACCACTCTCGGAGCTATCCTAGGCGCATTCCTCGCCACTCACGTCGCCACCCACATCATTGCCGTCATTTTCGGACTCGTCCTCATCCACTCCGCCCTCCAGACCGTCGTCAACGCCGGCCCGGATTCGGGACCGCCCATTGAATCGGACCCTCTCGCCAAACGTCTCCGCCTTGCGAGTGATTATCCTCTTCACGGAGGCCGCCAGAAGTATGGCGTGCAAAACGTTCCTGCCGGTTTCGGCCTCATGTTCGGTGCCGGCGCCCTCTCGGGCCTCCTCGGCATCGGCTCCGGCGCGCTCAAGGTCATCGCCATGGACCGCGCCATGAAGATCCCCTTCCGCGTCTCCACCACGACGAGTAACTTCATGATCGGCGTCACGGCGGCGGCCAGCGCCGGCGTCTATCTGAGCCGCGGCTACATTGACCCCCGTGTCGCCATGCCCGTCATGCTCGGTGTCCTCGGCGGCGCCTTCCTCGGAACCAAGGTCCTGATGCGTGTTCGGGTAAAAACCCTGCGCGTCGTATTTGCCGTCGTCATTTTCGCCCTCGCCGTCGAAATGATCCTCAACGGCGTCAAAGGAACCATCTGAATCGCATGGACGACACACGCCTGGAAATCATCATCGGCAATCTGCTTCGCGCCGGCGTCCTGCTCGCGGCCTCGATCGTCGTCTTCGGCGGCATCGTGTATCTCGTCCGCCACCACTCGGACACAACCCAGTATCAAACCTTCCGGATCGAAGGTCCGGACGTGCGTACCATCCCCGGCATCCTCCACTCGGCCGGCCAGTTCCGCGGTGAAGGGCTGATCCAACTCGGCTTACTGTTATTGATCGCCACACCCATCGCCCGCGTCGCTCTCGCCGCCGCAGGTTTCTATCTCGAACGTGACCACTTATACGTCGTAGTAAGTCTTATTGTTCTCGCCGTTCTGCTATACAGCCTCGTGCAGAGCGGCTAAGCACTCCGCGCCTCCCACACCAGCCCGGCCGCCGCGAGGTCCTCGCACGCCAGTCCCAGCGACTTAAACACCGTGGTGCGGCTCTTCGCGCTGCGTCCCGGTTTGATCCCCGCAACCACCTCGCCTAACTCCGCGCGGATATGGTCCTCTCCGAACCATCCCTCGCGCATCGCCAGGATCACGTCCCCGCTTTCCCGCAGCGCCGACTCGCGCGAATCGACATATAACTCCGCCGCTGCCACTAACTTCGGGTCTAACTCGCGCTCATTCGGCCGGCAAGCCCCGACGGCCATCACGTGTGCGCCTTCTTTCACCCAGCCCGCCTGCAACACCGGCTCCCGCGCCTGTGTCGCCACCACAATCGCGTCCGCGCCGCGCACCGCTTCCTCCGCGCTCTCGCGCGCCTGGACGCCTTGGTGCTCCCGCGAGAACCGCTCCCGGCTCTCCTTGCGCGGGCTCCAGCAGCGAATTTCGTCGAAGTTCCGCACGCGCCGCAGCATCTCCAAATGACTTCGCGCCTGCACGCCGCTTCCCACCAGCGCCAGCACCCTCACTTCTTCCGGACCAAGCCACTTCAACGATACCGCCGAAACCGCCGCTGTCCGCATCTCCGTGATGTACCGGCCATCCATCGCCGCCAGCGGCGCACCCGTCCCCGCGTCGAAGAGCACAATCACCGCCTGGTGCGACGGGAGTCCGCGCGCTGCGTTTCCCGGATACACGGAAACCAGCTTTGCCCCCATGTGGCCGGCGTCATGGTTGAGCGCCGGCATCGCGGCCAATAGCCCGCCCGCGGCTTCGATCACCGGCCGCAGCGGCTGCGTCACTCTGCCGCTCGAAAACGACGCAAGCGCACGCTCCATCGCGGCCGCAAGGGCATCAAGCCGCAGCAGGCGCCGCACTTCTGCTTCGCTAATCCAACAACCCACGTCAGTTCAGAATCGGAAACAGACTGCGCCGCTGCGCGTAATACTCGCCCATCGCGCGGTTCGCTTCGCCGATCTCGCCAAGCGCGGAGAGTAACTTGTCCCAATCACCGGCGGGCACACAAAGATACATCTCCTCGTCCGGCAATCCGGTGAAGGTCCGGTTCCCCTTACAGCCGAACGACAACGCCGGCTGATTCCGTCCAAGCGCAAACGGCACCACCGCACAAGCCGGTCTTCCCAGACCTTCTACGGGCCCCTTCGCCATTCCCGCGCGAACTGCGGCTTCGTAGACCAGCATCGCCGCCGCCGGCTTCGCCGCCAGAATCACCACATCGGCCCGGAACGCCGCCTCGCCCAATGGCGCATACGCCACATACTTCGGCGCGCGGTCAAGCACAGGAATCCCCGGCGCTTCGCTTTCGCGCAGGTATCCGTTGGAAACCATCAGCTTCACCGTGTCCATCAACTGCCCTTCCGGAGCGCCCTCGCCGAGCGCGTGGGTATGCGTCCCCACCGCGCAGTTCCAGTGGTCTGCCGGCACCGTGTAAAACGCTCCGCCGCGCATAGCCAACCGCCAGAACGAGCAACCCGCCGGCGCCGCGCCGCCTTCCCACGGGTCCACGCCCTCGGGAGCGTCGTCCAGTAGACCGATGGCGATCGGCGGGCTCGAAAGCCCAAGCAACTTCTCAAGCTCTTTATCCGTCATATGTCTTCCTATTGTGAATCACCCGCAACGGCTTCCAAACGTCCTCCTCGGACTTCTATTTGCCGCCTCAATCGGCGCAGCCCTCCGTGCGCAGACCCCGGCTTCGAGCCAAAATCCTCCCGCCCCGGCGCCTTCGTCACCCACGCCACAGAAACCGGTCCAACCCGGCGAACTCCCCATCGACAAGCGCATCTTCGGAGTCCTGCCCAACTACCGTACTGCCAACGAATCCGCCACCTACTCTCCCATCGACAACCGCCGCAAGCTCTGGATCGCCACAAAAGACAGCACCGATGGCCCGATTTTCCTCAACGCTCTCGTCCTTGCCTCCATCGCCCAGGGCGACGACTCGCACCCCGCCTTCGGCCAGGGCACCATCGGCTTCGGTCATCGCTATCTCACCGGACTCGGGGACCAGGTCATCGGAAACTATCTCACCGAAGGCGTCTTCCCCGTGTTGCTCCACGAAGACCCGCGCTACTTTCGCCGCGGCCACGGCTCGAAGTGGGGACGCACCTGGTACGCCGCCACTCGCATCTTTGTCACCAAAAATGACAGCGGCCGGACGATGTTCAACTTCTCGGAATTTCTTGGCAACGCCACCGCCGCTGGCATCGGCAACGCTTACTACCCCGGGGAACGCACGCTGTTCGATAACGTCCAGCGCTTCTGGACGCAACTCGCCACGGATTCGATCTCGCAGGTTCTGAAGGAATTCTGGCCCGACATCAAGCACCACTACAAAGAAAAGCATCTGCGCCAGTCAGCGCCCTGAGCTCTCCCGCGAGTCCGCAAACAGCCCGTTCGCCTCTGCGTAAGGCATCGCACCGTTCAGCATCGCCAGATACGCGCCGTCCTTGTGCAGTTGCCGCGCCATGCGGTCGAGCAGTCCTAGCGTCGCACGCATCGGCCCGCTCCCTGTGCTCACCCGCGCGACGCCCATCCTCTTCAGTTCCGCCACCGGCGGCGTACCGGCCACGGCAAGCACGTTCAGCGGCCCGCGCACCGTCTCGGCCAGCCTCGCGATTGTCGCGCCGTCCTGAACGCCGGGCGCAAACAAACAGTCTGCGCCCGCCTCGTGGTAGGCGTTCAACCGCTCCACGGCCCGCTCGAACCGGGTCGCCTCGTCACCCATCCGCCGCCAGAAAATATCGGTGCGCGCATTAATCACCATCGCCGGCACGGCCGCTCGAACCGCGCGGATCGCCGGCGCCAGATCGAATAACCCATCGCTTGTCGAATCCTCAAGGTTCATCCCCACCGCGCCCGCCGCCCACACCTCACGCGCCGTTTGTTCCGCATCGCCGTACCCGGCCTCCACGTCCGCCGTCACCGGAATCTGAACCGCCCGCGCGATCCGCTCAACCGCGCTCATCATTTCCCGGCGCGGAACCCTTTCGCCGTCCGAATAGCCCAGCGAGAACGCAATGCCCGCACTCGTCGTCCCGATCGCCGCAAAACCGGCTCTCTCGAAAATCCGCGCGCTCGCCGCGTCCCACGCGTTCGCCAGCACCAGCACCGGCCGGTGAAGCTCCCTTAGTACGTCTGCTTTGTTTTCCACTTTTCAATCACCCCCACTTCTGGCGCCGCCTCCCGCCTGCTTCAGAAACCTCGCCACCGCCGCCCGGAAATCCGCGCGATACTGCTCGCCGTTTCGTGCCTTCGGTGTGATCTCCACCATCTCCGCGCCGGGAATCCACGATGCCAACTGCTTCGCCATCTCGAGCGGATGAACAAAATCCCCCGCCGTGCCAATCACCATCACCGGCGTCCGGATCGCCCGGATCTGCTCCTCCGTCACATCCGGGCCATCCGCCGAAATTCGGCATAACAACTCTGCCGTAATCGCCGCCGGTTCCCGCGAAAAGAACCCGCGCAGCGACGCAAGGTTATCTGGCGCCACGCGCGATAACTCCCGCGCCGTCTCCGAATCCTCGAATTGCACCCGAGCTTCCGGGGCAGGGAAGCGGCGCAGCAGTTCTCCCACCAGCGCGTGCGGCTGCATGTTCGCCGGCGCCGTTTCCACCATCCACGCCGGCCGCGCCAGCACCAGCCCGCGCACCAGCTCCGGCCGCAGCGCCGCGATGCGCAGCGCCATCGCCGCGCCCATCGAGATCCCGCCCAGCACCACCGGGGCCAGTTCTGCGGCTTCGATCATCGAAACAACATCGTCCGAGAATGTCGCGATCGAAAATTCCTCCGGCTCGCCCGCCTCCGAGCCGCCATGGCCCCGGCTCTCGATCGTCACGCACCGCCATCCGCTCTCAACGGGGAAAACTTCCGCCGGCTGGCTGGCGTCGCCGCAGAGCCCATGCTGGAAAACCATTGCCGGCCCTTCGCCCGTCTCCGACACCACCAGCCGCAACCCCTGGCGCTCATACCCTAGCGACTTCATTCGCGGGCTTCCGCCGCGGCAATCTGCTTTCGCAAGAACGCCGCCACTCGTTGCGCATCGGCCGCCGCCAGACCGTGCGTGATCAGGCTTCCCCCGAACCCGCACCGTTTCAGAGCAGCCAG
>JAKAJI010000104.1 GCA_021813825.1 Acidobacteriota bacterium | reverse complement strand
GACATTTCTCTTATTATTACAGGGCGGCGGGGGATGAATCACGTCCGAGGCGGGCGCGGAGGCGTTGTTCGACGGCGGGGGGGACGAGGCCGTGGACGTTGCCGCCGAGGCTGACGACTTCTTTGACGAGGCGGGAGCTAACGAAGGAGAAGGCTTCGCCGGCGAGGAGGAAGACGGTTTCGACTTCGGGGCGGAGGCGGCGGTTCATGAGGGCCATTTGCAGTTCGTATTCGTAGTCGGAGATGGCGCGGATGCCGCGGATGATGAGGCGGGCGCCGCGGCGGGCGGCGTAGTCGGCGAGCAGGCCGTCGAAGGACTCGACGCTGACGTTGGGGCGGCCGGCGACGGCTTCGCGGATCATTTCGGTGCGCTCGTCGACGGTGAACAGGGCGGCCTTGGCTTCGTTTCGCAGGACGGAGACGACGAGGTGATCGACGAGGCGGCTGGCGCGGCCGATGACGTCGAGGTGGCCGTTGGTGAGGGGGTCGAAGGATCCGGGGTAGATGGCGATCGATCCGGGTTGCTGGGCGGATGGCACAATGACCCGATTATATTCATTTGCCGCATTGGAGACCGAAAATAGGAACATGCCCGAGGTAAGGATGGACAAGTGGCTGTGGGCGGCGCGGTTCTTCAAGACGCGGACGCTGGCCGCGAAGGCGTGCGAGATGGGGCGGGTGGAGGCGAACGGGATGCGGGCCAAGCCGGCGCGGGACGTGCGCGTGGGCGATCTGCTGCGGGTGAAGAACGACGGGGGCGAGTGGGAGGTGGAGGTGCTGGGGTTGAGCGAGATGCGCGGGCCGGCGGCGGTGGCGCAGGGGTTGTACCGGGAGACGGAGGCGGGGAAGGAGCGTCGGCTGAAGGCGGTCGAGGAGCGGAAGGCGATGGCGGGCGCGGGGGAGTATGGGAGGCCTACGAAGAGGGATCGGCGGGAGCGGGAGCGGTTTCGGGGGCGGGAGTGAGGGGATCGGCGTAGAGGGTAATAGGCCCATGTTAAGGCAGGAATAGGGTGATTTTTTCCTAAATGTTTTGGGCCGGGGGCCGATGGAAGAGCGGGCTATGAAAGAGATCGTTCTGGGGCCAAGCCGGGCCATGCGGGACGTGGCGGCGACGATAGGACTGGTGGCGGAGCGCCGTTGCACGTTGCTGATCACCGGGGAAACGGGCACGGGGAAGGAAGTTGTGGCGCGGGCGGTGCATGCGGCGGGGAACCGCGCGGCGCGGCAGTTGGTGGCGCTGAACTGCGCGGCGGTGCCTGAGACGCTGCTCGAGGCCGAGCTTTTCGGACATGTCCGTGGGGCGTTCACCGGAGCGAGTGCGCCGCGGACGGGCCGGTTTGAGCAGGCCGATGGCGGGACGCTGTTTCTGGACGAGATTGGCGACATGCCGCTGAACCTGCAGGCGAAGCTGCTGCGGGTGCTGCAGGAGCGGGAGTTCCAGCGGTTAGGCAGTTCGGAGACGGTGCGCGTGGATTTCCGCCTGATTGCGGCGACGAACACGGATCTGGCGGCGCTGGTGCGGGAAGGGAAATTTCGCGAGGATCTTTTCTACCGGCTGAGCGTGGTGCCGATTCATTTGTTGCCGCTGCGCGAGCGGCCGGAGGACATTCCTTACCTGGTGAATCTGTTTCTGGACCGGATCTGCGAGGGGGAGGGGTTGGCGCGGAAGCAGATCAGCCGGGAGGCGCTGGACTGGCTGGAGCGGCTGAACTGGCCGGGGAATGTGCGGCAACTGGAGAACGCGGTGGAGATGGCGGTGGCGCTGAGCGGGGAGCGGTTGATGCTGGAGTTGCGCGATTTTGCGACGCTGCCGTCGGCGACCAAGCCGGTGCAGGCGGCGCCGCGGGCGTTTGTGGAAGTGCCGGAGCACGGGCTGGATTACGAGAGCACGGTGGGGGGGATTGAGCTGGATATTCTGAGGCAGGCGCTCGAGAAAGCCGGGGGAAACAAGACGCTGGCGGCGAATCTGCTGGGGTTGAAGCGCACGACGCTGACCGCGAAGTTGAGGAGTCTCGAGGGATTTAAGCCACTGGCGCGGGCGGCAGGGATCTGAGATAAGACGGGGGTAAAAAAATAAGGGAAGACCACCGGACCGTTTGCGCCGGTAACGGCCTTCCCTCTCCTCCGAACCCAGGAGCCACTCAACCGGGTTCGGCTGGTTCAGGTGCAAGCGTTGTGCCATCAGCGGCGGCGCGCGAATTTAACAAGTTAGCGTACTTGCGTGAGAAACAGTTACGCGGGTGCGGCGCGTGGGTACGAAAGTTTTACGTGGTGGATTGGGTAATTACCGGCGCAGAGGGTCCTCGACCCAGGGCGGAGTTGCCTGGATGAGGCGCCCTAGTTCGGGCTCGAGTTGTTCCATTTTTTCCTTCATGCGCCAGGCGACTTCGCGGTAGCTGAAGTGGCCTTTCACGCCGGAGCGGAGGCGGGAGATGTATTCGGCTTCGGCGAAATCCATCTTGAATAAGAAGCGGGAACGGGTCCCGAGGGGAAGGATGTAGTGAGCACCCGGGGCGGGGAGTTCGCGGGTGGCGGCGAGCGCGCGGCTCATGCGGGTGGAGTAGTCGGCTTCGAGGCCGATTTCGCTCAATAGCGGGGGCGTCGAAAAGCCGAGGCTGCCGGTATAGGTTTGGCGGAACTGGTGGCAGCGGCGGTGGCGATGGAGGTCGCGGTAAGCGCCGATGTCGATGACGAGATCGAAGACGTAGGGGCCGCCGCGGAAGCCGCGGAGCAGGTCATCTTTCGACGTCCGGGAGCGGAGGGCGGCATCGAGGATTTCGGCGCGGAGTTTTGCGCCGGCCGAGCGGGTGAATTCGTAGAGCGAGGCGTAGGGCCAGTTCGTGACCGGGTAGAGCAGGGTCGCGGCGATGTCGGCGGGGATGTCGTCGGCGCGGGTGAGGGAAACCATGTCGCCGGCGTGCGCCGGGCGGGGCGGGAGGTTTTGCGCGGCCCAGGATTGGAGGTCTTCGCGGGAGCGGATCGAATGCTCGTCGGGTTCGAGGTGGCGGGCGAGAGTGGGAGCGACGGGGTGTGCGGCGTCGCCTTCGAAGGTGCAGTCGGGCGGGGCTTCGCAGGCGGCGGCGATTTCGGCGGCGAGCGAGCGGAGTTCGGCGTAAGCGGAGGCGCGGAGGCGGCGGACCTGGCGCTCGAGGGTGCGGATGCTGGTGATCTGGCCGACACCGGTAGGGACGCCGAAGGGGAGCAGGTAGCGGGCGACGTCGAAGGCGCGGGCGGCGAGGTTGCGCTCGTAGGCCTCGGGCTTCATGTCGTCGGGGCGGGGAAGGCACTCGCGGAGGGCCTCGAGCGCGGCGGCGTGGGTGACGGTGTAGCCTTCGATGAGCGCCTGGGCCTCGGCGCGGTAGCGCTGGCGCTGCGCGTCGTCGAACTCGGGCGGGTCCACGACGCCGCCGCGGGAGAAATTCTGATAGCGGGACGAGCGCGCCTGGCCGTCCCAGAGCACTTCGTCTTCGACTTCGGCGGCGGCGAGTTCGCTGATGCCTTCAAAGCAGAGCGTGACGTGGCCTAAGTCGGCGATGGAGGCGTGGCCGTACTGGAAGTAGAAGCTTTCGAGAAACTTCTTTGCATCGTGGCCGCGGACCCAGGCGATGGAATCGCGGATGGAATCGGGCGAGCGGCTGTAGCGGGCCAGCGCGTAGGCGCACTGCTCGGGCGGCATCGGGGCGACGGTGAGGACTCGCTTGGGGTTTCCGGCGGGCAAGACGCTATGATAACGGATTCCATGGAAATTCGAATTCAGAAACTGTCGCCCGAGGCTACGCTGCCGGCTTATGCGCACGGAGCGGACGAGGATTCCGGGATGGATCTGCGGGCGCTCGAATCGGTGACGCTCGAACCGGGCAAGGCGGCGCTGGTTCCGACGGGCCTCGCCATCGAGTTGCCGCCGGGGTATGAGGCGCAGATCCGGCCGCGGAGCGGGTTGGCGCTGAAGCACTCGATCACGCTGCCCAACTCTCCGGCGACGATCGATCCCGGCTACCGCGGCGAGATTCGGGTGATTTTGTTGAACCTCGGCGCGGCGCCTTACGTAGTCGAGAAAGGTGACCGGATCGCGCAGATGGTGATTGCGCGGTATGAGCGTGTCGAGTGGGTGGAGGGAGACCTGGCGCAAAGCGCGCGCGGCGCGGGAGGGTTCGGGTCGTCGGGGAGGTAAGTGGAAGTTAGAATGGGGAGATCATGAGCGAAGGAACTGGTCTTCAAAACCGCCGCGTCGCGGTGTATGTCGACGCGATGTATCAGGAGATGGAAGTCTGGTACCCGTATTTCCGGCTACAGGAAGCGGGCGTGGAAGCGATCTTAGTGGGATTCGAAGCGGGCAAAACTTACGCGAGTAAGTTCGGCTATCCGGCGGTGGCGCAGAAATCTTACGAGCAGTTACGGCCATCGGACTACGACGGCGTAGTGATTCCGGGTGGTTATGCGCCCGATCAGATGCGCCGGCACGCGCGGGCGACACAGTTTGTGAAGGAAATGGACGCGCAGGGGAAGCTGGTGGCGAGCATTTGTCACGGCCCGTGGGTGCTGTGTTCGGCGGGGGTGCTGAAAGGCCGGAAGGCCACGTGCTTCTTCGCAATCAAGGACGATGTAATGAACGCCGGCGCGCAGTACGAAGACAGCGAAGTGGTGGTGGATAAGAACCTGGTGACGTCGCGGAAGCCGGAGGATCTGCCGGCCTTCTGCCGCGCTCTGCTCGAGGTGCTGGCCAAGAGTCAGGCGCGCGGGTAGAACATCTCATGGCCGTCGACGGGTGCGCGATCTCGGTCGCCGGGCTGCGCAAGTCGTACGGCGCGGTGGAGGCGGTGCGGGGCATCGACTTCGAGGTGCGCTCGGGCGAAGTGTTCGGTTTGCTTGGGCCGAACGGCGCGGGGAAGACCACGACGGTTGAAATTCTCGAAGGGCTGCGGCCGCGGACGGCGGGCGAGGTACGCGTGCTGGGTTTCGACCCCGGCGTGCAGGTCCGATCGCTGAAGGACCGGATCGGGGTTTGCCTGCAGGCGACGAACCTGCCTCCGAAGATCCGGGTGCATGAGGCGATCGAGTTATTCGCGTCCTCTTACTCCCGGACCAGTTCGACCGGGGCGCTGCTCGATCGGCTGCAGCTTAGCGACAAGCGCAATGAGTACTACATGCGGCTTTCGGGCGGGCAGAAACAGAGGGTGGCGCTGGCGCTGGCGTTGGTGAACGATCCGGATCTGTTGTTTCTGGATGAGCCGACGACGGGGCTGGACCCGCAGGTGCGGCTGGAGATTCATCGCGTGATCGAGGAGTTGCGCGAGGCGCATCGAACCGTCGTGCTGACGACGCATTACATCGAGGAGGCCGAGCGGCTGTGCGACCGGGTGGCGATCATCGACTCGGGGCGGATCATCGCGCTCGGCACGCCGCGGGAGATACAAGAGAAGGCGCAGGCACGAAGCGTGATCGAGATCCGGTGCGCGCAGGCGCTGCCGGAAGCGGCGCCGGTGTTTTTGGAAGCGCTGAAGCACACCATCTCGGACGACCGGAGGCAACTGACGGTGACCTGTGACCGTCCGGCGCGGGCGCTGGTGGACCTGGTGAAGTGGATCGACGCCTGCGGCGCCGAGTTGGCCGACATTCATCTGAAGCGGCCGACGCTTGAAGACGTGTTCATTGAAATGACCGGCCGGAAGCTGCGCGAATGAAGTTCACGCTGACGCACATCCTGGTGAACCTGAAGCTGACGGCGCGGGACCGCGCGGTGCTGTTCTTCACCTACGCATTTCCGCTGATTTTCTTCTTCCTGTTCGGTGAGCTGAGCAAGGCGCGTCAGGGTGCGGCGGCGCTGCAGATCGTGACCATGGTGCTGGTGATCGGCGTGTTGGGAGCGGGATTTTTCGGCGCCGGGATGCGGGCGATCATGGAGCGCGAGAACAACATCCTGCGGCGGTTCAAGGTGGCTCCGATCACGCCGGCGCCGATTGTGATCTCGTCGCTGATGGTCGGGCTGATCAGTTATCTGCCGTCGGCAGTGCTGATTGTGGTGCTGGCGCATTTCATCTACGGCATGAGCTGGCCGGCGGCGCCGGTGTCGTTTCTCGTTTTCGTTTCGGTGGGCGTGTTGAGCTTTCGCGCGCTCGGCTCGATTCTGGCTTCGGTGGTGAACACGATGCAGGAGAGCCAGATCCTGATCCAGGTGTTCTACCTGCCGATGCTGTTTTTGAGCGGCGCGACGATTCCGCTGGAAGTTCTGCCGCACTGGCTGCAGATTGCGGCGCAGTTCCTTCCGGCCACGCACCTGTTCACCGGGTTGCAGGCGATCCTCGTCCAAGGGCAGCCGGTGTGGCGGCAGATGACGGCGGTGGCGGCGCTGACAGCGGCGATGGCGCTGGGCGTGTTTCTGAGCGTGAAGCTGTTCCGGTGGGAGAAAGAAGAGAAGATTCCGGCGGCGGCGAAGCTGTGGGTGGTGGCGGTGTTCGCGCCGTTTCTGGTGCTGGGGGTGTGGGAGGCGCACTCGCAGTCAAGCCTGGAGCAGCAGAAGATTCTGGCGCGGCAGATCGACCGGGGGCGGACGTGGCTGATCCGGAATGCGCGGATCTTCGTCGGCGATGGACGCGTAATCGAATCCGGCGCGGTGCTGATCAAGGAGGGCAAGATCGCGCAGGTGTTTTCGGGCGTGGCGCCGGACGCGGCGGCGCTGAACGCCGAACCGGTGGACGCCGCCGGCCAGACGCTGCTGCCGGGGCTGATCGACGTGCATGTGCACCTGAGCGCGCCGGGCGGGTTCTACGCAAACGCGAGCGACTACAACAAGCCGCGGAGGATGGAGCGGGAACTGGCGGCGTATCTGTACAGCGGCGTGACGGCGGTGAAGAGCGTGGGCGATCCGCTGGATGCGATGCGGGCGCTGCGGCCGGAGATTGCGTCGGGCTCCTGGCTGGGCGCGCGGCTTTTCTTTTGCGGGCCTTTGTTCACGGCGCCTGGTGGGCACGGGACCGAATACGCGGCGCAGATACCGGCGACGTATCGCGAGCAGTTCAACGCGCAGTTTGTGCGGATGCCGAAGGACGCGGCCGAGGCGCGGGCGATGGTGGATGGGCTTCAGAAAGACACTGTCGACGGGATCAAGGCGGTACTGGAGGCGGGCTGGAGCGGGCATCTGTATAACCGCTTGCCGACTTCCATTTTCGATGCCGTGGCCGAGGAGGCGCGTCGCGATCATCTGCCGATCGTGGTTCATACAGGCGATGTGGCGGATGTGGCCGACGCGGTGAACGCGCATGCTGACGGCGTGGAGCACGGCTCGTTCCGCGCGGCGATTCCCGACGCGTTGTTTGCGCAGATGCGCGCGCAGGGCACGGCTTACGACCCGACGCTGGCGGTAGTGGAGGCGATGGCGGACCTGGCGGCGGGGAAGACGGAGCCGCTGGATCGGCCGCTGGTGCAGCAGATCGGACCGGAGAACCTGCTCAGCGGGACGAAGAAGTTCCTGGCTTCTCCGGAGGGGAAGGCGATGATCGGCGAGTTTCCGAAGCCGGACCTGGGGATCGCCGAGGACAATTTGCGGCGGGCGTGGAAGGCGGGCGTGATGCTGGTGACCGGGACCGACTCGGGGAATCCGATGCTGATTCATGGTCCGGCGCTGCACCGGGAATTGCAGCTTTGGGTGGAGGCGGGCGTGCCGGCGGCGGTGGCGTTACAGGCCGCCACGGGCAATGCCGCGCGCCTGCTGCGGCAGACGGATCATCTCGGGCTGATCGAGCCGGACCGCGACGCGAACCTGCTGCTGGTGGATGGCGATCCGACCAGCGACATTCATCGCACGGAGAGCATCCGGCAGGTGTTTTTCGAGGGCGAGCAGATCGACCGGCCGGGGCTGTTCGATCAGAAATGACAGAGGAAGGTGCGAGCCGATATGGGGCCGCCCGTCGGGCGGACGCCTGGGGCTGCAGTTGGAACGAGCAGCCCCGGGGCGATCGGCGCCCTGGCAGCCGACGCCGTAGGGCCACGCTTGATCCCGTTCGCGAACGCGGAGTAGTACGCCGGAAACGACTGCGCGGGAACGGTGCGGGTAAGACTCACCGGCCGCTTTAGCGGCTCAGACTAGGATTTCTTGGCTTTTGGCGGGAAGTCCTTCAGCATTTTGGCGACGTCTTTGTCCAGGTTCTTGGTGTTCTTGCTGGAGTTATTCGACAGGTCCGCGGAGGACGAGCCGCGCCACAGCAGCTTCTTCGAGCCGGTCTCAAAGATGTCGACAACGAGCTTCCCTACTCTCTGATTGATGGTGTCCGTGGTTTCTTCGCCCATCAAGCCGCCACCGCCCAAACCCCAGCCGCCCCAACCCCAGCCGCCGCCCCAGCCACCACCCATGCCATCGTAAATGCTTTCCAGTTCCTTCTCATTGTGGACGCGGTCTGTGGCGAAGATCGTGGTGTCAGCCCCAGAAGTAACTAGCTGCCATCCCTTGGCTTGAAGTTGCTTGTCGACGGCCTGCTTTATACGTTCGACGTAGAAGGGATTCGCTGTTTTGACAGTCCCCCACGAATATGTGTGGAACTTGGAGAAATCCGCTCCGTGGTCATAATCGGTTTTCACGTTATCAGCAAACGCAGCAAAAGCGCCACCGAGCAGCAGCACGGCGGCTAAGATCGAATTTAACGCGTATCTCATTTCTCTGTTTTCTCCTGACAGTCATCTACTCGTAGACGGCACTGGGCGCCTTTCCAGGAGCACAAGTGTCAACCGCGATTCACGCGCGGCACTCCAGGCGACGGACACTTACTTTTAAGTTCCGGCGTGTTCCCTTGCGTGTGCGCACTTAATCTTGAGACGCGCTTCCGGCGTTCTTCGGTTCCTTCTGTTAACTAACTGCTTGCAGGTTCACGCTACGAACCGGTCTTTCTTGCCCTTACACCTGCGTCACGGGTAAGCAGCGGTCCCGGCATGAGAAGGCGGTGAGGAGAAGGCCCACGAAACGAGCCGGCATGGCGTCGATGGCCAGAAATCGGGACCGGCGGCCGCTTCCCGGCGCGCATCGCTATCTCGCGCGTGGGCACGCGTGATTTCAGAGAAATCCGAAAACGCTGGGTTGAGAGACTGGTCTTGACATAGGCGAAGAAACGGCGAATACTGAAGCCAGAGGTCCTCCCGCATGACCCAGCTTGTTGGCATCGCCCGCCTGGCCGCATCGGCTCCGTCTCTGCTTGCCAAGCGGCAGGTGGAGTATTTCGAGATGGCTTCGCGTTCGCTCCTGAACCGGTGCTCGAGCGAAAACGTTCCGTTCGACTGGACGATCAACCCGTACCGGGGGTGCGAGTTCGGGTGCCAGTATTGCTATGCGCGGTACACGCACGAGTTTCTGGAACTGCGGGACCCGCTGCTGTTCGAGCGGAGAATTTACGCGAAACATTTTGACGCCGCCGCGTTCCGGAGGGAACTGGGGCGGACGCGGCGCGGGGAGGTTGTCGCGCTAGGGACGGCGACGGATCCGTATCAGCCGGCCGAGCGGCGGTACCGGATCACGCGCGGGATTCTGGAGGTGTTCGCGGAGACGGGCGCGCTGCGGGTCGGGATGATTACGAAGTCGGACCTGGTGATGCGGGATGTGGAGCTGCTGGCGCGGGTGGCGGAACGGCATGCGCTGCGGGTGGACGTGACGATCACGACGCTCGACGCGCGGATGGCCCGGGCGCTGGAGCCGATGGCGCCGACGCCCGAGCGGAGGCTTGAAGCCGTGCGGGCGCTGGCTTCGGCGGGCATACGGACGGGGGTGAACTGTTGCCCGGTGATGCCGGGGTTCAACGACAGCGAGGAGCAGATCGGCGCGGTGTGCGAGGCGGCGGCGAAGGCGGGGGCGTGCTCGTTTCATGCGAGCGCGTTGTTTTTGCGGTCGCCTACGCGGGAACATTTTCTCAAGTTTGTGGAGCGGCGGGATCCGAAGCTGGCGCAGCGGTACAAGCGGATGTTTCCGGCGCATTCCGATTTGCGGCATCCGGATCCCGCGACGATCGCCAAGCGCGTGGAGGCGGTGCGCGCGCGGTGCGGGCTCACCGAGCGGGGCTGGTTCGAGCCGTTGAAAGATGGCTGGCCGCCGGAGGCGCAGATGAGTCTTTTCGATATGCCGGCGGATAGTATCGCAGGCGTGCCAGCGCCGTGCTGAAGCGTTACTCCTCGCGGAGGGCCTGCATGGGTTCGACGGAGGCGGCGCGGCGGGCGGGGCCGAGGCCGGCGAGCAGCGCGGTGGCAAGCACTACGCCCGCTGCGGCGGCGATGCTGGCGGGGTCGTAGGGAGGCACGTCGAACAGCATGGTTTGGATGACGCGGACGCCGAAGTAGGCGCCGGCGGAGCCGAGGACGAGGCCCAGCGCCGCGGTTTCCAGGCCTCCGCGCAGCACGAGGCGGCGGATCTGGTCCTTGTGCGCGCCGAGAGCGATGCGGAGGGCGAACTCGCGGCGGCGTTCGGTGGTAGCGTAGGCGAGCGCGGCGTAGATGCCGAGGGTTGCCACCAGGAGGCTGGCCAGCGCGTAGACGGCGAGGAGTTCGGCGGGGATGCGGGTGAACTGCTGCATCTGGCTGACGACGGCGCTCATGGACTGGACTTGTTCGAGCGCGAGTCCGGAGTCGAGCTTGGCGACCGCGGCGCGGAGTTCCTCGGCCGCCGGGCCGAGCGGGCCGCGGGCGCGCACGACTACGTTCATGTACGGGGCGTAGTTGGCGAGAGAGGGAACGAACATCAGCGGCAGCGGGTCGGTGCTGGCCGGGTCGTGATAGACGAAGGGGCCGACGATGCCGACGATGCGGTGGGGCTTGCCGTCGACGACGACGGTTGCGCCGAGCGCGTTGCCGTGGGGCCAGTAGCGTTTGGCCATGGTTTCGTTCACCATGGCGACGGCAGGGGCGTTCGAGTCATCGGCGGAGGTGAACTCGCGGCCGTCGCGGAGCGCGATGCGCAGGGTGTGGAAGAAGCCGGGACCGACGAGGTCGGTGACGACGCTCATCTCCTCGCCTTTGGCGGGCGTGTAGCCGGGGACGCGGATTCCTTTGCCATTGCCGGAACCGGAGTCGCCGGTGGGCACGTGGGAGCAGACGGTGGCGCTTTCGAGATCGGGGCTGGCCGCGAGTTCGGCGAGCAGGGCTTTTTCCAACACGAAGGCCCGTTCCGGCGTGTAGCGGGCGCGGGAGAGATCGAGTTGAGCGGCGAGGGCGTTGTGTTTGTCGAAGCCGAGGTTGCGGTTCAAGACGTTGAAGACGGTGCGGGCCAGCAGGCTCGAGCAGACGAGGACGGTGAAGCAGATGCCGAGTTGCACGCCGAGCATCGCCATGAGGCCGCGCCGGCTGCGGCGGCCCATGACGGAGGGACCGGCCTGGTGGAGAGCGTCGTTTTGGCTGACGCGGACAGCCTGCGCGGCGGGGAGCATCCCGCTGGCCATGGCGACAGGCAGCACGGCGGCGGCGGCGAAGAGGAAGATGCGCCAATCGGGATCGATGTTGAAGGCGAGCGTGAAGCCGAAGCTGGGGAGCAGCAGGTAGAGGCTTTGGGCGAAGGCCATGCTGACGATGACGCCGGCAGCGCCGCCGAGCGCGGCTACGACGAGCGCTTCGACGAGGACCTGGCGGGCGACCTGCCAGCGCGTGGCGCCGATGGCAAGGCGAATGGCGACTTCGCGGCGGCGGCGGACGGCGCGCTGGCCAAGCAGCGCGGCCACGTTCACGCAGACCAGCAACAGAAGCAGCGCCGAGGCGCCGCCGACCATGGGCAGGACGAAGCCGACGATGCTGCTCAAGCCGCGCGAGAAGTGGGCAGCGTCGCGGAGGTTCAAGTCCCAGCCGATGTACTTGCCCGGGCCCTGTTGGGCGGCGAAGGTGCGGGCCAGTGTGTGCACGGCGGCCTCGAGTTGCGATTGCGTCACGCCCGCGGCCGGGCGCACGGCGACCATGAGGCCTTGGGAGGCGAGCGGGTCGGCGGAGGCGGCGGAGAGATCGCGCAGGGAGGACAGCGGCAGCCAGGCGGATTCGGCGATGCCGCCAAACACCCCTTGAAATCCAGGCGGCGCGACGCCGATGACGGTGAACGGTTGGCGGTTGATGAGCACGGTCCGGCCGATCGAGCCGGGTGCGGCGTGGAACTGGGTTCGCCATAGGGCGTCGCTGAGCACGATGGCGTTCTCGGAGCCGTAGGCGCGGTCGTCGAGCGAGGGGTCGAAGAAGCGGCCGGCTTCGGGGGCGAGACCGAGAAACTGGAAATAGTTGTTTGCGACCAGGCCAACCGGCGTGGCGAGGGTGTGGAGGCGATCCGGAGCGAGGTTGACGTTGGTGAAGTTGAAGGCGGTAGAGTCGCGGATGACGTTTTTCTGTTGGCGGAGGAAGCGGTAGGGTTCGTAGGGAATGGAGTAGCCTTCGGAGTGGCGGACGGTGGCGTCCACGAAGGAGATGGAGCGGGGATCGCGGACGTGGGGCCAAGGATCGTAGAGGGCGGCCTTCATCCAGGTCGCGACGGTGGTGACGGCGCCGAGGCCGAGGGCGAGGGTGAGCACCGTGGTGGCGGTGAATCCCGGTGATTTGCCCATCTGGCGGAGAGCGAAGCGGAAGTCCTGTTTAAGTCCGTGCATGGCGGCATGCCCCTCAGCCAGAGTGGGGCACGTGGGTAGCCAAAGGCGTCGGGACGCAAGCGGCGTGTTTGGAGCGGTTGCGGCGCGAGGGTGGCGGTGGGCGTGTCCGCAGGCGGACAGAGGCGTTCGCGAGCGGACGGTTACAGATGGGCGGCGATGCGGCGGCCGAGTTGGACGCCGGTGGTTCGCGAATCGGGGACGAAGGTGAGATCAAGCTGGACCACGGTGTCGCCCTTCAGCACATAGAGCGCGTGGCCGAAGGAGCCGACCATAGCACGGTCGCCGACGCCGGATACTTCTTCGAAGCCGGGCACAACCGACATCGTGGCGCGCATGGCAGTCCAGTTGCCTCGGCCGAATGAGGGATTCACGGTGAAGGAGAAGACGCGTCCGCCCTCGGCGGGTTGGGATAGGGCGAAGCTTTTTACCACGCCTTCGAGTTCCTTGGTGTGCTTCAGCAGTTCGGGGAGATTCTGCGGGTTCGAGTTGGGCTGCTGGTTGGCCCGGGCGGTTTCCTGGCGGGCTTCCTCTTCGGCGCGCTGCTGGAGCTGGGCGAAGGCGTCGGCGGTGGTGAAGTAGGCGCAGCCGGGCTGGCTGCCATCATTGGTGGCGGTGATGCGGG
>JAKAJI010000522.1 GCA_021813825.1 Acidobacteriota bacterium | reverse complement strand
CAGGTGTGTCTGGCCCTAAACGCACAGGGCCGCGAGCGGCCTCAGCCGCGCGGCTCCGTTGTGCGCGATGTTATCTGGAAGCATTGGGGGCGGAAAGAGGGAATCGATGATGCGCAGAACGATGCAATTTGGCCTGATCGTTGGAGTCGCGGCCTGCATGACCTTGGCCGCGCAAGCCTCCACCATCACCAGTACGTTTACCGATCTCACAAGCTGGCAAAACGCCGTCACTGGTGTAACTACCGTGATCTTCCCCTCCGGTACCGCAGGTAGCTATTACTCCATTACGTCGCCTTACACAATCGACGGCGTAACTTACTCACAAACTCCGTCCACTCTATATATGCAGGTCCAGGACACAAGCTCCGCCGCGCCATGGTATTACCAATACAACGTCGGCTGGGCGCTGTTCTCCGCCAGCAGTACCTCTGCCACCAACCCGAAAATCACCATCACGCCCACCTCCGGAACCACCGCTCTCTCCTTCGAACTCGCCACCCAGAGCAGCTTCGGAGAACCCGTCCTCGTTACTTTCAGCGACGGCACCCAGTACACCCTCAGCTCCCCCTCCACCACCGCCGCCGTCCCCCTGTTCTTCGGCGTCACCTCCAGCGCGCCGATTACTTCCCTCTCGTTTACTCTCGCCCCCGGAGATAACCTAACCAATTCCACGCAAATCATCCTCGGCGATTTCTCCGAAGGGACCGCGAGCGCCCCCTCGCAGACCCCCGAAGCCGCTACGTTCGTCCTGATCGGCCTCGGCCTCGCGGGCCTGCGCCTGTTCGGTCGGAGAGCAATCGCCTGACCCCTGCCACCTTCGCGACTTACTCAAGCGTCCGCAGAATCCGGTCCTCTTCCTGCTGCTCAAGCTGCCGCACACGCTCCCGCGGATTCGATGACAACACCTGGTTCTCCAGGTCCATCGGATCCGGCGGCGGCGGGGGCGGCTGCATGTGGATCGTCTTGCAAGCCGTCTGATGCGGCCGCAGCGCCGTCGCCGTGAATGTCATCTTGCAGTAAGGGCACTGGCGCATCACCGGCGGACGCCCAAGCTTCCCTTTCGGCTTCAGCAGTTCATACATCTGCTTGGCGGTAAGTTTCTTCATCTCGACTTCCTCTCTCGATAAAAATCCGTTCGCGCGTTCGAAACCTTCAACGCCTGTGAGTCTACCAGCCGCATCCAACCCGCCCATCCGCAGCGCCAGCGTAACTTGTTGATCCAGCAAAGGAAACATTTCTGCCGCTCGTTGTGAACGCCCTCGCTCCGCCCGCCTTCTCGGCGCATCGCTCGGAGCAAATGAGCGCAGCCTGGCCCCCCGCTCCGCATATCCCCCAACCTCCCAACGGTCCCGGCGCTCCCGCATTGGCAGATAACGTGCCCCTGCAATTGTGGTGGCTTCACGCGCCTGGGAGGGTGTCGTGCTCCTGAAAGAATTTCATGACCTCGTTCGCGCCGGCCGCCTGTTGGGCGGCATCGACCCGGCGCACCTGCGAACGCTCCTCTCTCTGGCGCGGGAAATCGACTTCAAGGAAGGCGAAGTCATTTTCCAAGAGGGCGAGAAGTCGTCCAATCTCTACTTACTCGTCACTGGCGATGTCGCCCTGGAACTCTCTACCGCCGCCGGACCCTACCGCGTCCAGACGCTCGGCCCTGGTGACGCGGTGGGCTGGTCCGCGATCATGATGGACCAGCGCGCCCACTTCACGGCGCGCGCCCTCACCGACGTCAGCACCGTCGCCCTCCCCGGCGACGATGTCCTCTCGCTCTGCGATCACAATCCTGAAATCGGATACGTCCTCATGCGGCGTCTCGTCGAGCTCATCGCCGACAGGCTCGATTCCACCCGCCTCCAACTCGTCCGCCGCACCCTCGAACCGCAGCCTGTCGAGCGGAGATAAGCTGAATGCTATTGGACAACTCTGACCGCATGACCGATCCGAGGGACGAAGTCCTCGACCGCGCCATGGCCCGTCACCAGTACTCGGGCGACGCGCTCATCGAAATCCTCCACGTCGCGCAACAACTCTACGGCTATCTCTCCCCGCCGCTCCTGCGCAAAGTCGCCCGCCGCCTCATGCTCCCTCCCAGCCGCGTCCTGGGCGTGGCTACTTTCTATCACTTATTCCGCTTCGCCCCGCCGCAACGCCACTCCGCCGTCGTCTGCCTCGGCACCGCCTGCTACGCCGCCGGCGGAACCGGTCTGATGGAAACGCTGCGCTGCCGCAACTCGGCCGGCGACTGGACCATCGAGGCTGGTCGCTGCGTCGGCTCCTGCGGCCTCGCGCCCATCGTCATCTACGACGGCAAGCCCATGTCGAAAGTCACCCCCGCCCAACTCGAAGCGCGCATCAAGGAGACTCATGACAGCCCAGACACTGCGCCAGATCCGCGACACTGAACTCGAGCGCCGGAAAGGCATCAAGAACCGCATCGCCTGCTGCACCGTCGCTGGATGCGAGTCCGCCGGAAGCGCCGAAGTCCGCGCCGCCCTCGAACGCGAAGTCGCCGCCCAGGGCCGCGTGGGTGAAGTCGAGGTCTGCGGTACAGGTTGCATGGGCTGGTGCTCCCGCGGCCCCCTCGTCCGCTGCTCCTCGAACGAAACGATATACGCCGAAGTCACCCCTGCCGATGCGCCCGCCCTCGTCAGCGGCGACCGAAGCCCCTTCGATGGCCGCGCCCTCACCGCCGAACACCCCTTCTACGCCGGCCAGTACCGTCTCATCCTTCGTAACTCCGGCCACTCCGACCCCGAACGCATTGCCGACTACATCACCCAGGGCGGCTATCAGGGCCTGTTCAAGGCCGTCACCGCCATGTCGCCGCCCGATATCGTCACCGAAGTCAAACGCAGCGGCCTCCGCGGCCGCGGCGGCGCCGGCTACCCT
>JAKAJI010000103.1 GCA_021813825.1 Acidobacteriota bacterium | reverse complement strand
GCTTCGGTGTCGCTCCGGGTGCGGAAGCGGTGGCCCTGGACCTCGAGGCGCTCCCGGAGCGACTGGTAGTTATAGATCTCGCCGTTGAAGACGACCCAGACGGAGCCGTCCTCGTTGGAGATAGGCTGGTGGCCACCGCCGAGATCGATGATGCTGAGACGGCGCATGCCGATGGCGCAGCCGCCGTCGACGTGGTAGCCCTCATCGTCCGGACCGCGATGCCGGATGAGGTCGCACATCGTCCGGACCGTGACCGGGTCGGGAGGCGATTGGGGGAGAAAGTAACCGGCGATTCCGCACATTCGGCGAGGCTCACCCCCAACAATAGCATCGGCCTGCGCGGGCCTCGCTCAAGCGGAAACTCAACGGTGGTAAGGCGCGGTGGAGGCGCGGACGACCAGCTTGGTTCCGATGACGGGTTCGGTGCCGTCCTCCTGGCCCAGGTCCATATTGCGGGCCAGGCATTCGAAGGCGCGCTCGGCGATCTCGGTCCGAGGCAGGCGCACGGTGGTGAGAGGGGGATCGGTAAAAGCGGCGAGCTGGATGTCGTCGAAACCCACCACTGAGATGTCCTCGGGCACACGGAGGCCGGCGGTGCGAATCGCGCGCAGGGCGCCGATGGCGGTGAGATCGTTCGAGGCCAGAACGGCGGTGGGGCGTTCGTCGAGCGCGAGCAGACGCTGCATGGCATCGAAGCCGCCGTCGATCCGGTGGCCGCCGTCGGTGACCATGCGGGGATCCTCGATGGCAAGGCCGGCGTTGCTCAGGCATTCGAGGAACGCCTCGCGCCGGACGCGGGCCGATTTCAGGTTGTCGGGTCCACTGAGGAAGCCGATCCGGCGGTGGCCGAGCGAGATGAGGTGTCTTACGGCGGTACCCACGCCGTCGGCGTAGTCCACGCGCAGGTTGGAGATGAGCCGTCCCGGCTCGGCGACGTCGAGAAAGACCATGGGCACGTTGCGGTTCTTTAACTCCGCAATGAGCGACTCGTCCATTTCCGACGTCATGATCGCCACGCCGTCCGCCTTTCGTTCGAGCATGCGGCGGATGGCAAGCGAGGTCCGCGCGGCGTCGTAGTTGGTGGAGGCGACCAGCGTATCGTAACCGCTTTCGAGCGCCGCCTCGGCAAAACCCTGCACGAGTTCCGGGAAAAAGGGGTTGGTAATATCGGAAACGATGAGGCCGGCGATATGGCTTCGTCCGGAGGCGAGCGAGCGTGCGTGCACGTTCGGGTAATAGTTCAACTCCCGAATGGCGTGCCAGACCCGCTCCGCCGTCTCGGCGTTGACGCGGGAGTCGTGATGAATCGCGCGGGACACGGTCGCCGTGGACACGTTCGCGCGCTTTGCTACTTCACGGATACTCATGCTTGTGCCGCCCAACCTGGGGATCGCGAGGGAGGAACGGTGCTTCATCCAAGGCCGTCCAGCTCGCGGTGTAAGCGTTTTCGAGAATAAGGCGGATGGACTTACAAAGTCAAGAGGAAATGTGGGAGGCTGAGAAGTATTCTGCCAAATAAAGGCAAGTCCGGTAGCCGCGTTCCGCCGCTGCCCGCCACGGCGGCCCTTGTTTTGATCGACGTGCAGCGTGCGATCGACCATCCGAGCTGGGGCGTGCGGAATCATCCCGGGGCGGAGCGCAACATGGCGGCGCTACTGGCGGCCTGGCGGCGCGGGAGCCGGCCAATTTACCACGTGCGCCACGACTCGGTCGAACCGGACTCGCATTACCGCCCGGGCCAGCCGGGGCACGATTTCAAACCCGAAGCGATGCCTTTACCGGGTGAAACGGTAATTCCCAAAAGCACGAATAGCGCGTTTATCGGCACGGATTTAGAGGCCCGGCTTCGCGCGGCGGGGCAAAACAAGCTGGTTGTTGCCGGGGTAATCACGAATAACAGCGTGGAAGCCACCGTGCGCATGGCCGGAAACCTGGGCTTCGAGGTGTATCTGGCCGAAGACGCCTGCTTCACTTTCGGCCGCCGGGACTGGGCGGGCGCGTTTCGCAGCGCCGAAGAAGTTCATGCGATGAGCCTGGCCAACCTCGACGGCGAATATTGCCTGGTTGTGCGAACCGGGGACGTGCTGAGCGCGGCCGAAGCTAAGTAGACTTCTTCGCCGGTTGGGCGGCGGGCCGATGGTGGACGGGAGGCTTCTCCCCCGGGGCGTAGATGTGTTGGATGCTCACCCGGACCAGTTTCACGGGCGTCAGGGGGCGGTCGTTGGAATCGCGCGGGACTTTTGAAATCGCGTCGGCGACTTCCTGGCCTTCAATTACCTGTCCGAACACCGTGTAGTCTCCGTTCAGGCTCGGATACGGCGCCACGGTGATGAAGAACTGGCTACCGTTGGTGTCGCGGCCGGCGTTGGCCATGGCGAGCACGCCCTTTTTGTCGAACTTGTACTGGTTGTCCTCGTTCTTGAACTTGTAGCCCGGCGAGCCGGTGCCATCGCCCTTGGGATCCCCGCCCTGGATCATGAAATCCGGGATCACGCGATGGAACACGGTGTTGCTATAGAGGGGCCGGCGGACGGGGCGGCGAGTTTTGGGATCGGTCCATGTTTTGGTTCCGCGCGCGAGGCCGACGAAGTTCCGGACGGCGATGGGCGCTTCCTTGTCGTAGAGCTTGCAAACGATGTTGCCCATGGATGTGTGAAAGGTGGCGTAGAGCCCGGGTGGAAGTTGGGGCGTGGTTTCCGTTTTGGGTTGCGCCGGGGCTGGGGGAGGGGTCTGCGCCGCGGCCCCGATCGCGCAGATCGTCAGAATCGCCAAAGTCCTCATGAGTTCGGATTATACCGGGCGGCGGACTTTCACACACGCGCAACCGGGCCGTCATCGGGCTGTGATCGGAGGGATTCAACATAAACGCAACGGACTTTATGCTCAAACCTCCCACTACCGGCCGGGCGGGATTTGCCGCGTCCCTCGAGGTGCTGTTGCCGGCGCCCTTGCCGCGCGCGGTTCAGACGGCGGTGGAGCGGCTTCTCGCGCTCGACCGCCTTGATTTGCTTTACGACGCGGCGCGGCGGGGCGCCGGGGAGTCCATTTTCGATTCGCTCCTGGGCCTGCTCGGCGTGCAGGCGAAGGTGAGTCCGGAAGATTTGGCGCGCATCCCGCGTTCCGGCCCGGTGGTGGCCGTGGCCAATCATCCGTTCGGGCTGCTTGAAGGGCCGGTGCTCGGCTCCGTGCTGCCGCGCGTCCGGAGCGACGTACGGATCCTGGCCAACACGGTTCTGGGGGCGATGCCGGAGATTGCGCGCCACTGCGTTCTTGTGAATCCGTTCGGCGGGGCGGAGGCGGCGCGCTCGAACGCGCGCGGGCTGCGCGAGGCGATCGAGTGGCTGAGGAAGGGCGGGATGCTGGTGATTTTTCCGGCCGGCGAAGTGGCGCACGTGAATCCTCGTGCTTTCGGCGTGGTTGACCCGGCCTGGAATACCGCCGCCGCGCGCCTGATCCGCCGGACGGGCGCCGCCGCGGTGCCGTTCTATTTCGCGGGCTCCAACAGCGCGCTGTTCCAGCTTCTGGGCCTGGTTCATCCGCGTTTGCGCACGGCGCTGCTGCCTCATGAGTTCCTCAATAAGCGCCGCGCCGAAGTGGAGCTTCGCATTGGCCATGCGGCGCCGGCTTCCACGCCGGCTGCGTTTGCCGATGAGCGTGCTTTTACCGCGCATCTGCGCGAGCGCGTATACCTGCTGTCCCGGCGGGAACGGCGGCGCCGGCCGGGTTGCGGGACGAGTCATGCGGCGCCGGCGGCCGCCATCGAGCCGTCGAAGCTTGCCGAAGATATCGCGCGCCTGCCCAAAGACCGTTGTCTGGCCTCTCACGGCCCGATTACCGCGTACCACGGCAGGGCTGAGGAGTTGCCATCGGTCCTGCCCGAGATCGGCCGCCTGCGCGAGTTGGCCTTCCGGGGCGCCGGTGAAGGAACAGGGTTCGAGCGCGACCTGGACCGCTTCGACGGCTGGTACGAGCACCTGTTCTTGTGGAACCGTGAGAAACAGGAAATCGCCGGAGCGTATCGCATCGGCGCCAGCGAGGCGATTGTTCCCTGCCGCGGCGCGGCCGGGCTCTACACGCACACGATTTTCTCTTACGGAAACGAATTTCTTCGCCGCCTGGGGCCGGCGTTTGAGCTCGGACGTTCGTTCGTGCATCCGGATTACCAGAAAAGCTATGCGCCGCTGCTGCTGTTGTGGAAAGCGATCGGCGCCCTGGTGGCCGCGCGGCCCGAAGCGAAGACGCTATTCGGCGCGGTCAGCATCAGTGACGACTACCAACCGGCCTCGCGGCGCCTGATCGCCGATTACCTGGAAGGGGCGGCGCTCGCGCCCGAACTGGCGCGGTTAGTCCGTCCACGCCAGCCGTTCCGGCGCATGCCGGGTGGGGGGCGGCCGGCGAGGGTCGCCACCGAACTCGAAGAACTGTCAGCGTGGGTGGCGGATCTGGAGACCGACGGCAAGAGCGTCCCGGTGCTTCTGCGCCAGTATCTTCACCTTGGGGCGCGCGTGGCCGCCTTGAATGTCGACAGCCGGTTTTCCCACACGCTCGACGGGCTGGTGGTGGTGGACCTCGCCGCGACGCGCCCGGCGATGCTCGAGCGTACGATGGGCCGTGAGGCCGCGCGCGGCTTCCTCGCCTACCATTCGCGTCTTTCCCGCGGCGCGGCCTAGCTCCGCGCGCTTGATTCAAATCTTCGAACCGCACCGCGGAATCTTGTCGCTCGGGGGCCAGGCGGCGCATCGGGATTCCCAATTCCGCCGAGTCTCCTCGATTGGCAGCGTATTTGCGGGTTCACGTTGAAGGGAAGACGAAAGGAGATGAGTCGATGAAAAGTTGGAATGTCTGGTTGGCGGCGGCCGTGCTGGCCGTTGCCGGCGGGATGGCCGCGTCGGCCCAGCCGGGGCCCGGCATGGGACGAATGTACGATCCGAAGACCGAAACCACACTGAAAGGCACCGTGGACGCCGTCACGCAGAGCACGCGCGGCATGTGGATGGGTACGCATCTCATGGTGAAGACAGCAGAGGCTACGGTGGAAGTGATGCTCGGCCCGGCGTACTTCATCACGAGTAAGGGCTTCTCCTTTGCCAAGGGGGACGAAGTCGAGATTACGGGCTCTAAGCTGAAGGTGAATGACACGGAGTACGTGATTGCGCGCGAAGTCGTAAAAGAAGGCAAGACGCTGACGCTCCGCGACAAGACGGGCGTTCCGGAATGGGCCGGGGGCATGGGCGGGCGCGGCCCGATGCCGTGCTGCCGGCCGCAGCAGTAAGACCGCCTCAGGCTACGCGCCACGAAGCCGCGGGGGAACCACGCCGATGAGGGGGAAAATGGCTTCCACCGCGCGAGCGTTCAGCGTAAAATGACGTGTGTCCAGAGTTTGTTGGAGGCGCTCTCATGCCGTCCGCATCGCAGCCCGCCCACGCCGCCCGTCCCGCGGTGACGATTCGAAGAGCTGTGCCGGAAGATGCTCCCGTCTGCGGCACCATCTGCTACAAGGCCTTTCACAGCATCGCGAGCGAGCACGCCTTTCCGCCGGACATGCCGTCGGCCGAGGTTGCGATTGACCTGCTGGCCGGGATGTTCTCGCACCCGAACTTCTACTGCATCGTGGCCGAGCAGAACGGCCGCATTGTAGGAAGCAACTGCCTGGATGAACGGTCCGCGGTGGGCGGGATTGGTCCGATCACGGTTGACCCGGACGTGCAGAACACGGGTATTGGACGCAAACTGATGGAGAACGTGATCGACCGGACGAGCGAGAAGGCCATGCCCGGTGTCCGGCTTGTCCAGGCGGCATATCATAACCGGTCGCTTTCGCTCTACATGAAGCTCGGCTTCGAAGTGCGTGAGCCGCTGGTGACGCTGCAGGGCCCTCCGATCGGCAAGGCGGCGGAAGGCTGCCAGGTCCGCCCGGCGCAGATCGAGGACATCGAAGCCTGCAGCCGCGTCTGCATGCAGGTGCATGGGCACGACCGGGGAGGGGAGTTAGCCGACGCGGTCCGCATGGGGTCGGCGCGCGTGGTGGAACGCGACGGCCGGATCACCGGCTACGCGACCGCTCTTGCTTTTTTCGGCCACGCGGCGGGGCTCACCAACGCCGACATTGAAGCGCTCATCGCCCAGGCCGAACGCTTTCTCGGGCCGGGCATTCTTGTGCCCACGCGAAACTCGGATCTGATTCGCTGGTGCCTGGACATGGGCCTTCGTATCGTGCAACCGCTCACGCTAATGACCATGGGCCTGTACCACGAGCCGCAGGGCGCGTATTTGCCGTCGATTCTGTACTGAAGGCGCCTTAGCGGCGGGCGCGAAGCGGAGGGCGGAGCCCGAGGTAGCCCCCGAGGAGCGCAAAGCCGAGCAGCACGGCCAGCGTCTCGCCGGCGAGAAAGAACGACGTGGCCAGCAAGCCCACCGGCAGACTTGGCGGCAATCCCTCTTGCAGTTCCGCCAGGCACAGGCAGGAACCGGCGGCGATGCCCGCGGCGCAGGCAAAGCGCCATGGATGGCGCCGTGGATCGAACGAGGCGATGCGCGCAAACAACCGCTCGGCATGGAAGGTCAGGACGAGCCACACCCACCTTTCCGGGAGCACCGCCCGCAGCCTCGCGACCGGCACACGGACGAACATCCACAAATCGTCGATCGCGTCGCATAGGGTGAGGTTGGCCGGCGGGGCAACGGCCGGCAAGCCGCGAAAGGCGTGCATCACCGCGGCGGCGCAGTACACCGCAACCAGCGCCATACATTCCAGCCCGGCCCGCAGCATGCGGGCGTCCGGCGAGGACGGCTTCGGATTCAGCGCCTGGGCTATGCTGCCGGCCAGAAGCGTCACGCTGACCGAAAGGATCGCCACCACGTTGCCACGCAGGATCAGGTTGGGATGATGGTGCCGCAGCGGGTGCGAGCGCATGCGGAGGGAACGCGCATAGGCGAGGCCGGCGGCGAGGAGCGCCACTTGGAGCGCGATGGAGCCGACGGCGCCGTAGGGATCGCGGGCGAAGGGGCTCGCCTGGCTGAAGGCGGGTTGCCCGCCGAGTTGAAACAAGAGGCAGGCCAGCACGGCTGCAGCGGCGACCGCGGTGGTGGCGCGGTGCATTCGAAGGACATTCATGGTTAGTACTTTACCGTTTAAAGTAGTCAGTGTCAATAGACGGTGGGGCTGACCGCATCGGGAGCATTGCGGCGGATCGTTCGGCTAGAATCGAAAAAGAGCGAGCGGGCCGGTGTAGCTCAGCAGGTAGAGCATCTGATTTGTAATCAGAGGGTCGCAGGTTCGATTCCTGTCGCCGGCTCCAGAAGCCCGCCGCACCGCGGGGAATGCCCGCTACTTTCCGAACAATGAGCGGAGAAACGCGCCGATGCGCAGATGGCGCACGCCGGGGCAGTCGTCGAAGGGGGCGAAGCCGATGACTCCCGTGCTGCGCTCGACCCAGAGCGCGGTCGGCTGCTGGCCCGGGATGTTGACGTGGATCAGGACGCCGGACCCGCAGGCCTGGACGTCGCCGATTTTGGCCGACTCCACATTGGCGTGCGTGCTGCCGGGGCCCCAATCCTGGCGGAACTGAGGGAAGGGATAGTTGGGGCAGGGCGTGGCCTCCGAGCAACCCCACATCAGGTAGGCATCCTGGTACTGCCCGGCCTGCAACAGGCGAAGGAACGCTTTTACCTGGTGCTCCTGGGTGTAGTTCCGGAACGAGCCGTAGAGAATGGCCGTAACCACCAGCACGATGGCGCCGATGCCCGCGCCGAGACGGATGCGGTGCGAGCGTTTGGCGCGCAACTCCTCCTGCGATCCGTAAGCCTCCAGGTAGCTACCCATACCGGCAGCGTCCTCCTCTTTGATGTTACTTCGCGGCGGCGGTTACCGGGTACGTTTTGTCGTAGGCGGTGATGGCGTCCTGCGTGATGTCCATGGAGGGCTTAAAGAAGAGCATAGTGGAGGAGTCGAAGACGGCGTCCAATCCCTTCTCGGCGGCCAGTTTCTTGATGATATCCTGCATGCGGCCGTTGGCGCGGCTCAAAACGTCCTGCCGCTCGCGGTCGACGTCGTCGCGCAGGTCCTGCTCCTTGCGCTGGAACTCGCGCTGTTTGCGCGTGCCTTCGGCGTTCAACTCCTGCTCGCCCTGCGGGCTGAGCTTGCCGCCCTGAAGCTGGGTCTGGATGTTTTGCAGGTCTGACTGGAGTTTGGCCAACTCGTCCTGGCGCGGCTTGAACTTGGCTTCCAGGTCGGCCTGCGCCTTCTTGATCTCCTGTGTACTGGAAATGGCCTGCGCCGAATTTATAATGCCGATCTTTACCTGCGCGGCCGCGGCGGCCGCGGTGATGACCACCAGGAAAGCGGCGCGAAAAATCCTATGCATTCGTCAACACTCCTAAGATTTCCTCTTCGCGGAGGATCAGATATTCTTCGCCATCGATCTTGATATCCGAGCCCGAGTACTTGCCGAACAGGATCCGGTCGCCGGGCTTGACGTCCAGGGCGGCGCGCGATCCGTCCTTGTTCCGCTTGCCGTCGCCCACGGCGATCACCTCGCCCTGTTGCGGCTTCTCTTTTGCCGAATCCGGGATGATGATTCCGCCGCGCGCGGTCTCCTCCTGGTCGATCCGGCGGATGACGACATGGTCGTGCAACGGACGTAGATTCACGCTGGGCTCCTTCACTCCTCGGGTCTGAAACGAGCGGGCTTGCCGCTGCGTGCGTGAAAACTCCTCAGGCGCGCAGCACCGGCCCGGCTTCTGAATATAGCATAGTACGCCGGCACGCCCGTGCGCGGATGCGTTATGCTTGAGTTTACCCCTCCACGCGGGTGCCGCAGTGGGGGTGTGTTTCGGGAGTGAGGTGAATTCGATTGGCGGAAGTTGTCGTACAGGACGGCGAAACCGTAGAAAGTGCGCTTCGCCGCTTTAAGCGCAAGGTACAGCAGGAAGACATCATCAAGGAAATCAAGCGTCATTCCTACTATCTGAAGCCCGGCGAAAAGCGCCGGACCAAGGAAGCCCTGGCGCGCAAGCGCAACCGCAAGAAGCGCCGGGGCGACGTCGAATAGAGGCGCGCAACGGAAACAGAACCTTTTCGGCCCCGGACATGGTTTCCGGGGCCGTTGTGTTTTTGGCCCCTGGCTTGGCCGCGCCGGTGCGAACCGGTTACGCTAGGCGCATGCCGCAAACCGTCGCCACGCCGACCGTCGAAGCCGCCAACGGCTGGGCCGCCACGGCCGCGTTTCTGCTTGCCGCCGCCGTTGCTCTCGGCGCGTTCGGCGCCCACGGCCTGAAGAACCGGTTGGATGAATACCGGATGTCAGTGTACGAGAAGGCCGTTTTTTATCACTTCATCCACGCGCTCGGCCTGATGCTGGTTGCGTTGCTGGCCCGCGCCGGGTCGCTCGGCGCCGCGGAGGCCGGACGGATTGGCTGGCTGCTCACGGCCGGCATTGCCCTGTTTTCGGGCAGCCTCTACGTGCTGGCGATCACGGGCGTCCGGGTGCTCGGGGCGGTCACTCCGTTCGGCGGGGTTTCGTTCATCGTGGCGTGGGTGTGGCTGGGACTCGCGCTGCTGAAGAACTCCCGCTGAAGCGGCTGCCATCTTACGCCTTTTCTTCCACCGGAAGTGTTGTCCGAGTGGCCCATGCAGGAAGATAATAACCCGGGTACACTGAGTTACGGGAAGAGGGTTCGCACCGCATGCTCAAGCCATCCAGCCAAGCCACCGCGGTTCACGGCGCCGCGAGCGCTCCCATCCCGGGCCTGTCCTTGCCGGCCCGTGAGGAGCTACTGCACGCCTTCCGCGTGATGTATCTTTCGCGGCGGCTGGACGACCGCGAAATCCTGCTGAAACGCCAGAACCGTATCTTCTTTCAGATCAGCGGCGCAGGCCACGAGGCGATTCAGACCGCGGCGGGGATGCTGCTTCGTCCGGGCCACGACTGGTTTTATCCGTACTATCGGGACCGCGCGCTTGCGCTCTCGCTTGGGGTGACGAGCCGCGACATGCTTTTGCAGGCCGTGGGGGCGGCGGAGGACCGCGCCTCGGGCGGCCGGCAGATGCCGTCCCACTGGAGTTCGCCGGAGCTGCATATCGTCTGCGGCAGTTCGCCTACCGGGACGCAGTTTGTGCAGTCGGTGGGCTGCGCCCAGGCCAGCCGCTACCTGAAGCCGGACTCCGATGAAATCACTCTGGTCACGACCGGGGACGGCGCGACGAGTGAAGGCGAATTCTGGGAGGCGCTGAACGCCGCGTGCCTGGAAAAGGTGCCGGTGCTGTTTTTGGTTGAGGACAACGGCTACGCGATTTCTGTGCCTGTGGAATATCAGACCCCTGGCGGCAGTATTTCGGCTTTGCTAAGCGGCTACGCGTCGCTGGCCCGCTTCGAGGTGGACGGTTCGGATTTCAACGCCTGCTGGCGGACGATGTCGCTGGCGATCGCCCACTGCCGGCAGACGCGGCTGCCGGCGCTGGTCCACGCGCACGTCATCCGGCCGTATTCTCACTCGCTTTCCGATGACGAGCGGCTGTACAAGACCGCCGCCGAACGCGCGGCCGAGCAGGCGCACGATCCGCTGACGCGCTTTCCCGAGTGGCTGCTCGGCGAAGGCATCATCGACCGCCATGGCCTCGAGACGCTGGCGCAAGAAGTGGACCAGGAGGTCCAGGAAGCGACCGACTACGCGCTCAAAGCCGCTCCCGCCGAACTTCGCTCCACGCTTGAGTTCCTGTATTCGGACCGCATCGACCCTACGTCATCGAAGTTCGACGCCGAGCCTCGGTTTGAAGGCGAGCCGCGCACGATGGTCGACGAGATCAATCTCACCCTAGCCGAGGAGATGAGGCGGAACGACCGCGTGGTCGTCTTTGGCGAGGACGTGGCCGATGCCAGCCGGGAAGAAAACCTCACCGAGGTGAAAGGCAAGGGCGGGGTATTCAAAGCGACGGGCGGTTTGCAGATCGAGTTCGGCTCGCGCCGCTGCTTCAACACGCCGATCGCGGAAGCCGCGATTCTGGGCCGCGCCATCGGCATGGCCACGCGGGGGATGAAACCCGTTGCCGAGATCCAGTTTTTCGACTACATCTGGCCGGCCATGATGCAGATCCGCGACGAGTTGGCGAACATGCGGTGGCGCTCCAACAACGGATTCGCTGCGCCCGCCGTGATCCGTGTGGCCACGGGTGGCTATCTCAACGGCGGGGCGATTTATCACAGCCAGTGCGGGGAAAGCATCTTCACGCACATCCCCGGTCTGAGGGTCGTCATGCCGTCGAACGCGCTGGACGCGTGCGGTCTTTTGCGGACGGCGATCCGCTGCGACGACCCCGTTCTGTTCCTCGAGCACAAGAAGCTCTACCGCGAGCCGTACAACCGCTCGCCGCATCCGGGGCCGGATTTTACGATTCCGTTTGGCAAGGCGCGCATTGTGAAACGCGGCGAAGCGCTCACCATTGTGACCTTTGGCGCGCTGGTGCAAAAGTCGCTGCTCGCGGCCGCGCAAGTCGAACAGAAGCTCGGGCGCGGCTCGATCGAAGTGATCGATCTGCGCAGCCTTGCCCCCTATGACTGGGAGGCGATTACGGAATCGGTCGCTAAGACCAACCGCGTGATGGTTGCGCACGAAGACACTTTGAGCTGGGGCTACGGCGCCGAAATCGCCGCGCGCATCGCCAACGAGTTGTTCGAACATCTCGACGCGCCGGTCGGCCGCGTCGCTGCCATGGACACTTGGGTCGGCTACCATCCGGTGCTGGAAAACGAGATCCTGCCGCAGGTGGAAGACGTGGCGGCCGAAGCGGAGCGGCTATTGCGTTATTAGCTCCGTTGTGCGCAATCCAAACGGAAAGAATGAGTCGAATCCCTTTTGCAATTACGGCCGCGGTGGTGTTGGCCGGCGCGGCATTGTCGCAGCCGATGAGCGCGCGGCGCATCGCCTGGAACAAGCCGTTTCCGCCGTTCCACCTTGCGGGCCCGATCTACTACGTGGGCTCGGCGGGCCTCGGCTGCTATCTGATCCACACGCAGGCGGGCGACATACTACTTGATGCCGGACTGCCGGAGATGGCGCGGCAAGTGGAAGCGAACATCGCGAAACTGGGCTTCCGCGTCACCGATGTGCGCATTTTGCTCAATACCCACGCCCACTTCGACCACGCGGGCGGACTGGCGGCGCTGAAAGAAAAGTCCGGCGCAAAGCTTTATGCGAGCCAGGGCGACGCCGCACTGCTGCGCGCGGGAACGGTATTTCCGGCGGTGAAAGTGGACCATCTGCTTCGCGACGGGGAGCAGGTGAGGCTGGGCGGCGTGACGATAACCGCGCATCTTACGCCCGGCCACACGCCTGGATGCACGACCTGGACGATGCCGATCACCGACGGCGGCAGGACGCTGAACGTGCTGTTCTTCTGCAGCATCTCCGTGTCGGACAACCGGCTTGTGGGGCACCCGACGTACCCGGGCATCCTGGCCGATTATGAGCGTTCCTTCGCCCTGCTGAAGACGCTGCCGTGCGACATCTTTCTTGCGCCGCACACGGAGTTCTTCGACATGAAGGAAAAGGTGGCGCGGATGAAGCCCGGCGCGCCGAATCCGTTCATCGAACCCGGCGAGTTTCAGCGGTTCCTTGCCGGAGCGCAGCGGGATTTCGAACAGCGGTTGGCGCAGCAGAATGCCAAGTCAGCGCGGCGATAGGCGCGGCCAGGATAGCTCGAAGCCCGCGGCGGTGAGGTTGCGCTGGAACCCGGCCAGTGCTTTGGATGAGGCCCGGATGGCAGAAGGCGAAAGCCGGGTGCGAAGCGCCTCGGCGGCCGCCATGCCCGCGGCCTCGCCTATGTTCCACTCGACCGGATGCAGACGGTAGCAGCCGTTGGAGATGTGGGTTGAGCCGATATTTTTTGCGGCGGCGAGCAGGTTGCCTCCGTTGCGCGGGATGAGCGCGCCGAAGGGAATCTGGAACGGCAGGCTGCTGATGTCGACGTAGTTTTCTCCGCCGGTGGAGGGATGGAGGTCGATGCGATAGCTGCCGATGCCGACCGAATCCGGGAAAACCTCCGCAGTCAACTCCTCGCGCGGCTTGCCGGTGAGCGCGGCGCGGGCATCGGTTCCGACGTGTTGTTCGAGGATGGTGAATTCGGCGAGGATGCGGCGCCCCTCGCGGATGTAGGGATAGGGCGCGAGGCCGTCTTCGCTGCCCACGACATCGGCGCGCAGGCGCAAGCCTTTCCAACCGGCGCCGCCGTCCGGGCGCGGGGCTTCGGTTTGCAGCCAGTA
>JAKAJI010000521.1 GCA_021813825.1 Acidobacteriota bacterium | reverse complement strand
ACACCAACTGCGAAAGTGTCGAGTTATTCCTGAACGGCAAATCCATCGGCGTCAAGGGCTATAGCTTCCCCCGCTACGGAATGGAAGAACGCTACGGCCACTACGACCCCGCCAGGATCAACCCGAACCGCACCACCTCCGATCTTCACCTCTCCTGGGACGTCCCCTACGAGCCAGGCACCCTGAAAGCCGTCGGCAAAAAACAAGGCAAGGTCGTCGCCGAAACCGAAGTCTCCACCACCGGAGATCCCGCCGCCGTCATCCTGTCGCCCGACCGCAACGCCATCCGGGCCGACGGCCGCGACGTCGTCCATATCGCCATCCAAATCGCCGACGCCCAGGGCCGCGTCAACCCCCTCGCCGATAACACCGTCACCCTCGATGTCCGCGGCCCCGGCCGCCTGATCGGCGTCGACAACGGCAACGTCTCCGACATGACCTTCGACTTCAAAGCCAATCACATCCAGGCCTACCACGGCCTCTGCCTCGCCATCGTTCAATCCTCCGGTACAGGCCGGATCGAAATCAACGCTACTTCGCCGGGCTTGAAGTCCGCCTCGGCCGCTATTACCTCCCACGCATGACGCGCTTACTCACTTACTCGCTTTTACTCGCTGCACTTACTCTGCCGGCGCGGCCCCAGGCCCTCCTCGCCCCCACCCCACCCATGGGCTGGAACAGTTGGGACGCCTTCGGCACCGGCGTCACCGAGGCCGAAGTCAAAGCCAACGCCGACTACATGGCCTCTCGCCTCAGCCCTTACGGCTGGCAGTACATCGTCGTCGACATTCAATGGTCCGAGCCGAATCCCAAATCCCACGGCTACCGCCCGGACACGCTGCTTACGATGGACTCCTTCGGCCGCCTCATCCCCGCGCCCAATCGCTTCCCGTCTTCCGCCAGCGGGCAAGGCTTCGCCCCTCTCGCCACCTATGTCCACTCCAAGGGACTCAAGTTCGGCATTCATATCCTCCGCGGCATTCCCCGCCGCGCCGTCGATGCGAACTTGCCCATCTTCGCCAGTAAGTACACGGCTTCCGAAGCCGCCGACCGCACCTCCCTCTGCCGCTGGAACACCGATATGTACGGCGTCCTCGCCGATAGCCCCGCCGGCCAGGCTTACTACGATTCCATCGCCCGCCTCTACGCCTCGTGGGGCGTTGACTTCATCAAGGCGGACGACATGTTCGCAGGCGGCCCCACCGGCGCCCACACCGCGGAAATCGCCGCCCTCCGCCGCGCCCTCAACGCCACCCACCGCCCCATCGTCCTCAGCCTCTCGCCCGGTAACCATGACACCTCGCTTGCCCCCTTCCTCGCCGCACACGCCGAAATGTGGCGCATCTCCGACGACCTGTGGGACCGCTGGGACTCCGTCAAACGCCAGTTCGCCAACCTCGCCCGATGGAACCCGTTCCTCCAACCCGGCCACTGGCCCGACGCCGACATGCTCCCCCTCGGCCACATCGGCCTCCGCGCCGAACGCGGCGAACCCCGCATGTCCCTCCTCTCCCACGACGAGCAGCGAACCCTCATGACACTCTGGTCCGTCGCCCGCTCCCCGCTCATGTTCGGCGGCCACCTCCCCGATAACGACGCCTTCACCCTCGGCTTACTTACTAACTCCGAAGTCCTCGGCGTCAACCAGCACGCCGCACGCACGCGTCAACTCTTCTCACACGGCGATCAAACCGCCTGGCTCGCCGAACTTCCTCGCTCGAACGCAAAGGTCCTGGCCCTCTTCAACACGGGTGACGCGCCGGAGTCCATCTCCGTCAATCTCGCCGATCTCGGCCTTCCCGCCACCTGCGCCGCGCGGGACCTGTGGGCGCACCGCGAGATCGAAGTCATCCACTCCGGGAAAACCTTCTCCCTCGCCCCACACGCGAGCCTCTTCCTGAAACTCTCGCCGGCGTAACGCCCGGCCTCTTACCGCTTTCCTTGCGCAAGTAACTCATTCACTTGCTCGAGGTTCTCCTTCGCAAGCTCGTGCCCGGGTTCGATCTTCAACGCCGCTTCGAGTTCCCGCTTGGCTTCTTCCAATCGTCCCAACTGCGCCAGCGTCGCCCCGAAATTCGCGTGCGCATTGGCGTCCCCCGGTTTCAACCGCACCGCTTCGCCAAACTCCCGCGCCGCCTCGCCCGGATTGTCTTGCGAGGAATATGCAATGGCCAGGTTATAGTGCGCGTCAAAGTAACCCGGCCGGACCGCCAGCGCCTCCCTCAATCGCTCGATCGCCGCCCCCACCGCGCCATTTGCCAGCAGTGCGCTTCCCAGCGCATTGTTCACCACCGGGTCCTTCGGCCGGATCTGCGCTGCCGCCTCGTAATGCGGCAAGGCCTCCTTCACGTCTCCCCGCAGCGAGTAAATCGCGGCCAGGTTGTACTGCGCCTCGAAATTCGTCGCATCCTTTTCCACCTCGTGCTGTGACAACGCTTCCTGCAGCACCATCCGCGGATCGGTGTTGACGCCCGGTATCGGATGCGGCAGCACCTGCAGCCACAAGTGCGCCATCTCGTCGGTCGCGTGGTTCCCGCCCATCACCCGCTGTGGGGGATGATTCGGATTCGCGATGTTGTCCTCCGAGTTGTCGTACGTGTAGCGCATCGTCACCGTCGTCCCCTTGGGCAGCGTCACCGGTCTTGCGTACGTGTACACCGCCTGCCAGTTCACATCCCAACGGGGGATGTGAATCAAAGTCTTCTTCGTGCCGTCCGGGAACGTCGCCGTCGCCAGAATGTCTTTCCCCAGATAGTGCGCGTGAGGATACACCGCCATCACATCCACTTCGAGCGGCAGCGTAAACCTGTCGGTGACGAGAAAGTTCTTCACATCCGCCGGTATATTTAATGCGGCGTCATTCTCAATCTCCAGTAACATCGGGTGCTTCGTCGCCGGTGTG
>JAKAJI010000520.1 GCA_021813825.1 Acidobacteriota bacterium | reverse complement strand
GGCCACCATCCGCGCGGCCGCGATGCCAATCGAGCAGTTGAGCCCCGTCTCCTTGCGCATGCTCTCGTGCAGTTTGTGCGCCGCTTCGAGCGGCGGACCCAACAGTCGCGCCGTGCCCGTCATGTCAAGATACGCTTCGTCGATCGACGCCATTTCCACGAGCGGCGAAAATGTCTGGAGCAGCGCGTACACCCGGCGCGACATGTCGCGGTAGCGCTCCATGTGCCCGTCGACGAACGTCGCGTGCGGGCACAGGCGCGCCGCCGTGCGCAAGGGCATCGCCGAGTGAACGCCGTATTTTCGCGCTTCATACGACGCCGCGCTCACCACCCCGCGCTGATCCGGCCTTCCGCCGACGATCACGGCTTTCCCCTTTAGCGACGGATCGGACAGTTCTTCAACCGAGACGAAGAACGCGTCCATGTCGACGTGGAAATAAGTCTTCATGCGCGGCGGGCGGCGAGCACGCGGGGAATCCCGGCCAGATCCGGAATCAGCGTGATGTCCTCCCACCCCGAGCCTAACATCGCCTGGACCGGCCCAGAGGCCCGGAAGCCGAGTTCGAGCAGCAGCCATCCGCGTGGCCGCAGCACCGTTGCCGCTCCGGCAACGATCCTTTCGTAACACTCCAACCCCGTTGGTCCGGCGAATAGCGCTTCGGGCGGTTCGAAGTCGCGCACCTCGCGCTGCAGACTTTCGCGCTCCGATAGCGCGACGTACGGTGGATTCGATACGATCACGTCGATCGAATGTCCGGCGAACGGTTCTATCAGATCGGCCTCGACGAAGGCCACGTCTGCCTCGAGCCGCGCCGCATTTGCCCGTGCTACGGCGAGAGCTCTTGCCGAAATGTCGCTCGCCAGCGCGCGACAGCGGGTTTCGAGTGCGAGCGTCACTGCTAACGCTCCGGACCCGGTACCCACGTCGAGCACCAGCGCACCGGATGGGATCCGCTCCAGCGCCGCTTCCACGAGATGCTCGGTTTCCGGCCGCGGAATCAGCACATCGCGCGTCACGCGGAACATCCGCCCGTAGAACTCCTGCCGGCCGGTGACGTACTGCGTCGGCGTCCCGTTCAGGCGCTGATGCAAGTAGCGGCCGTAGTGAATCCAGCCCGTCTCGGTGAGCGTTTCCTCCGGATGAGCATAAAGATATTCGCGGCTGCGCTGGATGGCGTGCGCCAGCAGTACCTCTGCTGTCAACCGCGAGGCAGGCACACGCGCTTCCTCAAGCAGAGCGGTCCCTTGCAAAAGCGCGGTGTGAAGCGTCAACGGTGGTGTGTCAGGCGGCTTGGCCCTCGACGCCTTGCTGCTTCAGCTTCTCCGCCTGATAGTAAGTGGTAAGAGCGTCGATGATCGGGTCCAGGTGGCCCTCCATCACCAGGTCGAGCTGATGGAGAGTAAGTCCGATGCGGTGGTCGGTAACTCGGTTCTGCGGGAAGTTGTAAGTGCGGATTTTTTCGCTGCGGTCGCCGGTGCCGACCATGCTGCGACGCTCCGCGCCAATCTGCTCCAACTGCTTCTCCCGCTCGATCTCGTACAAACGGCTGCGCAGCACGCGCTCGGCCTTTGCGCGGTTTTTGATCTGCGACTTTTCGTCCTGGCAGGAAACCACCAGCCCCGTCGGCAGGTGCGTGATGCGCACCGCCGAGTAAGTGGTATTCACGCTCTGCCCGCCCGGCCCGGAGGAACAGAACGTGTCGATGCGCAGGTCCTTCGGCTCGATCTTGATATCCACATCCTCGGCTTCGGGCAGCACCGCCACGGTAATCGCCGAGGTGTGCACGCGTCCCTGTTGCTCGGTCTCCGGCACGCGCTGCACCCGGTGAACGCCGCTTTCGTATTTCATGCGGCTGTACACCCTGTTGCCGCTCACCAGCGCGATGACTTCTTTCAGGCCACCCGCGCTCGATTCGCTCGCCGAGGTGATTTCGATCCGCCAGCCTTGCGATTCCGCGTACCGGCTGTACATCCGGAACACTTCCGCGGCGAACAGTGTCGCTTCGTCGCCGCCCGTGCCGGCGCGGATTTCGAGCACCACGTTCTTCTCATCGTTCGGGTCTTTCGGCAGCAGCAGGACTTTTAGCTCGGCCTCGATCTCCGCCAGGCGGGGTTCCAGCGCCGTCGCCTCCTCCGCCGCCATCTCGCGCAGGCCGGGGTCGGAATCTTCCAGCAGTCCCCGCGCCTGGTCCAGATCCGACTTCACCTGCTTGTACTCGCGATACTTCGTCACCACCGGCTCGAGTTCGCTGTGCTGCTTCGCCACGCCCCGGTAGGCAGCCGGATCGTTGATAATCTCCGGATCGGCCATCTGTGCCGTCAGCGCCTCGAAGCGCGCTTCGATTCCGTCTAATTTGTCTTGATAGTCCATGCGCTGCCCGGTCGCCAACTTAAGCGACGACCAGTTCTCCTCCGTGTACCTGCTCGAGCGTCATCGCCCGCTGAAGCGCATGGATCGCCACTTCCGCCTGCGCATCCGCCGGCGGCTTCGTCGTAATTCGTTGCAGCCAAAGCCCCGGCGCCGTCAGCGCGGCCATCAGTCCGCCCCGTCGCTTCGCCGCGAAGCGGATCATCTCGTAACTAACACCCGTCACCAGGGGAAGCATCGCAATCCGGGCCACCAGCTTCAGGGCGAAATTGTCGATCGGCAGGAACGCGTAGAAGATCATGGCCACCACCATCACCACCAGCAGGAAACTCGTCCCGCAGCGTGGGTGCCACGTTTCGAACTGCTGTGCATTCTCCACCGTCAAAGGCTGCCCGCTTTCGAAGTTAAATACAACTTTGTGCTCGGCTCCGTGATACTCGAATACCCGCGCGATGTCCTTGAACCGCGACAGCACGTAGAGATAACTCAAAAATAATGCGATGCGGATCACGCCATCGACAAGGTTCACGGCCAGGCGTCCGTGCAGCGGCTGA
>JAKAJI010000102.1 GCA_021813825.1 Acidobacteriota bacterium | reverse complement strand
GCTTTGAACACGGGAAGGCCGCGGCGGAGTTCCTGGACTTCCGTCCCACGCTATTCTTCGGCGTGCCGACGATCTATGTCCGTCTTCTCGACATCCCGGAAGCGGAGGCGCGGAAGATCGGGGGGGGCATGCGCTTGTTTGTCTCGGGCTCGGCGCCACTGCCGGCGCAGGTGTTTGCCGAATTCGAGGCGAAGTTCGGCCATCGGATTCTGGAGCGCTACGGGATGAGCGAAACGCTGATGAACATCAGCAATCCTTACATCGGCGAACGACGGCCGGGGACCGTCGGCCTGCCTCTGCCCGGCGTGTCGGTTGAGATCCGCGACGGTGAACTCTGGTTGAAGGGACCGAACGTTTTTTCCGGCTACTGGCGGCGCGAGGACGCCACGCGCGAGGCTTTCGAAGACGGTTGGTTCCGTACGGGTGACGTCGCCGAGGTTTCCGACGACGGTTACTACACGCTGCGAGGACGTAAAAGCGACCTCATCATCTCGGGCGGTTTCAACATCTATCCGCGCGAGATCGAGGAGTTTCTGCTCGAGCAGGAGGAGGTGGCCGAGGCGGCCGTGGCCGGTGTGCCGGACGCGGTGCGGGGCGAGGTCCCGGTGGCGTATGTTGTGCTACGCCGGCCTGTGGCGGCGGATGTACTGGCCGAACGGTGCCGTGCGTCGCTTGCGTCGTTCAAGCTGCCGCGCCGGTTTGTGTTTGTCGAGAAACTGCCGCGCAACGCGATGGGGAAGGTGCAGAAGCGCCTGCTCGGAGAATCCTAACGCTCCGCGGCGACGTTGAAGCCATCCACGGCGATTCGAGGCTGCTCACCGCGCGTGTCGGCATCCGCAACGGTGGTGCGAATGGTTCGGCGCTCGCCCGGCATCAAGGCGATATAGTTGTCGGAGTAAAGCGCCGGAAGGATCCGGTCGCCGCTGTTGTCGCGCACCACCTTCAGACGAACCATCAGCGCGGGGATGGCCGACCGGTTTTCCAGGGTAGTTGTAAGTTCCCACTGGCCGTTATGCCGCTGCTGTTCAGTCGCCGCCTTCACCTCGGCCTGGCCGAGTTGCCGGAGCGCGCGATAGTCGCCGGGCTCGAGGCCGCGCCAATAGAAGTTTTCCGATATCACGTCCGAGCCGCGGGTCAGACGCAGACGGATGAAGTGAACGGGGCTCAGACCGGCGGGATACTCGATATGGATCGGCGTCTCGATGCTGTCTTCGCGGCTTGAGAGTTCCGCCGATTTTTGCCAACGCAGGCTTCCGTCGAGGTTCAACAGTTCAGCACTCGCGGTAAGCCCGTCCAGGTTGCCCGCACTGTAATTTACGACTTCAACGGAGTCCGTGACCGGGTTCCACTGGATGTGCAGTGGTTCGCAGGCTTTCTTGGCGCCGAAGTAGGCGGCTGTGGGGTCGAAGTAATAGTCGTAAGTCTGCCAGACCATCGAAGGCCACGCCGGATGACTCATCCAGATCAGGAGGCCCATGCGGTGCTTGCCCTGCGCTTCAAACATGGCGCGATAGCCTTCGTAGTTGACGAACTGCGCCAGTTCCACCCAAGTGGCGGCGTCGTTGGCTCCGCCGTAACTTTTTTCGATGCGTTCGCGGAACGATGAGCCGCCCTGGGCGCCGTTGAGCGAGAAGTCGTGCAGGCCCCACATCTCGCCCTGGGGCCACATGCCGGAGGAGGGCATCATCCGCCGCAGGCTGTCCATGGTGACGATGTTCGGCATGCCGAGTTCGCTGTGAAATTTCGTGGTCGCACGCTGGCGGAAGTAGTAATCCGGGCTCATGGCGCGGTAGGGTCCGTGGCCGCTGACCAGGTCGTCGGCGGAACTGGGAACGTACTCGATGCCGGGATCGAGTTGCGCCAGCAGAGCGCGAAGTGCGTCGTCGAGCGGCTTTGGCGGGTAGCCTTCGTTGCGGCCGCAGTAAAGGCCGATGGAGGGATGATTGCGGATGCGGGCGATTGTGTCGCGGGCATTGCGGAGGAACATCGCGTCATCGTCCGGGTCCGGCCCGTCCCAGGGATTGGCGAGCCAGAAGTCCTGCATGATGACGATTCCGTTGCGGTCGGCGGCGTCGTAGAAGGCATCCTCGCCGATCTGCCCCACCCAGTTTCGAACCATATTGAAGTGCATGTCGCGGTGGTAGCGCATGGCCGCTTCGTATTCGCGGGCGCGGTAGCGGAGCATGGACTCCGAGAAGCCCCAGTTGCCGCCGCGGGGAATGAAGCGCCTGCCATTGATCCAGAAGCGCAGCGCGCCGGCGTCTTCCGAGTAAGTAAACTGGCGCACGCCGGCGTTGAAAGTAACTACGTCCGAGTCGTCGAATTGCAACTCGACGTTGTAGAGGTTCGGCTCGCCGTAACCGTTCGGCCACCAGAGCTTCGGATTCGCGAGGGTGAAGCGGTGCTCGAGCCGGCGGGACTCACCGGCGGCGAGTTGTACGGGCAGGTCGAAGGCATGCTCGCCGAAGCGGCCGCGCAGGTGTCCGGTGACAGGCTGGGCGGCGTGGTTGGCGACGGTGGCTTCGATGACGACTTGGGCGCGCGAGGTGTCCGGAAGCGGAAGGGTGGTGCGTACCGACGGATTTTCGATTGTCACGTCTCCGCTTGCCTGGAGATAGACGTTGTTCCAGATGCCGCTGTTCCGGCCATGGATGGTCGGGATCCAGTCCCAGCCGATGGAGGCGTGGAAGGTCGGGTTGTCGGCTCCGAGGACGCCACCGTTGGTTCCGGGACTCTCGAAGGTCTTTTGCTTGAAAATGCCCGGGTTGTCGTTTTTGTAGACGAGGACGGCGAGTGCGTTCGTGCCGCCCGCTGCGAGTTTCGAGGTTACGTCGAACCGCGCGCGGTCGAAGGCTCCTTCGATGTGGCCCAGTTTCTCACCGTTCAAGTAGACGTCGGCCTTCCAGTTGATGCCGTCGAAGTTAAGCCACACCCGTTTGCCGGCGGGTGGCGAGGGGAACTGATCGCGATACCAGAAGTTCGCGTAGAAGAAGGAATCCGAAATGGCGAGTTGGTTATCGCCGAAGTTCGGATCGGGAATCGCGCCGGCGTTCAAGTAACTGGCGAGCACGGTTCCGGGAACGGTGGCAGGGAGCCAGCCGTCGTCTTTGAAACCCGCGGTTGAGATGGCCGCGCCGTCCGCGGTAACGAGCGAGTCCCGTTGTAACTTCCAGTTCCCACCCGCGAGGTCAAGCCTGCGGCCGGAAGCCTGGGCGGCCGGGTGGGCGTGCGGGACCGGCCCTCCGCGGCCGTAGACTTCGAGTTCGCTGAGGATGTAGCCGTCGCTCGTGTCTGCCTGGTCGAGCATGAGACGCACGTAGCGCGCGTCGATGGGATTGCTCAAGTGAATATCGTTTGCATCGAGAGCGTGAATGGAAGTCCATCGGTGTGCGTCGTCCGATATTTCGAGCGTGCCGCGCGCCGGACCTCGGATCCAGTCGAGTTTCACGCGGCCGATTTGGCAGCGCGCGCCGAGATCCACGTAGAGCCACTCGGCGCCGGTACCGGCGCTTTTCCAGGCGCTGGTGAACTCATACGGCCCGCCGAGGGGGACGCGTTGCCCGTTGTGCGAGAACGCGACTTCGCCGATCCGCCACAGGACCGTGCGCCCGGTATCGAAGGCGAGGCGGTAGTAACTGCGCTTCGATGGGTGGACGAAGGGAACGGACGGGTGGATCTCGCCGCCGGGCCGGGCCATCCCGCTCGCCTGGCCGAGTTGATCCCAATGCTCGCCATCATCGGAGCCGAGGACCGTAACGGTCCACTCCTGATTGTCGGGCTCGCGGGCTGTGATCGAGCCGTCGATATCGAGACGGTCGATCTCCGGTAAGCCGTCGCCAGCGATCTCAAACTGGATCCAGACGCTGCGGCCGCGCTGGTCGACGGTAGTTACCCAGTTACGGTCGAGAAGTAACTCGCGCTGGTGTTTGGGGAGCACGCCCTTGGTGCTGGTGGAGACCGTGATCCACCGCGGCAGGCGCGTATCGACGATTCCATCGGTGGCGAGTTGGGCGGTGAGGTTGTAATCGTAACTGCTCGACTGATAAGCGGGACGGTGAAGGGCGAGGTTGCGGTAGGAAGCGGAGTCGATTTCGAGGCGCGGCGACCAATCCTGGGCGGGGTCACCCGGATAGAGGCCGATTCCGCGTGTGTAGGGCTGGGCCATTAACGAGAGCGGAAGAAGGATGATGGGGAGAAAGCGAGCGAGCGTCATGGCTGCCGGTTGGTGGAGCACACCTCCGGCAAACGAGCGTAGCACGCGCGGGTGTTGTGGGCTGGTTTGAAGAGGGAGAGAAGCGATGGTGCGCCCGGAGAGATTCGAACTCCCGACCTTCTGGTTCGTAGCCAGACGCTCTATCCAACTGAGCTACGGGCGCGGCTTCGCTTCAGTATAGCAAGAGGGGCGCGGATCAGTGAACTTGTTCCAGGGTGAGGCCGTGCTCGGGCGGGGGCGGCGGTGGGGGAGCAGTGGGTTGGGGAGTGCGGTAGGGGGTGATGTGAGTGGGGTCCGTGTCGGGGGAGAAGAGCCAGGCGGTGCGATTCGGGTAGTAACGGCGGAGGGCTTCATCTTCGGCGGGGCCGAGGTCGAGGGCCCAGACGGCGCGGGCGGAATCGACATCGGCGGCGTTCCAGACCCACTCGTTCTGGAAGGAATGGGTGGGGGGATATTGAACGAAGATGAGGGGCCGGCCGGGGAGATGCGCGACGATTTCGGCGACGGCAGCGCGAGGGTTGTCGCCGGGGTGGTTGATGCCGTCCCAGGTGTCGAAGGCTTCGAGCGCGCGGAGACGGGGGTTCGATTCGAGCAGGTGGACCGGGTACCAGAAGGCGAAGGGCAGAAGGGCGAGGAGGAGAAGCGCGTGGGAGGCGAAGGCGCCGGCGGGGCCGAGGCGATGGATGCGGGAGAGCGCGGCGACGGCGGCGAGGAGGAAGAGGCCGGCGAGAGCTCCGGCGTAGTGGGGGAAGAAGAACGGGTATAAGTTGCCGCCGAGGAAGAAGAGAACGCAAGTGAAGAGCACGGCGCGCCAGCGGTGTTCGTTGAGCAGGAGCGGGAAGGCGAGGAGGGCCAGATAGAGCGGCGGGGAGAGGAAGAAGCGGAGGAAGCGGACGCGGTAGGCGAGTCGCGAGAGGAAGCGAGCCGGGCTATCTTCGGGGCCGTGGGCGGCGGACTGCATGCGGTAGATACCGGCTTGGGAGACGGTGAGGGCGCGGCTGGGCACGGGAACCGGTTCAAAGGAAAATGTGGTGGGGACGCCGTATTGCGCGCGGCTTTCCAGGTACGGCAGCGTGGTCCAGGAGCCGGTGACGCTGCGATTTTGGAGGAGTGTGAGGCCGATGGCAGGGAGGGTGGCGGCGGCCGCGAGCGCGAGGGGGCGGCGAAGAAGCGGGTTTTTGGCTTGCGGGACGAAGAAGAACAGGACAGCGGCGAGAAGGAAGATGGTTTCGAAGGGGCGGGTGAGTAAGTGAATGCCGAGACCGAGGCCGAGTAAGACGGCGTCGCGGGCGCGGGGGTGGGCGGTGAGGCGGGGGAGAGCGCCGAAGACGAGGCAGCCGGCGAGGGCGGGAAGGTGGCCGCCCCAGTAGCAGTTCGTCCAATCGTTCAGCGGGCCGAAGCGGGCGAGGGCGAGGGCGGCTCCGGCGAGGGCCCAGCCCGGGCTGACCCAGCCGCGCAGCATCCAGTAGCAGAGGGCGCAGAAGGCGGCCATGGCCAGGAGCACACCAGACCAGGCGAGGCCGGTAAGTAAACGGCCGGCGGCGAGTAACATGCCCATGCCGAGCGGATAGATGGAGCTGTAAGTGGGCTGCTGGAGGACGAAGATCGTCTCGAAGAAGCGATGCATCGGGTGGATGGGATTGGCGAGGCGGACGTGGAGCAGGGTATCGGCGACGAGTAAGTGGCCGAACTCGTCATAGACGCCCGGCGTGGGGATGGGGTGGTTTGGCAGCAGGGCAAGGCGAAGGACCAGGGCGAGGGTGGCCAGCAGGGCGGCGCACCAAGCCGGATGACGGCCGATGCGCCGCGCCAATGGCAGGATGTAAGGACGCCAGAGCAGGAGGGACCCGGCGAGCAGGACGGCGGCGAGCAGTTCGATCCAGTCGGGGCCGCCGAACCCAAGGGGTTCCGCGAGCGGGCCGGGCAATGCGGCTCCTTATTCCTGGCCGATGCGCATACCGTAGAAGGTCCGCCAGACGAAGTAGATCGAGATCGCGAAGAACAAGGCGGCGAAGGTATGGGTGATCGTTCCGCCTTGTTTGGCGGCGAGTGAAACGGCAAGTTCGACGGCGAGCAGGCCGAACAGGGTGGTGAACTTGATGATGGGGTTCATGGCCACCGAAGAGGTGTCCTTGAAGGGGTCGCCCACGGTGTCGCCGACCACGGTCGCGTCGTGGAGGGGCGTGCCTTTTTGTTTGAGTTCGGTTTCGACGATCTTCTTGGCGTTGTCCCATGCGCCGCCGGCGTTGGCCATGAAGATGGCCTGGAAGAGGCCGAACAGGGCGATAGAGATGAGGTAGCCGATGAAGAGGTACGGCTCGACGAAGGCGAAGGAGAGGGTAGCGAAGAACACGGTGATAAAGATGTTGAACATCCCCTTCTGCGCGTACTGGGTGCAGATTTCCACCACCTTCTTGCTGTCGGTGACGCTGGCCTTGGTGGCGCCTTCGAGCTTGATGTTGGCCTTGATGAACTCGACGGCGCGGTAGGCGCCGGTGGTGACGGCCTGGGCGGATGCGCCGGTGAACCAATAGATGACGGCGCCGCCGAGGATGAGGCCGAGCAGGAACGGCGGGTGGAGGATGGAGAGGTTGTTCACCAGGTCGGGCCGCAGGCCCTGGGTAAGGGCGACGACGATGGAGAAGATCATGGTGGTGGCGCCGACGACGGCGGTGCCGATGAGCACGGGTTTGGCGGTGGCCTTGAAAGTGTTGCCGGCACCGTCGTTTTCTTCGAGGTATTCCTTGGCGACCTCGAAGCGCGGGGTGAAGCCGAAGTCCTTCTTGATCTCGGCTTCGATGTCCGGGATGGTTTCGATGACGGAGAGTTCGTAGACGGACTGGGCGTTGTCGGTGACGGGGCCGTAGGAATCGACGGCGATGGTGACCGGCCCCATGCCGAGGAAGCCGAACGCGACGAGACCGAAGGCGAAGACGGCGGGCGCGACCATGAGCGAACCGAGGCCCAGGGTGCTTACGCCGTAGGCGATGCCCATGAGGATGAGCATGGCGAGGCCGAGCCAGAAGGCGCTGAAGTTACCGGCGACAAAACCGGAGAGGATATCGAGCGAGGCGCCGCCTTCGCGGGCGCTGGTGACGATTTCGCGGACGTGGCCCGACTGCATGGAAGTGAAGACCTTAACGAGTTCGGGGATGATGGCGCCGGCGAGGGTGCCGCAGGTAATGACGGTGGAGAGTTTCCACCACAGCGTCGTGTCGCCGCCTAAGTCGGGGATGAGCAGGTTGGAGACGATGTAAGTGGCGATGATGGAGACGATGGAGGTAAGCCAGACGAGGGAGGTAAGAGGCGCCTCGAAATTCATCTTGTCGGAGTTGAGGTAGCGTGCGCGGGCGATGGCGGAGTTGAGGAAGTAAGACAAGCCGGAGGAGATGAGCATCATGACGCGCATGGCAAAGATCCAGACCAGAAGCTGGACCTTGACGAGCGGCGAATTGACGGCGAGGAGGATGAAGGAGATGAGGGCGACGCCGGTGACGCCGTAGGTTTCAAAGCCGTCGGCGGAGGGTCCAACGGAGTCGCCGGCGTTGTCGCCGGTGCAGTCGGCGATGACACCGGGGTTGCGGGCGTCGTCTTCCTTAATTTTGAAGACGATTTTCATGAGGTCGGCGCCGATGTCGGCGATCTTGGTGAAGATGCCGCCGGCAACGCGGAGAGCGGCGGCGCCGAGGGATTCCCCAATGGCGAATCCGATAAAACACGGACCGGCGTAGTCACCAGGAACGAACAGAAGGATGAAGAGCATGAGCACAAGTTCGACGCTAATGAGTAGCATGCCGATGCTCATGCCGGACTTGAGCGGGATGTCGTAACAAGGGAACGGCTTGCCGCGGAGGCTAGCGAAGGCGGTGCGCGAGTTGGCGAAGGTATTGACACGGATGCCGAACCAGGCGACGCCGTAACTACCGGCGATGCCAATGAGGCTGAACAGGAGAATGATGAAGACCTTGATGGCGGCGAAGCCTTGCAGCAGGCCGAAGTAAAACACGATGATGACGCCGATGAAGGCTTCGAGGATGAGCAGGAACTTGCCTTGCGTGACGAGGTAAGTCTTGCAGGTTTCGTAGATGAGCTCGGAGATGTCGCGCATCGAGCTGTGCACGGGGAGGTTCTTCAGGTGATAGAAGATCGCCATGCCGAACAGGAAGCCGAGGAAGACGATAGCAAGTCCGGCGAGCAGGAGGGTTCGGCCGTTGATGCCCAGGAAAGTGGCCTGGGCGAGGTCGGGCAGAACGAGCGAGGCCTCGCCGCCGGCGGAATCCTGGGCGGTGGCGGGCAGTGGCAAGCCCGAGAGCAGAAGAGTCAGAGGCAAGAAGTACGCTTTCCACGACGTTCTTGCCGGCGATGCAATCAACTTGGAGTTCAGTCGCATCTGGCTACAACCTCCTCAATGAAGTTTCATCATAGCTACACGGTTCGGTGCGGCGCAGAAAATCGGGTTGAGGTGGCACGGCGCCGGATCCCTCCGCCAGCGTGTTGCACAAGGGATGACGATAGCGCAGTGGAGGATGGGGTGCAAATGGGTGAGCGCAAAAGTGGGTCAATTTGTCCTATGTGGCGCCGAACACTTTGCGGCGGGTTACCAACCGGGCTGCTCGCCTTTGTTTTGTTCGTCGAGCCATTTCTTGAGCGGGGCGAAGTAGTCGAGGATGGCGGTGGCATCCATTTCGCGCTGGCCCGTTAGTTCGGCGAGCGCGTCGGGCCAGGGCCGGCTTGCGCCGAGAGAGAGCATGGCGTTCAAGCGGCGGCCGGCTTCCTGGTTGCCGTAGATGGAGCATTGGTAGAGAGGATCGGTACAGCCGGCGATGTGGGAGAGAGCGCGGTGGAACTGGAACTGGAGGATGGCGGCGAGGAAGTAGCGGGTATAGGGGACGTTGGCGGCGACGTGGTACTTGGCGCCGGGGTCGAAGCCGGATTCCGTGCGGCCTGCCGGGGGTGCGACGCCCTGATACTGGAGGCGCATGGCCCACCAGGTTTCGTTGTATTTCTCGGGCGGGATTTGGCCGGAGAAGACTTCCCAGCGCCACTTGTCGATCATGAGGCCGAAGGGGAGGAAGGCGACTTTGTCGAGGGCGCGACGGAGGAGGAGGCCGATGTCGCCGGAGTTGGGAGGGACGGGGTCGAGCAGACCGATGCGATGGAGATAGGCGGGGGTGATGGACAGAGCGATGGTGTCGCCGATGGCTTCGTGGAAGCCGTCGTTGGCGCTGTCGCGGAACAGCAGAGGCTGGTGCATATAGGCGCGCTGGTAGAAGTTGTGGCCGAGTTCATGGTGGATCGTGCCGAAGTTTTCGGCGTTGATTTCGATGCAGAGCTTGAGGCGGAGGTCGTTTTGGGTGTCGATGTCCCAGGCGCTGGCGTGGCAGACGACGTCGCGGCCGGCGGGTTTGACGAACAGGGATCGGGTCCAGAAGGTTGGCGGGAGGGGCGCGAAGCCGAGGGAGGTGAAGAAGCGCTCGCCATCGTGGACCATGTCGAGGGGTTTGGTGTTGCGGGCGCGAAGTATTTGCGTGAGGTCGTAGGTGGCGTGGTCGCCGGGAGGGGCGATGAGGGGGTAGATGTTACTCCAGTCCTGGGCCCACATGTTGCCGAGTAAGTCGGCGGGGATGGGACCGTGGGCGGGGACGAGGGCGGCGCCGTACTTTTCGCGGAGGCGGCGGCGGACGTAGGTGTGGAGGGCGACGTAGAGCGGGCGGACCTGAGTCCAGAGGCGATCGAGTTCGGCGGCGAAGGCGTCGGGCGGCATGTCGTATTTCGAGCGCCACATGGCACCGGTGTCGGCGAAGCCTAGCTGGCGGGCGCCGAGGTTGGCAAGTTCGACGTAGCGGGCGAAGGGAGTGCGCATGGGGCGGGCGAGGTTGTGCCAGCCTTGCCAGGCGTCGAGTAAGGCGGCGGGGTCGCGGCTGGTGGCGAGAATGTCAGAGAGTTGATCGACGTCGAGGCAGCGGTTCGGAGTGGGACAGTATTTTGCGGCGCCGTAGTCGCCTTCCATTTTGGCGGCGATGCGTGTGAGTTCGGTGCTTTGGGCGGGGTCGGTTGGCGCGGCGAGAGTAAGTGAGTTGCGGAGGAGGGCGAACTTGCGGGCGAGTTCGGGTGGGAGTTTGAGACGGGAGAAGCGCTGAGCCTGGTGGACGAGTTCGACGGTGGCCTGGATGAGTTGCTCGTCGGCCTGGGCGGCGAGGATTTCGGTGTCGCCGGTGATGTAGGTGGAGCGGACCCAGTCGGCGCGGCTGGAGTCGATGTTGAGTTTGAGGAGACGGGCTTCGGCGTGGTCCATGAAGCGGCGGGCTTCGTCGACGGTGGGGGCGGGGGCGGACCAGGCGGGGGACGCGGCGAGGAGGGCGGCGAGGGCGAGTGTGCGCGAGGACAACATAGACCTCACGATACAACGGGGCGCGTCAGAGGGAGGATCGGCCGCGGAGGTTGGTCCAGTGGCCGGAGGGGGTCCAGAGGCGGATGCCGACGGGGTTGTGGAGGTCGGGGCAGTTCCGGAACGAATGTGAGATGCGGTGCGATTGTTCGAGAGAGCGGTGGAGGGGTTCGTATTTCGAGTTGAAGCGCCTTGAGATGAGGTGCGGCGCGGGAGAGAAGCGTAGGAGGTAGGCGGCGATTACGGGCTGAGGCGCCGTAATGCTCTCATTGACCAAGGGCTCGACACTGTTCCCATTCACCGGGATGGCGTCCACGGGCAGTTCGTATTGATCGAGGGCCCGGTTTAATTCGGAACGGGGGAAGACAAAGTAATAGTCCGGCGAGCCGGAGGGGCAGTTCGCACAAACATAGCGCGTACCTGGCGTCTGGGGCGAGGCGGCGAAAGGTTGGCTCTCATTCATGACCGCGAGACTTGCCCCATCATATTCGTTGTTGAAGCCGCCCACAAGAAGATACGTTTGCCCGGCGATTGTGAATTGGGATAACGAGTGGGTGCTTCCGGTGTTCGCGAATCGGAATTTGCCGCGGCCGGTTTTGGGGGCGATTTCGGCGACGAATGAGTTGCCCCACTCAAAGTGGGTAAAGCTGGCGAAGATCGAGCTGGATTTCCCGGCGCTGGAGATCAAGAGCGCAAAGACGTACCATGGGCCATGAAACTCATCTTGGCCGAAGCGGAGGCTGATGCGCGGTTGGTAGGACCAGCGCAGGCGGCCGTCGGCGGAGAAGCAGTCGATGCGAGTGACGAAGAGATCGTCCGGGTTGGGGCCGTTGGCCAGCAGCACCGGGACCACGACGGACGGGTGGCCGCTGCCGTCGATATCCGCGATGCGGGCGTAGTCGGCGAAATGGGTGCGTCCGACGGTAGCCATAAGATGGCGGCGGTAGGGGTGTTGCCAGAGCGTGTGGCCGTCGGCGTCGAGCGCTACAACGGCGTTGTCTTTCATAGTGACGGAAGCCGGAGTAACTTCCGGCCGGGCGAACCGGCCGTGAATGAGGACGGTGGCGATGACGGCCAGGGTTATGGCGGAAAGGACGCCGAGGACGAAGAGGAACCGTGCGCGGCCTGTGCGGGCGGGAGGAGGGAACGTGTGGCTGCCCTTCCATTGGTCGAGTTCGGAGGGTAGGGCCCAGACTCGGCCTTTGCGGCCGGGGTGGCGTCGCACGGGGAGGCGGTGATGGTTCGCGTAATTCTGGGCGGTCCGGCGGCTGACGTTGAGGTAAGCCGCGATTTCATCCCATCCGGTCAGTTCCCCCTTGACCGCGGCGGCCGGATGCCCGTTCCCGTTCGCGCGGCGAGGTGGCGCGTCTTGCTTCTGGGAGTCGCGTGTCATAGCCGGACGATTGTTCCCCTATTTCTGGTTCCGTATTATAGCGGCCCGCGGGGCGCGGCGCGCAACCGGAGGGCTGATAGACTGAAAGCGCCGCGAGGGGGAACGGTTCGGACGTATGTCGAGTTTGCGCCAGAAGCTGCTGTCGATGGTGACGACGCAGTTTGAATTCAGCCGGGGTTCGCCGTTGCCGTTTGGGGCGACGGTGCGTCGGGGCGGGATCAACTTCAGTATCTTTTCCAAGCACGCGACGGCGGTGACGTTGATTCTGTTTTTCCCGGGTGAAGCGGAGCCGCTGGTGGAGTTTCCGTTCGATCCGCATCTGAACCGGACCGGGGATGTGTGGCATGCGTTTCTGCTGGGGCTGGACCCGGGGATTCACTATGCGTTCCGGATGGAGCGGGCGCCGAACGAGAATCCGCTGGTGTACCGGTTCGACCGGCGTAATATCGTGGCCGATCCGTATGCGCAGGCGCTGTCGGGGCACAGCACGTGGGGCGCGGGACCGGGGAGGACACAGCCGCGGCGGGCGGCGATCTTGAGTGGGCAGTTCGACTGGGAGTTCGACCAACCGCTGAACATTCCGCTGGCCGACAGCGTGATTTACGAGATGCACGTGCGGGGGTTCACGCGGCACGCTTCGTCGGGAGTGGCGAAGCCGGGGACGTTCGCCGGCGTGGTGGAGAAGATTCCGTATCTGCGGCAATTGGGAGTTACGGCGGTTGAGTTACTTCCGATTTTCGAGTTTGACGAGACGCTGCTGCTCAAGTCGTTTCCGGGCATTGAGGATCACTACGATTACTGGGGCTACAACCCGATTTCGTTTTTCGCGCCGAAGGCCGCTTACGCGTCCCAGAGCGGCGATGACGGGCCGGTGAACGAGTTCAAGGAGATGGTGAAGCAGTTACACGCGGCGGGGATCGAAGTGATTCTGGACGCGGTGTTCAACCATACGGCGGAGGGAAATGAGCACGGGCCGACGCTCTCGTTCCGGGGCATCGACAACCCGGTGTATTACATGTTGCAGCCGGAAACGGGCGAATACATGAACTTTTCCGGATGCGGGAACACGCTGAACTGCAATCATCCGGTGGTGCGGGAATTAGTGGCGGACGCGCTGCGGTACTGGGTGACGGAGATGCACGTGGACGGGTTCCGGTTCGACCTGGCTTCGATCTTGGGGCGTGGGCAGGACGGGAGCGTACTGGCAAGCCCGCCGCTGCTCGAAAGGCTGGCGCAGGATCCGGTGCTGGCGCAGACGAAACTGATCGCGGAGGCGTGGGATGCGGCGGGGCTGTACCAGGTGGGCAGCTTTCCGGCCTGGGGGCGTTGGGCGGAGTGGAACGGGAAGTTCCGGGACGAGATCCGGAGGTTCGTGAAGGGAGATCCG
>JAKAJI010000519.1 GCA_021813825.1 Acidobacteriota bacterium | reverse complement strand
CACGCGGAACACGTCGGCGACGAGAGCCTCGTGGGAGATCCTCTCGACCGAAACCTGCGTCTCGCCCGCCCCGCGATGGTCGTAGACGACGGTGCGCCAGGTCTCGCTCAGCGGCCCCAGCGCACCGATCCAGTCCTCGAAATTGCCGATCCAGCCGCTATGCGCCAGCAAGGTGCGTTTCGCGCTGCCGAAGCTGAGGGCGAAGACCCGGTTCCCGTCGATATCCAAGAACATGGGTTGCCCCTTTCGGCGAAGAGAAGGCGCGCATCGCGTTGCCATCGCCTCTAAGAGTCCGTTTGAGAAAGGCTCATTGATGGGCGAGCCTTCGTAGGAGGAGGCTGCCCATCGCGACGTGGATCATGGCGTGAGAGACGTCGAGCCTGGCTTCGTAATCGCGCACGAGGCGGCGCCAACGGGTCATCCAACCGAAGGTGCGCTCGACCACCCAGCGGCGAGGCAGGACCTTGAAGCCGGGTTCGGTATCGGTGCGGCGGACGATCTCGAGGATGAAGTCCCGGAACGCGGCCTTGTCGAGCAGTTTGGTGCGATCATAGGCGCCGTCGGCGAACAGATGCTTGAGCCATGGCCATTGCCTACGCACGCCGTCGAGAATGAGTTGCGCGCCCGCGCTGTCGGATATGTCGGCCGTCGTGAGGTTCACCATCAGCAGACGCCCGTCGGTGTCCACCGCGACGTGCCGCTTGCGTCCGACCGTCTTCTTTGCCGCGTCGTAGCCGCGCGTTTTGCCATGTGGGGCCTTGATCGTCTGGCTGTCCACAACGCCCGCGGTCGGGCTCGCCTCGCGCCCGGCCCGTTCGCGGTCGAGCATCACCGACACGTCGTGGATGGTCTGGAACAGCATGCGCCGTACAAACCGGCGAAACCACCAGTAGACCGTCTGCCAGGGGCCGAACTCCTTCGGCAGCATCCGCCAGCCGCCGCCGCTGCGGGCCAGGTAGCGAATCGCGTTCAGCATCTCCCGCAAGTCCGCGCCGGGTGGCCGCCCTCGCTTCGGCGGCTTGGGCATCAGCGGCTTGATCCGATCCCACTCCTCGTCGGTCAGATCAGTGGGATAACGCTTGGTCTTCCGCGCAATATCGGCCATCCGGCCACGGCTCTCTCGGGTCCACATCCCAAGCTTGAATCACCGCCGCCGATACCGCCGCAACCATTCTCAAACGGTCTCTGAGACGTCCCAATCCCCGGAACCAAGCGTCATCGGCGTACAGCCGGCAAAGAAACGCGGACCAGGGGACATTCGGCGGCACGTTCCTCGGCACCCTCACCGCCTTGGCCGTTGCATAGAACGCATTAATAATGTTACGCCCGAACCCATCGGAATGCACGGATGAATCAGTTACGGATACAGCAATTTCACTCTTGTCCGATCAGATGCATGTCGGGGGTAAACTTACACTATCCGAAATCATAAAACCGGACGTGAGATTTTGGGAGGCATCGCGCGTGTGCCGAGCCAAATTAGACGACGTAACCTCCGTCCCTTTCCCATTCGGCAACAAGAAAGAGGGTCGTATTGCATATACTGTCACAAGGACTTTAGAGAAAAATGGAGAATATATAACGGTTTGTCTTCTGTCGTGAAGTCCATCTATCGCGACACCCTAACGATGCTGCCTCTGACCTGCCACTGAGATTTTCCTCCACGGGGATTTAGAGTCCGGCCTTGCAAAGGACGGACAGATGAAGCGAGCACGTTTCACGGAAGAGCAGATCATTGGGGTGCTGAAGGAGGCCACGGCCGGTGCGAAGGCGGCTGACCTGGCGCGCAAGCACGGGATCTCGGAGGCGACGCTGTACAACTGGAAGGCCAAGTACGGCGGGATGGACGTCTCCGAAGCCAAGCGGCTGAAGCAGCTCGAGGATGAGAACGCGAAGCTGAAGAAGCTGTTGGCGGAGCAGATGCTGGATGCCGCGGCGCTGCGTGAGCTTCTTTCAAAAAAATGGTAGGGCCCGCCGCCAAGCGCGAAGGTGTCGCGCATCTGCAGGCCGTGCTGGGCCTGTCGGAGCGGCGGGCCTGCCAGATCGTCGGGGCGGACCGGAAGATGATCCGCTACCGCTCCTGCCGGCCGCCGGACACGGAGTTGCGTGCTCGGCTGCGCGACCTGGCGAACGAGCGACGGCGCTTCGGCTACCGGCGCCTGTTCATCCTGCTGCGAAGGGAGGGCGAACCCTCTGGCGTCAACCGCATTCACCGGCTCTATCGCGAGGAAGGGCTGTCGGTGCGCAAACGGCGGGCACGACGCAAGGCCGTCGGCGCGCGGGCGCCGATCCTGATTGAGGCGAAGCCGAACGCGCGCTGGTCCACGGACTTCGTTCACGACCAGTTCGCTAACGGCCGGCGCTTTCGCATTCTGAACATCGTCGACGATGTCACCAAGCAATGCCTGGGCGCCATCCCGGACACCTCGATCTCCGGGCGGCGTGTCGCGCGCGAGCTGACGGCGATTATCGAGCGGCATGGCAAGCCCGGTATGATCGTGAGCGATCACGGCACCGAGTTCACCTGCAACGCGATGCTCGCCTGGTGCCACGATAACCGTGTCGCCTGGCACTTCATCGCGCCGGGCAAGCCGATGCAGAACGGCTTCGTCGAGAGCTTCAATGGCCGCATGCGCGATGAACTGCTCAACGAGACGCTGTTCTTCGACCTCGTCGATGCACGCATGAAAGTCGCCGCCTGGGTCACCGACTACAACGAGCGACGCCCGCACTCGGCCTTGGGATACCAGACGCCCGCGGCCTACGCCGCCAAGCTAACCGCAACGGACCACCAGCTCCGCCGATTGTCCGTTGCTCCCACCGCGCCACAAGGCATACAAACCGCCGAGGCTCTAATCGCCACTGGATGACAACTCAGTGGCAGGTCACCCACGATGTAGGTGGTCGCGGAGGGAAGGCGCTT
>JAKAJI010000518.1 GCA_021813825.1 Acidobacteriota bacterium | reverse complement strand
GAAGTCACCAAGGGCGGACCCGCCGACAAGGCCGGCATCAAGCCCGACGACATCATCGTGGCTCTGAACGGACGCCCGGTGCAGGATGGCGACGACCTGGTCGCGCGTGTCGCCGATCTCCCAATCGGCTCGCAGGCTACGGTTTCGGTCGACCGCGGCGGCAAGAAGATGGACATGAAGGTCGCCATCCTCGATCGCGCGGAAGTTTTCAAGGACGATCCCCGCTTCGCTCTCGACCAACCGGAAACGCCCTCGCAACCTTCGAAGACGCCCGCGCAGCCCAAGTTCGGCATGAAGATTCGCGATCTCGCCGACGCGGACCGCGTGGGAGAGGGGCTGAAAGACAAAACCGGCGTCATCATCACCAGCGTCGATCCGGATTCCTTCGCCGACGATCTCGGCCTGCAGGAGCGCGACGTAATCGTCGCCATCAACCGCGAGGCCGTAAAAACGGTCGACGACCTGCGCCGCATTCAGGCATCGCTCAAACCGGGCGACCCTCTCGCGCTGCACATCTACCGGCCCATGCCAGCCGGCCGCAACTCCGTCCAGTGGACCTCGATGTATCTATCCGGTAAACTACCTGGAAACTAACATGACCCTTCGATGGATGCTGTTCCTCGCCTCGCTCGTCGCCAGCCTGAACCTGATGGCCGCCCCTCGCCGGAAAAAGGCGAAAACACATACCAATCACCGCTCGGCGTTGTCTAACCATCAACGCGCAAAACGGGGCGTCGGCCACCCTCCCTCCCGGCCCACGGGACGCCACAGAGCCAAAGCCTCCAAGCAGCGCCGCGCCTATCAACAGGCCCCCACGCAGGATCGCTACGCGCAGATCCAGCAGGCGCTCGCCGACAGAGGCTACTACCACGGCGAAACGAACGGCCAGTGGGGCCCGGACTCCGTGCAGGCGCTGCGGAAATATCAACAGGACCACCAGCTTGACGGAGACGGCAAGATCAATTCCCTTTCCTTGATCGGCCTCGGCCTCGGACCCAAACGCGCTCTCACCGCGCAGGCAGCGCCGCAACCGGCGGCGCCGCCCATCCCCCGGTCCAACGTGCTACAACCGGCCCCCGCCAATCTTCCCCCGATTCAACAGCAGTAAAAGCAAAACGGACCCACGGAGCAATTACCATGATTCTTGGAGTACCGAAGGAAGTAAAAGACCACGAAACCCGCGTCGGCATGGTGCCGGCCAACGTTACCGCGTTGCATGAGGCGGGCCACAAGGTGCTTGTCCAGGCCGGAGCTGGCGCAGCAAGCTCGCTACCGGACTCGGAATACATACACGCCGGCGCCGAGATCGTTCCCTCGGCGGCGGAGGTATGGAAGCGCGCCGACATGATCGTCAAAGTGAAGGAACCTCAGCCGGCCGAATACGCTTTCTTCCGGCCCGGTCTGATTCTTTTCACCTATCTGCACCTGGCGCCCCTGCCGGACCTCACCGAGGAATTGCTACGGGCACGCGTCAATGCGGTGGCCTACGAAACGATCCGGGAAGCCGACGGATCGCTGCCCTTGCTCACGCCGATGAGCGAGGTGGCCGGACGGATGGCCGTTCAGGTGGGCGCGCAGTATCTGGAAGCGCCCAACGGCGGCCGCGGAATTCTGATCGGCGGCATCCCCGGCGTGCAGCCGGCCAATGTCGTCATCCTGGGCGGCGGCGTGGTCGGTCACAACGCGGCAAAAATGGCCGTCGGCCTGGGCGCCCGCGTCACCGTCATCGACAAGAACCTCAACCGCCTCCGCGAACTCGACGACGTTTACGCAAGCAGCCTCGTCACCCTGGCCTCCAACGTCTGGACCATCCGCGAAGCCCTCCGCCACGCCGACCTGGTCGTGGGCGCGGTACTCATCCCTGGCGCCTCGGCGCCGAAACTCATCCGCCGCGACATGCTGTCCTCGATGAAGAACGGCGCCGTCATGGTGGACGTCTCCATCGACCAGGGCGGATGTTTTGAAACCTCCCGCGCGACCACCCACACGGATCCCATTTACTTCGTCGACGGCGTGCTTCACTACTGCGTCTCGAACATGCCCGCGGCCGTGCCTCACACCTCCACTTTCGGTCTGACAAACGCCACCGCGCCGTACATGATGGAACTCGCCAACCACGGCCTCGAAGCCGCGTGCGAGAAAAACGAAGCCATCCGGGAAGGCGTGAACACCTACAACGGCTACATCACCTACCCGGCCGTAGCCGAATCCCAGGGCCAGACCTGGAAAGAACTAGCCGCGGTTCTCTAAATCCGGCCGCCTTACGTCGTGAGCGCTGGGCCGGTGCCCGTCATGAACGTCTTGTTCTTGTCGCCGACCCAGTACCGCTCCCCGGCAATGCACCAGATAAATTCGAGCGGGTCCTCCTGCGAGAACACCGGGTGGTAATTCAGGAACGGAATCGTCACCAGGTCGCCTTCGCTCACGTTTTGCACGAACGTTAGCTTCTCCGGGGTCTCGTAGACCTCCATCGATCCCTTGCCGCGAATGAAGATGTAGGTCTCTTCCTGGTCCGTGTGATTGTGCGGCGGCCACGAACGCGCATACGGCTCAAAGAACGTGTATCCGGCCACCAAGCGGTCCGCCGCCTCCGACACGTCGAACATCAGGTAGACGTTCTTCCCCTTCAGCCGCCGGATACGCTCCTCCCGGACGGAAAATTCCGCAAACTTCGAATGAAACACCGGATGAACATTCCCCGCTGGCGCCGACGTCTGAATCACGCGAGCTGTCTCCTGGCCCGAATTCGCGATCCGGAACGCCGCGCCCAGCGGAATGTACAGCGTGTCGTAGGACGCGAGCGTATAGCTCTGCCCATTCACCTCCACTTCCGCCGATCCCTTCCACTGAAACAGCAAGCTCTCGCGTCCGGCGACTGAGTTGGGTGCGGTGCTCGAAGCCGGCGGCAATTCGTATTCCCCGCAA
>JAKAJI010000101.1 GCA_021813825.1 Acidobacteriota bacterium | reverse complement strand
TCACCAGGTTCCGCTCAATCAGCTCCTCGTTGTAATACTTGATCGCCGCTGCCCAACCCGCGTCCCCGCCCGCATCCTCCCGGTCCCGCGCGTCCTCCAGCGCCTGCGCAAAAAGAAAATGATGCAGGTTAATCCAGAAACTCCGGTGAAACTCGAACAGCGACAGCGAATCCATCGCCCTTTTGGTACCCCGGACCAGCGCCGTGACCGCCGGGTCTCCGCTCGGATTGCGGTATTCGGGAAAATCGCGTCCTATAACTCCCGACGTGCAGCAAAACATGAAAGGATCAGAACGTTTCACTACATCGCAAGGCTACGGCAGCAAGCAGGTGCGTTCCAACAACCAGATATGTCCTGCCCTAGAAGTCTGCTTCACGGGGAAATCCTTCCGCTGGCCACGGGACACAGTCAACGAAAAATGTTTTCAGTTACGTCGCGGCCCCGGCGGGGAACGTGAGAACTGTAGTAGAATCATCAGCTTGCCACAAGTTGGCAATGGAATGGAACGCGGGCATAAGAATGGCGACCGAACCCACATTCGTAGCAATTGGCAGCGCAACAGACAAGATTAAGGTCCGGTTAAGCTACCGAATCGTCGAATTGTTTTCCGAGGGTCTGTACGCCAGCCCGAACAAGGCAGTGGAGGAACTCGTTGCCAACGCCTTCGACGCTGGCGCCAAGAACGTTCAGGTAATCCTCTCTCCGAATCTGCATGAGCAGGATGCCACCATTGTCGTCATCGACGACGGCGAGGGAATGGGAGCCGAGGGCCTCAAACAGCATTGGCTCATCGGCATCAGCAACAAACGTCGTCTAGGGGATGAGCTGCCAATGGGGCGGCAGCAAATCGGCCAGTTCGGAATCGGCAAGCTCGCAACCTACGTCCTGGCCGAGCGGTTAACCCACATCAGCAAGCACGGCGGAAGCTACTACTCGACCTCCATGGACTACAACGCCATCGACCGTCGCCTGGACCAGGAGGTCGAACCCACTGCTCCCATCACCATCGCGTTGAAGGAATTGACAGAAGCGCAAGCTAAACAAGCCGTTTCCACATGGACCATGTCCGCGGCGTTCAAGGCAGGCAGACTGGCGCTCTTCGGCAAGGGGGCACCGAAGACGTGGACTGTGGCTATCATGTCGAGCCTCAAGCCGAAGGTCCTAGAAATCAAAACCGGGACTCTTGGGTGGGTACTCCGCACCGCACTTCCGCTGCGGGACGACTTTTCCATCTGGTACCAGGGTAAGAAGCTCGCGCCAAGTAAACAAGAAAAGGGGCGAATCAAAAAGTGGGTTCTGGGCAAAGACATCACCCAACTGCCTCGGCCGACCATTGATGCGACGGTCTCAATAAATGAGGATCTGCCGGCGTCCGACCCGCACCACTACGGGCTTCAAATCCCCGAACTGGGCAGAGTGACCGGCTACGCCGAAGCATACACAGACTTGCTCGCTGGCAAATCGGACGAGATCGGCCGCAGCTACGGATTCTTTGTGTACATCTTCGGACGGCTCATCAACGTCGACGACGGCCATTTCGGGATTGATCCTAACGAGCTTCGCCACGGCACCTTTGGCCGATTCCGTCTCGTCATCAACATTGATGGCCTTGACGCAGAACTTCGCGCAAACCGCGAGACGATCCGCGAAGGCACGCCATACGAAACTGCGAAAAACGTCCTGCGGGCTATCTTTAACTTCGTCCGCCCGACCATCGACAAACACGATCAAGATGAAGCGCCCGGCGAGAAGCTCGCGCGCAAACTCGCAGGCAGTCCTGCCAGTCTTTCACGTACTCCCATAGTCGAATTGGCGAGGGCCGTCGTTGAAGGCAAAAGTCGCCCGCGCTACCTAATCGTTCCCAGGCTGCCGTCTGAAGGAAGTGCCAAAGCGTTTCTAGCAGACCTCGAAGAACGCGCGAAGGATGGCGAGCAGTTTGTGACCGGACTGGCGATCGACAACAATGAATCGCCGGAATCTGGCTTGGCGAAATTCGACACTGGCAACGGCATTATCCAGCTCAACGGGTGGCACCCGTTCGTCATCACGTTTCACGAAGAATTCACCAACAATAATTTGCGCCAGCCGCTGGAACTACTCGCCATGGCCGAGATTCTTGCGGAAGCCCACCTCTACAGCATCGGAGTGCGCCACGATCAGATCAATGAGTTCCTTACTGCCCGTGACCAACTCCTTCGCACCCTTGCTAACCAATCGGGCCGTCAAAGTCCGATGGCAATCGCCCGCTCGCTGCAAGAAGCCCGCAATAATCCGGATCTCCTTGAGCAGAAACTCTGCGCCGCCTTTACCAGTCTCGGCTGCGATTGCAAGCCCATCGGTGGTAAGGGTAGAGCCGATGGCATCGCGGTCGCTCAATTGTCAGCAGACAGCAGGGGCAATTCGCGCCAGTACAGCGTTACTCTTGAGGCCAAGAGCAAAAAGAAAGACGCCGGAAAGGTCGCCGCATCAACCGTGGACATCGCCGCCATCATTCGGCACCGGAAGCAGGAGGGATGCCAGCACGCTGTTATCGTGGGCCGAGACTTCCCGGCGACGGAAACCTCCGCCCTTGTTGAACACATCAACGATGATCGAGAGAAGACGCTTGCGCAGGGCGAACCAAAAACGATCACGCTCGTCACGATCGACGACCTCGCAGAATTGGTCCGCCTTCGGCCCCTGAAACAAATTGGATTGCTCACCCTGCGAGAATTGTTCCAGTGCCGCACCCCGCAGGAGTCACATGCCTGGATCGAGAAGATTCGGGCGAAGAACGTCAAGAAGCCGCCCTACAAGAAGATCATCGACACCATCTTCGATCAGCAGAAACGGTTCCACAAGAACGCTGTAAAGTTCGCCGGCCTGAGAGTCGCACTTTCAAACCTCACTCCCACAATCCACTACGACACCGACGAGGAACTCGCCGACCTCTGCAAAGCAATGGCGCAGATGTCTAACGGAACGATGTCGGTGACTTCAGAAACCGTTGAGCTCGACCAAAGCCCGGCCAACGTTCTAGCCGAGATCGAAGCCGCGACGCGTGAACTCGAGGAAAATGCTTAAGTTCCACAAGAAGACGATCTACGAAGCTTTGGGACGCGAGCCAGTGCACCCGTTCCCAGCGCGTATGGCACCGGGAATTGCACTGGCGGCAATGCCAGCGGACTCTGACCAGCTCCGCGTACTTGACCCGATGATGGGGTCCGGGACCGTGTTGGCTATGGCGCGTGCAAGAGGCCACCGCGGATTCGGCTTCGACCTCGACCCGCTCGCGGTTCTGATCTCCAAAGTTTGGACCACAGCCAACGATCCCGAGGAGGTGCGCGAAGCATCAGAAGAAGTTCTTGAGAGCGCGATGGACTTCTTCAGCGACATTTCGGAAGAGGACGCATATCCGACTGACGCGGATGAGGAAACACGGAACTTTGTTGCGTACTGGTTTGATCCGCAGGCTCGGCGACAGCTCACGGCGCTCTCCGCCTGTATCGCATCCGTCCCACAGGACATCACCCGCAACGTTCTGTGGTGCGCGTACTCCCGCCTCATCATCACGAAACAGGCGGGCGCTTCTTTGGCCCGCGACCTAGCACACAGCCGGCCGCATCGCTTTCACACTGAAGCCCCGCTCAAACCCTTGGGAAAATTTTCTGCGTCCGTGGAACGGGTGTTGGCGAACACGATCAGCATCAAATCAACCGACCGAGGACCGGCGCCAACCATTCATTTGGGCGATGCGCGCAAACTCCCGGTCGAATCCGGCTCCATCGATTTAGTCCTTACGTCACCGCCCTATCTGAACGCCATCGACTACCTGCGATGTAGCAAGTTTTCGCTCGTTTGGATGGGCGAAAGCGTTGCAGGCTTGCGACAAGTACGCCGCGACGCCGTAGGCGCTGAAGCCGCGAAGAATTCTTCAACGGACGAACCAGAAGTTGCCCGCATTATGAGGGCAATGAAGCTAAAACCAAAACTCGCACCCCAACAACAGCGGGTGCTCGGTCGCTACATCGATGACATGAGAAGAGCGATCAGCGAAGTAGCACGCACCCTCGCCGATAAGGGGAAAGCGGTTTATGTCGTGGGCGAAAACACGGTGCGCGGAACGTACATACGGAACTCAACGATCGTTTGTCAGCTTGCCGAGATGGCCGGCTTGACCCCGGACAGCCGCCGCACCAGAACCCTCCCCGCAAATCGCCGTTACATGCCGCCCCCCGCCGCCGAAGCCGGAACCATGGACGCCAGGATGCGCCGTGAGATCGTTATGACGTTCACGAAACGATAGGGATCAGCCCTCGCCCGCGCAATCCCAGGTGTAGAACGGGCGGCCCGGTAGGGCGTTCATCCCGATCGTCCCCACGGCAAGAAGATCTGAGCAACCGCCCCGGCGACCTCGAACCGTGTGGGGCCTCGACCGACCGCGCACCGTGTCGCCCCAATTGGCTTAATCGTCGTCCGGGTCTCCGCCCCGACCAATGAGGAACGAACAATGCGCCCATACCCGCAGAATCGCCGCCGCCCCCCTTACAACCCCTCCACCAACCCATTCACCGCCCCCAGCAGCGTTCCCTTCCCCCCGATATACTCCTTGAACGTCGCCTCCAGCACGGGCAGCAAACCCGGCCACTCCCGCTGCCACAACTTCTGCTCGTCCGCGTACGGCTCGTAGCCCGGCACGTTCCGCCGCATCACCTCGCCCACGGAGTAAAAAATCATCGCGTGCCACAACTCCGGCGGCGCCTTCGCCCTCTTGGCGTGCGCCGCCAGCTCCGCCTCCAGCAGCCGGTGCATCCGCGCCGACAGCACGTGCGAGGACTCATGAAACAAAATCTCCAGCCCCGTGTTCCCCCGGTTCCGCGCGTCCCCGCTCGCAATCACAATGAACGGCGGATCCAGTGTCGTATACGCCCCGTTCGTCGAACTGCAATACGATATCTCGGTGTGAATCGGCGCCGCAGGCCACGGATAGTCGAACACCCGCTGCAAATCGCTCGCAATCCCGTCCCCGTGCTCCGCCAACAGCGGCATCTGCGATTGAATCCAGTCCGCGTTCGCCCGGTCGTGCTTTTCCCACCACTTCACCCGGTACAGCTTCGCCGCCCCTTCGAGCGCCTTCGTCATCTCCGGCTCCAGCGCCGCCAGCGTCAGCGGATCCTCGTCCGTCAGCGCCGCCAGCCGCTGCTTGATCGACATCAGACCCGCGTCCGTCACCAGGTTCCGCTCAATCAGCTCCTCGTTGTAATACTTGATCGCCGCTGCCCAACCCGCGTCCCCGCCCGCATCCTCCCGGTCCCGCGCGTCCTCCAGCGCCTGCGCAAAAAGAAAATGATGCAGATTAATCCAGAAATTCCGGTGAAACTCGAACAGCGACAACGAATCCATCGCCCGCGCGCGCAGCGCCCACACAACCGAAGCGGCAGTGGCCAGCAGGCTCCGGCGCGTCATTCTTCCTGCGTTCCGCCCACCTTCAACACCGCCAGAAACGCCTCCTGCGGAATCTCCACGCGCCCCACCCGCTTCATCCGCCGCTTGCCTTCCTTCTGCTTCTCCAGCAGCTTCCGCTTCCGCGTAATGTCGCCGCCGTAGCACTTGGCAAGCACGTTCTTCCGCATCGCCGGAATCGTCTCCCGCGCGATGATCTTGCTCCCGATCGCCGCCTGCAGCGCCACTTCAAACATCTGCCGCGGTATCAGCTTCCGCAGCCGCTCGATCAGCAGCTTGCCCCGCTCATAAGCGAAGTCCCGGTGCACAATCATCGACAGCGCATCCACCGGCTCGCCCGCCACCAGCACGTCCAGCTTCACCATCGGCGAAACCCGGTGCCCCGCCAGATGATAATCGAGCGAAGCATACCCGCGCGAGGCCGACTTCAGCCGGTCGTAAAAATCCAGCACAATCTCGTTCAGCGGCAACTCGTACACCAGCAGCACCCGCCCCGTCCCGATGTACTCGAACTTCTTCTGCGTCCCCCGCTTCTCTTCGAGCAGTTTCAGAATCTCGCCAACGTACTCCTCGCGCGTGATCACCGTCGCGTCCAGGATCGGTTCCTCCACCTGCTTGATCTCGGCCGGGTTCGGAAACTTCGTTGGATTGTCCACCTCCACCACGGCCCCACCGAGCAGCGTCACGCGGTACCGCACGCCCGGCGCCGTCGTAATCAGGTCGATCTCGAACTCGCGCTCCAGCCGCTCCTGCACAATCTCCAAATGAAGCAGCCCCAGAAACCCGCACCGGAACCCGAAGCCCAGCGCCACCGAATTCTCCGGCTCGAAGTTGAACGCGCTGTCGTTCAGCCGCAACTTCTCCAGCGCCTCCCTCAGCCGCCCGTGCTCGTGGCTCTCCACCGGATACAGCCCGGCGAACACCATCGGCTTCATCTCCTCGAACCCCGGCAGCGGCTCCACCGCCGGCGCCTCCACGCTCGTGATCGTGTCGCCGATCTTGGCGTCGGCCACCGTCTTGATGTTGGCGAACACGAACCCTACCTCGCCCGCCGATAGCTCCTGGCACGGAATCGGTTTCGGACTCTGAAACCCGAGCCCCTCCACCTCGTACACCGCCCCGGTCGACCACAGCCGGATCTTCTGCCCCAGCTTCAGCCTTCCGTCCATCACGCGCATCAAAATGATCACGCCGCGGTAGGAGTCAAACCAGGAATCGAAAATCAGCGCCCGCAGCGGCGCTTCCGGATCGCCCTTCGGCGGCGGCACCTGCTTCACCACCGCTTCCAGAACCTCGTGTATCCCCAGCCCGCTCTTGGCGCTCACCAGCAGCGCCTCGTCGGCCGGCAACCCGATCACCTGCTCGATCTGCTCGCGAATCCGGTCCGGATCCGCCGACGGCAAATCGATCTTGTTAATCACCGGCAGAATCTCCAGGTTGTGGTGCAGCGCCAGGTACGTATTGGCCAGCGTCTGCGCCTCCACGCCCTGGCTCGCATCCACCACCAGCAACGCGCCTTCGCACGCCTGCAGGCTCCGCGAAACTTCGTATGTGAAATCCACGTGCCCAGGCGTGTCGATCAGGTTAAGCTGATACTCCTGCCCATCGTCGGCCTTGTACAGCAGCCGCACCGCATGCGCCTTGATCGTAATCCCCCGCTCGCGCTCGAGGTCCATCGAATCCAGCACCTGCGCCATCATTTCCCGCTGGCTCAACGCCCCCGTCTGCTCGAGCAGGCGGTCGGCCAGCGTCGACTTGCCGTGGTCGATATGCGCAATGATGGAGAAGTTACGGATGAAGCGGGGATCCATGTTTATGGGAGCCGTGCGCTAGAATTAGGGGCTGTACCCCAAGTATCCCATATATGCCTCAGGTGACTGAAGGAAATCTCGACGCCCGCGGTATGAAGTTCGCCATCGTCGTCGCGCGCTTCAACAGCGTCGTATCGGACCGTCTGCTCGATGGCGCCCTCGACGCGCTCCGCCGCACCGGCGCGGACCTCGATGCCGTCGATATCGTCAAAGTTCCCGGCTCCTGGGAGATCCCTCTCACCGTCCGCACGCTCGCCTCCGGCCGCAAATACGACGCCATCATCGCCCTCGGCGCTGTCATCCGCGGCGGCACGCCCCACTTCGATTACGTCGCCGGCCAGGCCGCCTCCGGCATCGCCCAGGCCGCCGTCGATACCGGCGTCCCCGTCGCTTTCGGCGTCCTCACCACCGACACCATGGAGCAAGCCATCGACCGCGCCGGCGGCAAGAGCGGCAACAAGGGCTTCGACGCCGCCATGACCGCCATCGAAATGGCCTCCCTCCTCGGCAAGCTCGGGAAGGCCGCCCGCTAAGCCTATGCCCGCGCGCCACCGCTCCCGGCAGCGCGCCTTGCAGGTCCTCTTTCAGTGGGACTCGCGCCGCCAACCCGTCGAGGAAGCCATCCGCTCCTTCTACGAAACGCTCTATAGCGCTGAAGAGGAGGAAACGCCCGTCCAGGACGCTTTCATGGAGACGCTCGCCAAGGGCGTAGCCGCCGCCGCCCCGGCCATAGACGCCCGCATCCAGGCCAAAGCCGAGCACTGGAAACTCGACCGCATGCCCATCGTCGACCGCAACATCCTCCGCCTCGCCATCTACGAAATGACCGAACTCGGCACGCCCCCCGCCATCGCCATCGACGAAGCCCTCGAACTCGCCCGCCATTTCTCCTCCCACGAAAGCGTCGCCTTCATCAACGGCGTCCTCGACGCCGTCAATAAGGAGATACTGCGAACATGAGCCGCGTGCTGATGGTTGCCTCCGAAGTCGCTCCCCTGTGCAAGACCGGCGGCCTCGCCGACGTGCTCGGTTCGCTCCCCGCGGCCCTCCGCGATATCGGCGAAGACGTCGCCATCGTCCTCCCCAACTACCTCGATCTGAAACTTCCCTCCGAGCCGGCCGAAGCCTGGCCCGAGTTTTCCCTCCGCTGCGGCTCGCACACCTTCCCCACCCGCATCCTCTCGCTCGAGCACAACGGCGTCACGCACTACCTCATCGACTGCCCGGCGCTCTTCGCGCGCCACGGCATCTATGGCGGCCCCGGCGGCGACTTCCCGGATAACCCCGTCCGCTACGCCGTCCTCAGCCTCGGCGCCGTCACCGTCAGCCGCTTCCTCTTCCGCCCCGACATCCTCCATTGCCACGACTGGCAGGCCGCCCTCGCCCCCGTCTATCTTCGCACCACTTACTCGCCCGACCCTACTTACTTGGGCATCCGTACCTTACTCACCATCCATAACTTGGGTTACCAGGGCCGCTACGGGAGTTATGTCATGGCTGACATCGGACTTCCCATGTCCCTCTTCCACCGCGAAGCGCTCGAATTCTTCGGCGACGTAAACTATCTCAAAGGCGGCATCGCGTTCGCCGACGCCGTCAACACCGTCAGCCCCAACTACGCCCGGGAAATCCAAACCCCCGAGTACGGCTTCGGCCTCGACGGCTTCCTTCGCGCCCGCTCCTCGCGTCTCACCGGCATCCTCAATGGCGTCGATTACTCGGAGTGGAACCCGGAAACCGATCCGCACATCGCCCGCAACTACTCGTCTTCGAACCTGGCCGGCAAACGCGACTGCAAACGCGCCCTCCTCGCCGAACTCGGCCTCCCCGCCAACCTCGACCGCCCCCTCATCGGCATCATCAGCCGCTTCGCCGACCAGAAAGGCTTCGACCTCGTGGAACAGATCGCCGCCGACATCGCCGGCGAAGACCTCACCGTCGCCGTCCTCGGCAGCGGCGACCCCCGCTTTGAAAACAGCTTCCGCCACTTCGCCCAAATCTGGCCGCACGTCTTCGGCGTCCGCATCGGCTACGACAACGCGCTTGCCCACCGCATCGAAGCCGGCGCCGACATGTTCCTCATGCCCAGCCGCTACGAACCCTGCGGCCTCAACCAGATCTACAGCCTCCGCTACGGAACCATCCCGATTGTGCGCGCCACCGGCGGCCTCGATGATACGATTGAACCAGGCACAGGATTCAAGTTCTGGGACTACTCCCCCTGGTCTTTGATGGGCGCGATCCGTACCGCGCTCGAGGCCTGGCAGGACCGGAAACAGTGGACCGAAATGATGGTCCACGCGATGGCGAAAGACTTTTCCTGGCAGGTCTCGGCCGCTGAGTACGCCGCTCTTTACCGGCGCCTCCTCGGCTGACCGCCCGGAGGCTGGGTGAATCCTTTGGCCTGAAATTGCATCCTTTTAGGCAGGAGTCAAGCGAAAAATGGCCGGTGCGAATACCCTGACGTTTACAGACGCTACGTTCGAACAAGACGTGCTTTCATCCGAGGTCCCCGTTCTGGTGGACTTTTGGGCCGAATGGTGCGGCCCTTGCCGCATGATGAGCCCCACCGTGGACGCGGTCGCATCGGATTACGCGGGCAAGGTGAAGGTCGGCAAACTCAACGTGGATGACAACGGCGGAACCGCGATGCGCTACAACATCCGTGGCATCCCCACCCTGCTCTTGTTCAAGGGCGGCAAGATCGTCGAGCAGCGCGTCGGCGCCGTCGGCAAGTCCGAAGTGCAGAAGATGCTCGACGCCCACCTGGGATAAATCTGGATTCTCGGCCCGTGCGCCCGCCCAGCCCGGCGGGCAGGAGCCGTGTCGGCTTACCCTCCGCTGCCTAGGCTTCCCAGGACGAGCGGCTCTTGAGCCGCACACCCGGACCGGTCCAGAATGGAGGGTGGCGCCGACATGGCAATAAACAACCCGGCAGTCGCCGAAGAGACCGCGGATCTGGTTTGCACCCATAATTTCGAGGGTGCGATTCTCAGCGTCGACGGCCCCCTCGAAAAGCTCACCGGGTACACGCTCCAGGAAGCCGGCCACATGCGGCTCAGCGACCTGATCGAGCCTGCCTACTTCGAGCAGGCCCTGCAGGACGTCATTGACCAGATCGGCGGCGGCGCCCCCGTGCTGCGCCGGATGGTGCTGCGGACCAAGTCCGGCGGCCGCGTCACGTGCGAAACATTTTCGCGGATTTTGTTTGATAAGGGCAAGCCCATCGCGGTGCGCTGGATGGCGTGGCAGCCGCGGCCCGATCCCAGCCCCGACCGCGACCGGCCCACCGACCCCGAACTGGAAAGCCGCCTCGCCCGCTTCAGCAAGCACCTCAAACACTTGCACCGGCTCAATGTCCGCAAGTACAGCTCGCTCGATCAGGTGTTCGACGATTTTCTCCGCACGGGCTGCGAGATCTTCAACCTTCCCGCCGGCCTGATTCACTCAAGCAGCCCTTCGGGCCAGCAAGTCCGCGCCTCCCACGGCCTTCCGGAAGGCTTCACCGTGGCTTCCGACGGCTTCGATGTCGGCAGCCAGCTCAGCGCGCCGATTCTCGTTGACGGCAATCTCTACGGAAGGTTGAGCTTTTTGTCGGTCACGGGCCCGCGCCGGCGCTTCTCGCCCGAAGAACGCGAAATCGTCGAAATGATGGGCCGCAGCCTCGGCCGCTCGATCTTCGAACACCAGATCCGCGCCGACAGCGGGCGCGCCGCGCGGCTCGAGCGGGACCGCAACGAAATGCTCGAAATGATCGCGGCGAACGAGCCGATCGAAGCCGTGCTCGAGCACCTGGTCCGCATGATCGAGCGGCAGTGCGCCGGCGGGCGCGTGGCCGTGATTCTGCTCGAAGAGCAGCGGGTGGCGCAGGTAATCGCGCCCGGCCTTCCGCGCTTTTACTCCCGGCTGGCTTCGCGCATCGAAGCCGTCACCGAAGACGGTGAGCGCAACTCGCCGGCGGCGCAGCGGAACGCGCTGCTGCGGCGGCTCGGCATCGAAACCGCGGCGTCGGCCCCGCTGTTGTCCGGTTCCGGGCAACTGCTCGGGTTGCTGGCGCTGCACTTCCCGGAGGGACGCACCGCGCGCGCCGAGGACCAGTCGTTGCTCGACACCGCCGCGCGGCTGGCCGCCATCGCCATCGAGAAGCGCCAGCTTGCCGGGCGGCTCGAGCACCAGGTGACGCACGACGATTTGACGGGTCTGCCGAACCGGCTGTATCTGATTGAGCGCATCGCCGAGGCGATTCGCTCGAATGCGGGCGAGTTCAAGGTGCTGTACCTCGACCTGGACCGCTTTAAGCAGATCAACGACGCGCTGGGCCACGCGGTGGGCGACCAGTTGCTGCGCCTGGTGGGTGAGCGTCTCCGCGAGGTCACCGGCGTGGCGGGCTTCGTGGCGCGGCTTGCCGGCGACGAGTTCGCGGTGTTGCTGGGCTCGCTCGCCGAAGCGATGCCGGAGCGCCCGGAACCCGCCGGCTTCCTCGAGATGATGCGCAGGCCGTTTCTGATCGGCGGGCGCGAGGTGTTCGCTACGGCCAGCATCGGCGTGAGCCAGTATCCGCGCGACGGCGAGGAGCCCGAACTGCTTTTGCGCAACGCCGAGCGCGCGATGCAGCAGGCCAAGCGCCACGGCAAGAACGACTGGCGGCAGTTCACGCGCGAGCTGCAGACCGCGCCGCTCGATGCGCTCGAAGTGGAGAACGCGCTGCGGCACGCGCTGGATAACGGCGAGTTCCTTCTGCGTTACCAGCCGATCGTGCTGATGGACGGCACGCTCGACGGCTTCGAAGCGCTGCTGAGCTGGGACCATCCGGTGCTCGGCTGGATCTCCCCTTCGATGTTCATCCCGCTGGCCGAGGAAGCCGGCCTGATCTCCGAGATCGGAACCTGGGTGCTTGAACAGGTGTGCGCGCAGGGCGCGGCGTGGCGGCGGCTCGGCTACGCGCCGGTGCGCGTGGCGGTGAACGTTTCGGCGCTGCAGTTCGGCCGGCCGGGTTTCTTCGAAGCGGTGCGCTCGGCGATCGTCAACAACCAGATGGAAGCCCAGTGGCTGGACCTCGAGCTGACCGAGAGCGTGGTGCTGCGCGACATCGAAGCATCCTCGGCCCTGATGCAGCGGTTGCGCGCCATGGGCGTGCGCGTCTCGATCGACGATTTCGGCACCGGTTACTCGTCGCTGAGCTATCTGCGGCGGCTGCCGCTTGACACGCTGAAGATCGACCGCGCGTTTCTGCGCGACCTCACCAGCCCGGGCGGCTCGATGCCGCTGGTGCAGACGATCGTGAACCTGGCCCACCAGCACAGTCTGGAAGTGATCGCCGAAGGCGTCGAGACGCAGGACCAGCTTGACTTACTGCGGGCCGCCGGGTGCGACAAGGCGCAGGGCCACCTGTTCGGGCGCCCACAGCCCGCCGCGTCGGTCGAGCCTCTGCTGCGAGGCCGTCATGTCGCGCGAGTCAAGTTCCCGTAAGCGCTGAGTAAGTTAGCTGTGACGCCCGCGGGCGGCGACTAACTCTTCTATATTGACTAAGTCGGTCGGATACGAGCCGGTGTAACAGGCATAGCAGTAATGCCCCTGGGTGTCCTCGACCGCCTCGTGCAAGCCGTCGAGGGAAAGATAGGCGAGCGTGTCGGCTTCGACGAACCGGCGGATTTCTTCGATGGAATGATTCGCCGCGATGAGTTCGGCGGAGTTTGGCGTGTCGACGCCGTAGTAGCACGGCGAGATGGTCGGCGGGCAGGAGATGCGCAGGTGGACTTCTCTTGCGCCGGCGCCGCGGACCATGCGGACGATTTTCCGGGAGGTGGTGCCGCGGACGATCGAATCGTCGACGAGGACGACGCGGCGGCCTTCGAGCAGATGGCGGACGGGGTTGAGCTTGAGTTTCACGCCGAAATCCCGGATGGCCTGCGAGGGTTCGATGAAGGTGCGGCCGACGTAGTGATTGCGGATGAGGGCCTGGCGGTAGGGGATACCCGACTCGGCGCTGAAGCCGATGGCGGCGCTGACGCCGGAATCGGGCACGGGGACGACGACGTCGGCTTCGACGGGGGCTTCGCGGGCTAGCAGGCGGCCTAAGTTTTCCCGTGAGGCCTGCACGGGGCGGCCGAAGACGATCGAATCCGGACGGGAGAAGTAGACGTGC
>JAKAJI010000517.1 GCA_021813825.1 Acidobacteriota bacterium | reverse complement strand
ATCCAGCGGGGCGCAGTGGACGTAGGGGCGACCGCCGCCGTCGCCGTGACGCTGGAGAGCGAGCAGGGCGCGGCGCAGCCTACGTCGCAGCCGTTGATTGTCGCGCAGCTTTCTCGTCCGGCGGGCGGGCGGTAGCGATGGAATTGAAGCCCGCGGGTTCGAGCCGATAGTTGCTCAGCAGTCTGCGAACTTCTTCCGAACTGCTGCCCATTCCCCGAAGGAGACGTTCGTCGATTTCGAGAATGATTGCCGGTTGAGTCCGCAAGGTTTCGGCCATGCCGCGCAGAACGAGCGCCTCGGCTCCCTCCGCGTCGATCTTCACGATGGCGGGCGGCTTGGGAAGACGCGCAATCCCGGAGTCTGCGCGGACGGCGTCGACCTCGATGGCGATATTCGATGCGGCGTTTCCAGCCGACATCGAACAGCCGCCGGAGTTGTAGCTGCGATTGAGAAACAGCTTCACGCGGCCCGGCGAGTCCGTGCAGCATGCCGGGCAGATCTCGATGTTTCGATACCCGTTGCGCGCGATGTTCTGGAGGAGAATTGCGCGGACTTCCGGGTTCGGCTCGAACGCCAGCACCCGGCCTTCGGGCCCGACGATGGAGGCGGCGAGCAGGGAGAAGTAGCCGGCGTTCGCCCCGATGTCCACGAAGCAATCTCCGGCGCGCAGGCGTTCGCGAATCGCCGCGGTGCTTTCGGGCTCCCATTCGCCGTAGGCGAGGAGGAATAACTGCGGCAGGTCGGTCGCGTCGAGGTACATCCATCCGTGGGGAAGCCTGGCCCAACAGGGCGGCAGTAATCCGCGCCGGGCCGCGTGCCAAATTATCTGCCGCAGCGTGTCGGCTCCGATATCCCGAGGCAGCAGCACGGCGCAGATTCGGTAACAGGCGTAGAAAAGGCGCGCGAACCAGGGAGCTTCGATCTTGGGCAGAGTCTTTCTCAATCGGTTATCCGAACGCGGGACGAAGGTTTCCTACCAGTTTGGCGCGACCGTGATACCATCGCACGTCTGCCGGCAGACTATGATTCGCTTTCGGGGTTTGGCTCATTTCCTGATCTGTCTTGGCGCGGCGAGCGCGCTGAACGCGCAGCCTGGGGGAACCGGACACGCTCCGCTTCTTCCTCAGATGCTCATCGACGAGATACGGCCGACGGCGGCGTATCCGCGAAATTCCGAGGGCGCGTTCCTCGGCCTGCGCGACGGGCGGATTATGTTTGCGTATTCGCGATTTACTGGCGGCGGCGGGGACGACGACGCGGCGGAGATTGCGGCCCGGACGTCGGCCGATGAGGGCAGATCGTGGTCTAAGGATTCGCTGCTGGTGGCGCGTGGGACCGCGGTCAACGTGATGAGCGTCTCGTTCCTGCGGTTGCGAGATGGCAGGATCGCGATGTTTTACCTTCGGAAAAGCACGAAGACCGACAGCCGCCCCTATGTGACGTTCTCGAGCGATGAGGCGAAGACGTGGACCGAGGCGCGGCCCTGCATCGACCAACCCGGCTACTACGTGTTGAACAACGACCGCGTGATCCAGCTTCGCTCCGGACGCATCCTGATGCCCGTGGCGCTGCACACGGGTCCGGACGGGAAGTTCAATTCGCGTGGCAAAGTGATGGTGTACCTCTCCGACGACGAAGGCGTGTCGTGGCGGCGAAGCCGGAACGTGCTGGAATTTCCCGGTGCGAGCCGGGGAGGATTGCAGGAGCCGGGCGTAGTGGAGTTGAAGAGCGGACGCGTGCTGATGTTCATGCGGACGATGACGGGCGTGCAGTATCTATCGGAGTCCCGCGATGGCGGGCTGAGCTGGAGCCCGGCGCGGCCTTCGAGGATTTGGTCGCCGTTGTCGCCGGCCTCGATGAAGCGGATTCCTGCGACCGGGGATCTGCTGATGGTGTGGAACGATCACTCGCACGTGGATCCTTCGTTACGCGCCACGGAGCAGGGGAGCCACGTGATGGGAGGAAAGCGCACGCCGTTGACCGCGGCGATTTCGCGGAACGAAGGCAAGAGTTGGATATTGCGCCACGACATCGAAGACGCACCGGACGGCTGGTACTGCTACACGGCGATTTATTTCGACCGCGACCGGGTGTTGTTGGGATTTTCGAGCGGCGGTCGCGGCTTGCCGTTGCTGTCGAAGCTCGACCTGGTGTCGTTTCCGATATCGGCGCTTTACGCCAAGCCGGCGGGAAAGTAGAAGGGAATGAGACTCGCAAATCAGGTAGCGATTGTGACGGGCGCGGGGAGCGGCATCGGACGGGCCACCGCGCTACGATTCGCCCGGGAAGGCGCGGCAGTCGTAGTCGACGACGTCAATCAAGCCGGCGGAGAGGAAACCGTACGCCGCATCGAGGCCGCTGGCGGGCGTGGTCTGTTTGTGGCCGCGGATGTGAGCCGGGAGCAGGCCGTGCGGGAGATGGTTGCCGCCGCGGAGAAGGCGTTTGGCGCGCCGGCGGTGCTTGTGAACTCGGCTATCTGCGGTTTGCCGGCCATCCTGGGGAATGAATGGACCCCGAACGTGGAAGTCGCGCTTCACGGGGCGTGGCATTGTATTCAGGCTGTCTGGCCGGGGATGCGGGAGGCGCGCCGCGGCAGCATCATTAACATTTCGAGCGTGAACGCTTTGATGGGCTTCGGGCGCGCGCACATCTATAGCGCGATTAAGGCGGGCATGATCGGCATGGCGCGTTCGCTTTGCGCCGACGCCGGCCGCGATGGAATCCGCATCAACTGCATCTGTCCCGGCACGATTGTCACCGAGGTATGGCAGGGACGGATGGCAGAGGATCCGGCGCTTTTGGGCCGTCTTTCCCGGCTGTACCCGATCGGGCGCGTCGGCCAACCGGACGATATCGCCAACGCTGCGCTGTTTCTGGCCTCCGAGGAAAGCTCGTTCGTGACCGGCAGCGTGATGGTGGTCGACGGTGGA
>JAKAJI010000516.1 GCA_021813825.1 Acidobacteriota bacterium | reverse complement strand
CTGCCCAGCGGCCAGATCGCCACGTTCCAGGCCGGCTTCCCGCCGCCCACCCCCGCCGTCGTCCCCTCCAACGGCATCATCGCCAACGCCAACCCCAACCAGCAGTACTTCATCGTCAACTCGCACTTCCGCGAGCCGTACGTCGAAAGCTGGAACTTCGCCATCCAGCAGGCGCTGCCCGAAGGCTTCACCCTCGACGTCGCTTACGTCGGCAACCACGGTGTCGATCAGCCGGCCAACATGAACATTAACGCCGGCCTGTTCCCCGGCCTCGGCGTCGCCGGCCAGCCGCTCTACAACGCCTGGGGCATCAAGTCCTCCACCAACTTACTCTTCCAGGGCTTCTCGTCCAGTTACAACGCTCTCCAGGTCAAGTTGGACCGCCAGTTCCAGAACGGACTCCTCATCACCACGTCCTACACCTTCGGCAAAGCTCTCGGCTACCAGTCCGAAGACGGCGGCCTCCAGTATTACATCAACGCCAACCGCAGCTACGCCCCGACCAGCTTCAACCGCACCAGCACCTTCGTCCAAAGCTACCTCTGGGAACTCCCCTTCGGAAAAGGAAAGCACTGGGTGACCTCCGGCGTCGGCGCCGCTATCCTCGGCGGCTGGCAGATCAACGGCATCCTCACCGCCATGAGCGGCACGCCGCTGAATTTCACCTATAGCTCCGCCGGCCTCGAAGCACCCGGCAACGGCCAGTCTCCGAACCTCATCGCCCCGGTTCACATCCTCCACGGCATCAACATCGGCAACCCCTGGTTCAGCCCGGCCAGTTTCGCCGCCCCCGCCGCCGGCACCTTCGGCAACCTCGGCCCCTATGTCCTCGGCGGCCCCGGCTTCTTCAACCTCGACGCCTCGCTGTTCCGAACCTTCAACCTCACCGAGCGCTTCCACCTCGAGATGCGCTTCGAAGGGCTCAGCATCACCAACACACCGCAGTTCTCCAACCCAGGCACCAACCTCGGCAGCGCGAACTTCGGCTACGTCACCGGCGCCGGCGGCGCCCGCACCATCCAGTTGGGCGCCCGCCTGATGTTCTAACGATCGCGCCTACTGCTTAATCACCGTACCGTCCGGCTTGCGGATCACTCCCCAGCCGCCGTTGTACAACTTATGCGTGCCGCGTTCGCCGTATCCAAAAGGATACTTCGCCGCGGCACGCTCGTCTATTTCAATCCCCCACCCCGGCGCGTCGTTCGGATAAAGATACCCGTCCTTCAACTCCGGGCAACCGTGAAAGACTTCCCGCTCCCGGTCGTTGAATCCCGAATACTCCTGAATGCCGAAGTTGTAACAAACCACGTCCAGCGTCACGTTCGCCATGTGACCCACCGGCGAAACATCGCCCGGCCCGTGCCACGCCGTCCTTACTCCGAAAATCTCGGCAAACGCCGCGATCTTCCGGCACGGCGTCAACCCGCCCGCCTGCGTCACGTGGATCCGGATAAAGTCGATCAGCCGGTTGGCAATCAGCGGCGTCCACTCGTGCGGATTGTTGAATAATTCGCCCATCGCCAGCGGCGTCGCGCACTGCGATCGGATCTGCCGGAAGTAATCGATGTCTTCCGGGCTCAGCGCGTCTTCTAAGTAGAAGATCCGCACCGGCTCGATCGCCTTCGCAAAATTCACCGCCTGGTTCGGAGTAACACGCTCATGCACGTCGTGCAGCAACTCCACTTCTTCGCCAAGCTGCTTGCGGGACTCTTCGAGTAATTGGATCGCCCGCCGCATATAAACCGCCGGGTCGAACACCGGGTCGGTTGTCAACGCGTCTACCTTAGCCCCGCTTCGAGCCGAACCGTACCCCGCCATCCCCGGCACGCCCACCTGCACGCGTACATGCTTGAACCCCTCGGCCATCAGCTTCCGCGCGTTGTCGATCGTCTCCGGAATCTCCGCGCCCGAGGCGTGCGAGTAACACGCCGCTGCCTCCCGGCATTTTCCGCCGAGTAACTCATACACCGGCATCCCCGCCATCCGCCCCTTGATGTCCCACAACGCCTGGTCCACCCCGGCGATCGCGTTGTTCAGCACCGGCCCGTTCCGCCAGTAGGAACTGTTGTAACAAGCCTGCCACGTGTCCTCGATCCGGTCCGCCGGCTTGCCGATCAGAAACGGCTTAAGATACTTGGTTACGGCCTCATTTACTAAGTCCGCCCGCTGCGTGAACGTCGCGCAACCGTACCCGTACAACCCGTCCTGGTCGGTAACGATCTTCACCACCGTGAGCCGCACGCCGGCAGGCTCGGTGGCGATCACTTGCACATCGCGAATCTTCGGAGACGGCATCCCCCGGGGCGCCGCTTCCACCGCCGATCCCGCCAACAAGGGCGCGGATGCCAGCGTCTGAAACATCGTGCGTCGAGTCATCGTTCCAGACTACTCCAAGTCCCCGCCCCACCGCACGGCACGGTCTTATATAATGCGCCAAGTGCGCGTTTTTAAGCGGTTTGCGCGTTTATAATCATGTCCGCTCTTCGCCAATTATTCGCCAGCTTTGCCGCATTTTGTTGTCTGTTCGTTGTTAGCGTTACCGGTAACGTTCTCAGTGACAGCCTTGCGCCACAGTTTAACCGCGATATTCGCCCCATCCTCTCCGACAATTGCTACACCTGCCACGGCCCCTCCTCGCTCACCCGGATGGCCGGTCTCCGCCTCGATGTCGAAGATGTCGCCAAGGGAAAACTCCCCAGCGGCCACATCGCCATCGTCCCGGGCGACCCCGACCACAGCGAACTCTACCTCCGCATCTCTTCCACCAACAAAGCCCGCCGCATGCCGCCGGTCTACAGCGGCCACGACGGTCTGCCGGCGCACGACGTTGACCTGATCCGCCGCTGGATCTCGGCCGGCGCAAAGTGGCAGAAGCACTGGGCGCTGATTCCGCCCACGCGCGCGCCGCTGCCCAAAGGCGCGGACCCGCATCTCGCG
>JAKAJI010000100.1 GCA_021813825.1 Acidobacteriota bacterium | reverse complement strand
TCCGTGGCGGACGCCTGGAAGCCGAGCGGCGGCTCGAACATTTTCTGAACGCAAACCTGCGCCGCTACGCTTTCAGCCGGAATGAACCTTCGGCGCACGCGACGTCGAACCTGAGCCCTTATTTGCACTTTGGCCACATCGCGTCGCTCGAGGTAGCGCTGGCCGCCAGAGAATATGCGCAGCGGCAGAAGTTGATCGCCGACGAGTTTCTGGAAGAACTGATCGTGCGGCGCGAACTCGCCTTCAACTTCGCGCGCCACACCGAAGACCTCGAAACTCTTGACGCGCTGCCGGACTGGGCTGCGCGCACTCTGCGGAAACACGACGGCGACCGGCGCGAGCCCTGTTACACGACGAAACAGTTGGAGAACGCCGCTACGCACGACGCGCTGTGGAACGCGACGCAGAAGGAACTGCTGTTGCGGGGGAAGATTCACGGTTACTACCGGATGTACTGGGGCAAGAAAATCATCGAGTGGTCCGCGACGCATCGGGATGCGATACGATTCATGATCGCGATGCACGACCGCTACGCACTCGACGGGCGGGACCCGAACACGTACACGAACATCCTCTGGTGCTTCGGCCTGCACGATCGGCCGTGGGGCGAGCGCCCGGTCTTCGGGCAGATACGCTATATGTCAAGCGAGGGGATGAAGCGCAAGACGGACGTGGACGCCTACGTCCGCGAGATCGCGGAATTGGAGCGTACCGGCCGGGAAGCGGAAGCGGTGCAGGGGGAGTTGTCGTTGTGAGAATCACGCTCATCGGCGCATCGGGTTTTCTCGGGGGCTCGATTGTAAGAAAGCTGCGCGCCGAAGGGCATCAACTTCATCTTGTAGGGCGGAAGCGGCCGGCCGATCTGGCCGAAGGAATGGGATTCTCGGCGTGGCCCGAAGACTCCGAAGAGCCGCCGGCGGACGCGCTTGCCGGAGCCGAAGCGATCGTGAATCTCGCCGGTGAGCCTGTCGCGCAGCGCTGGACGCCGGAGGTGATGAAACGGATCCGCTCGAGCCGGGTGGACCGCACGCTGCAACTGGCCGAGGCTCTGGCGGGCCGGCCCTTGCGCCCGGCCGTGTACGTCGCCGCGTCGGCCATCGGCTATTACGGCCCGCGCGGGGACGAGACGCTCACGGAATCTTCGCCTCCGGGCCGGGGCTACCTTGCCGATGTGTGCGTGGAGTGGGAGCGTGCGGCGGACTTTGTTGAAACACTCGGCGTGCGGACAGTGAAGCTTCGCATCGGTATCGCGCTCGGACCGGGCGGGGGAGCGCTCAAGGAGATGGTGCCTCCGTTCCGCGCCGGCGTGGGAGGCAAGCTCGGCTCCGGCAAGCAGTGGATGTCGTGGATTCACGCGGACGATGTTGCGGGGCTGGTTTCGTTCGCGCTGGCGCACAATGCCGCAACCGGCGCGTGGAACGCCACCGCGCCTCATCCGGTGACGAACGCGGAGTTCACCAAGGCCCTTGCCAAAGTTCTGCACCGGCCGGCCCTTTTTACGGTGCCCGAATTCGCACTGAAGCTGAAGTATGGCGATATGGCCGCGGTGATGATGGCAAGCCAGCGGGTTCTGCCCGAGGCCGCGCTGCTCGCCGGTTACAAGTTCCTCTATCCGGAACTACCCGCCGCGCTGGCGAGTCTTCGGCTGTAGGTTAGAGTGTGATTCCGCCGTCGACGGAGAGAATCTGTCCGGTGATGTAGTTGTCCGGTTCGAGGAGAAAGCGGACGGCGCGCGCGACGTCAAGGGCGCGGCCGAAGCGCGGGATGATGTCTTCGGCGAGATAGCGGTCGTACTTGCCGGCGGCGATGCTTTCCTCCGCCATGCCAGCCTGCATCACGCCGGGCGAGATCACATTGACGCGAATGTTGGCGCGGCCGCGGCACTCCTTGGCGAGAATGCGCGCGGCGTGCTGCAGGGCCGCCTTCGCGCCGGCGTAGACGGTGGAACCGGGAAACAACGCCACAGCTTGCATGGTCGAGACGAGGAGGATGGCGCCGGGGGTGCCCGCCTCCTTCATCCGCTTCGCGGCTTCGCGCGCCAGCAGAATGGGGCCTGCGTAGTTTACTTCATAGGACACCTGCATCATCTCGTCCGGGTTGCCGCGCGCGGGCGTGCCCGTGAACACGACCAGACCGTAGAGATCCGGCACGGCGTCGAGGAGGCGGATTCGATCTTCCTTCTGTGTGATGTCGGCGGGGATGCCCGAGCGGCGCGAGGAGATGACGACGCGGGCGCCTTCAGCTTCGAGCAGGGCCGCGGTTTCCGAGCCGAGACCGCCCGAGCCGCCGGCAAGAAGAATTTCACGATGAGCGAGCGACATATCCGAATGTAGTGGCGGTGAGGAACAGGGTTAGGACCTCACTATCGCCGAGGTTCAACTCAAAAAATCCTTCGACCAGCACGGCGATCAGGACGGCGAGGGCGCCATGCAGAACCCAGCGCGATTCCACGGGAGGCCCACCGCGGAGCGAGCGCGCGAAATCATATCCGATTTTCCCAAGAAACCACATCAGCATGAGCATGGCCGGGATGCCGCGCTCGGCGGCGTAGTGGAGATAGATGTTGTGCAGGTGGCCGTACCATCCGCTCGGTAGGGGCCGCGGGATGTCAGCGGGGATGTATTGTGGCAACTCGGCCTTCACCTCTTCCGGTCCGAGCCCGAACCAGGGATGCGCCTCGATCATTTTCACGCCGGTGCGCCAGACGACCACGCGGAACTCATTCGAGTCCAGATCGCCGTGGGGATGGAACACGCTGACGACGCGCTCGCGGATGGGCGCGAAGACGAGCAACACGGCAATCAACGCCGGCAAGGCGAGAATTAACTTCGGCCGCCAGCACCAGAGCAGATAGATGCCTCCCACGGCGGTGCCGAGCCAGATGCCGCGCGTCAGGCCGAGAAGCATCGAGACAGCGAGCAGGACGCAGGCGATAGAAGCAGGAAGCTTCCATCGGCTGGGCGGGGCGAAGAACAGAAACGCGGCCAGCATCAGCAGCACGATCATCTCTTCGCCGCCGAACGTCATCCAGTGGCTCATGAAGCCGGTGATGCGCTCGCCGACGTAGAACTGATAGAAGTTGACGTTCTCCGTTCGGCTTTCCTGAAACTTCTGCACAAACTGGGCAAAACTCCGGAGCGCGGAAAGCGAGGCGACGCCAGCCCAGAGGAGCACGGTGTTGCGGATTTTCCCGGCCGAGTTGTAGACGCTGGCTACGAGCAGCGCGATCAAGTACACGTAGAACTTGCGAATCTGCGGCGTGCCGATATGGGGGTCGTCGGCGAGGAGAAGGGACAGCACGGTGCCGATGAAGAACAACAATAGCGGGAGTTTCAGCGGCGGAAAGCGGATGGGCTCACGGGAGACGAGCAGCGCCGCGAAGGCCAGGGCCATGAGGATCTGCGAGATGGCGATGGAGAACAGGATGGAAACCGCGGAGCCCGCGGTTAATACGTAGGCCGCGCGGCGTGCGTGCGGAGCGAGGTCGGGCATGGAGTGGGGCCGAACCTACGAGTATGGCAAATGCAGGCTATCGTAGTGGTTGTGGAGCTATATCTGCTGAGGCATGGGATCGCCGAGGAAGCATCCGCGCATCGGGCGGATGCGCAGCGAGCGTTAACCGCGGAGGGGCGGAAGCGTCTAATGGGGATATTGCGTTCGGCGGCGGCGGCGGGTGTTAAGCCGTCATTGGTGCTGACGAGTCCCCACCGCAGGGCGGTGGAGACGGCGGAGGTGGCGGCGGAAGCGCTGGGCTACCGCGGGGAATTGCTGCGGACCAAGTCGCTGCTGCCGGGTTCGACGCCGCAGGATGTGTGGGAGGAAGTGCGGGCGCACCGGGGAGCAGAGAGTCTGCTGCTGAGCGGGCATGAGCCTCTGTTGAGCGCGTCGGCTGCGTTCCTGCTGGGCGCGCCGAACGTGGCGATCGAGTTCAAGAAGGGCTCGATGGCGCGCATCGACGTGGAACGGTTTCCGGCGGAGCCTCACGGCACGCTGCGGTGGCTGCTGGCGCCGAAGATGGCCGCGAAGGGTTAAGCCTGCTCCGCCGACGGCGTCAGGATGCGGACCTGGTCGTCGTGGATTTCGACGTAGCCGCCGTGAACGACGAGCGAGCGCGTCTGGGACGAAGTGGTGACGTAGCTGAGCTTGTCGTCGCCGAGGCCGGCGAGCAGGGACGCGTGGCCGGGCAACACACCGATGTAACCGGTAGCGGCGGGGATCTGCGCGCTGACGGCATCGGTATCCACCAGCAGGCCGGTGGGCGTGGCCACCTGGATGTGGAAGGTGTCGTCCATGGCTTCGCTCCGCGGCCTAGCTCGCCTTCTTCAGCTTTTCGGCGGCTTCGAGCACGTCCTCGATCGCGCCCTGCATGTAGAACGCCTGCTCGGGGATTTCGTCGTGCTTGCCTTCCACCACTTCCTTGAAGCTGCGGACGGTGTCGGCGAGCTTGACGTATTTGCCGGCGCGTCCGGTGAACTGTTCGGCGACGTGGAAGGGCTGGGAGAGGAAGCGCTGGATCTTGCGGGCGCGAGAGACGGTGAGCTTGTCTTCTTCGGAGAGCTCGTCGATGCCCAGAATGGCGATGATGTCCTGCAGGTCTTTGTAGCGCTGCAGTGTCTGTTTGACGGCCTGCGCGGTCTGGTAATGATCGTCGCCGACGATGCGGGGATCGAGAATGCGCGACGTGGAGGCCAGCGGATCGACCGCCGGGTAGATACCCTCTTCGACCAGCGCGCGGGTGAGGTTCGTGGTGGCGTCGAGGTGGGCGAAGGTGGTCGCGGGAGCGGGGTCCGTGTAGTCGTCGGCAGGCACGTAGATGGCCTGGACGCTGGTGATGGAGCCGTTCTTGGTGGAGGTGATGCGTTCCTGCAACTCACCCATTTCGGTGGCGAGGTTGGGCTGGTATCCCACGGCGGAAGGCATGCGGCCGAGCAGGGCCGAGACTTCCGAACCGGCCTGGGTGAAGCGGAAGATGTTGTCAATGAACAGCAGCACGTCCTGGTGCTCGACGTCGCGGAAGTATTCGGCGACGGTGAGGCCGGTCAAGCCGACGCGGAGGCGCGCTCCGGGCGGTTCCGTCATCTGGCCGTAGATGAGGGCGCACTTGCTCTTGTTGAAGTCGTGGGGGTCGACGACGCCGGACTCCTGCATTTCCAGCCACAGGTCGTTGCCTTCGCGGGTACGCTCGCCGACGCCGGAGAACACGCTGACGCCGCCATGCTTCATGGCGATGTTGTTGATGAGTTCCTGAATGATGACGGTTTTACCGACGCCGGCGCCGCCGAACAGGCCGATCTTTCCGCCGCGGAGATAGGGTTCGAGGAGGTCGATGACCTTGATTCCGGTCTCGAACATCTGGAGTTCAGTGGACTGTTCCTCGAACGACGGGGCGGGGCGATGGATGGGCCAGCGGAGTTCGGTCGCCACCGGGCCCATCTTGTCGACGGGCTCGCCGACGACGTTCAGCACGCGGCCGAGTGTCTGCTTGCCGACGGGCACGGAGACAGGCGAACCGAGGCTGACCGCGCGCATGCCGCGGACGAGGCCGTCAGTGGGCTGGAGCGCGATGGTGCGCACGCGTCCTTCGCCGATGTGCTGGGCGACCTCGACGATGATGTTGATCGGCTCCGGCACGTTAAAGCCTTCGCTGGTGATGCGAATTGCCGTGTAGATGACCGGGAGGGACTCCTCGGGGAACTGAATATCGACGGCGGGGCCGGCAACCTGAACGACTTTTCCTTCGACTTGTGTCTGCGTGTCCATGCAATCAACTCCTTGGCAACTTGTTCTCTAGCCGAGCGCGGCGGCCCCGCTGACAATTTCGATGATTTCGCGGGTGATCGAGGCCTGGCGGATGCGGTTCATCTTGAGGGTGAGGCTGTCGAGCACGTCGGCGGCATTGGAACTGGCCGCTTCCATGGCGGTCATCTGCGCGGCTTGTTCGGCGGCGGAAGACTCGATCATCGCGAGGTAAATCTGGTTTTTCACGTAGGCCGGCAGCAGGCCCTTGAGCAACTCGGCCGGCGGTTGTTCGTAGATGTAATTGATGGCGCCCTGCGAAGCGGGCAGGTCCACTGGCAGAATGCGGCGGGTGGACATTTCCGGGGCGAGGACCGATTTGAAGCGGTTGCCCATGACATAGACCGCGTCGATTTCATTGTTTGTGAAGCGGTCGATGATGCCACCGGCGATCTCTTCGGCCTTGGGCTGCTCGGGGGCACGCAGGAACAGTGTGGCGTATTCGGCGGCAATTTTCACGGGGCGGCGGCGGAAGAAGTCGCGTCCCTTGCGGCCCAGCAGTTCGAGTTCAACCGACTGCGAAGCGTGTTCGGCGAGGAACTTCTGGGCGTGTTTGATGATGTTGGTGTTGAAGGCGCCGACGAGGCCGCGGTCACCGGTGATGAGCACGAGCAGAATGCGCTCTTCGGGGCGGCGGATGAGCAGAGGGTGGGTGTCAGAAGCGGAGCTATCGGCGGCGGCGGCGATGTTGGCCAGCACGCGCTCGAGCAAGCGCGAGTAGGGGCGCGAGGCGATGACGCGATCCTGCGCGCGGCGCAGTTTGGCCGCAGCGACCATCTTCATCGCCTTGGTGATCTGCTGCGTGTTTTTGACCGACCGGATTCGCCGTCGGATGTCGATTAAGCTCGGCATGGGGCGCCTAGTTGCTCTGCGCGAGGAACCGCTGTTTGAACTCGGCGGCCAGCGATTCGACCTTCGCCTTCAGATCGTCGTCGAAAGCTTTCTTTTCCCGCAGCGTGGCGAGCACGCCGGGATGGCCGCTTTCGATGAAGGAGAGGAAGCCGGCTTCGAAGGCGCGGCAGCGGTCCACCGGCACGTCGTCGAGGAGGCCGCGGGTGCCGACGTAGATGACGAGCACCTGCTTTTCCACCGGGACGGGGTTGAACTGGCCCTGCTTGAGGATTTCGACGAGGCGCCGTCCGCGGTTGAGCTGGGCCTGGCTGGCCTTATCGAGATCCGAACCGAACTGGGCGAATGCGGCGAGCGAACGGTACTGGGCGAGGTCGAGGCGGAGGGAGCCGGCGACCTGGCGCATGGCCTTGACTTGGGCGCTGCCGCCGACGCGGCTGACCGAGAGGCCGACGTTGATGGCAGGGCGGACGTTGGAGTTGAACAGATCCGACTCGAGGTAGATCTGGCCGTCGGTGATGGAGATGACGTTCGTCGGAATGTAGGCGGAGACGTCGCCGGCCTGGGTTTCGATGAACGGGAGCGCGGTGAGCGAGCCGCCGCCGTTGTCCTTGCTCAGCTTCGCGGCGCGTTCGAGCAGGCGGCTGTGGAGATAGAAGACGTCGCCGGGGTAGGCTTCGCGCCCGGGGGGACGGCGGAGCAGGAGCGAGATTTCGCGGTAGGCGGCGGCGTGCTTGGAAAGATCGTCGTAGATGCAGAGGGCGTGCTGGCCGCGGTCGCGGAAGAACTCGCCCATGGCGCAGCCGGCGTAGGGGGCCAGATACTGCATCGGCGCGGGGTCGGAAGCAGTGGCGGCGACGACGATGGTGTAATCCATGGCGCCGTACTCTTCGAGCGTTTTGACGAGCTGGGCGACGGTGGAGCGTTTCTGGCCGATGGCGACGTAGATGCAAATGAGATCGCCGCCCTTCTGGTTGATGATTGTGTCGAGCGCGATGGCGGTTTTGCCGGTTTGGCGGTCGCCGATGATGAGCTCGCGCTGGCCGCGGCCGATGGGAATCATCGAGTCAATGGCCTTGATGCCGGTGTGCATCGGTTCCTTCACGGGCTGGCGGTCGATGACGCCGGGCGCGAGGCGTTCGACGGGGTTGGTGGCCGTGGCGTGGACGGGGCCTTTACCGTCGATGGGTTCGCCGATGGCGTTGACGACGCGGCCGACGAGTTCCGGGCCGACGGGGACGCTCATGATGCGGCCAGTGCGGCGGACCTCGTCGCCTTCGCGGATTTCGGAGGCTTCCCCGAGCATGACGGCGCCGACCTGGTCCTCTTCGAGGTTGAGGGCGATGCCGGCGACGTTGTGGGGGAACTCGATCAGTTCACCGGCCATGACGTTCTCCAGGCCGTAGATACGGGCAATGCCGTCGCCGACGCTGACGACGCTGCCGGTTTCGCTGACGTTGATCGCCTTTTCGTAGTTTTCGATCTCGGCGCGGAGAACTCGTGTTATTTCATCTGCTCGAAGCGAAGCCATATGGGTTTCCTACGGGGGTGTTCAGAATGCCTTTCCTAGTGTCCGGCCGGAGAAGCGTGGAGGCCGCGGCGAAGTTCCTCGAGGGTGCCGCGGACGCTGCCGTCGTAGACGGTGCTGCCGATGCGGGCCAGAACACCGCCCAGCAAGGATCCGTCGACGTGGTAGCGGGCTCGGATCTGGCGGCCGGTGATGCGAGCCAGTTGTGCCTCGATGGCGGAAGCGCGGGGCGCATCGAGCGGGCGGGCGGAGGAGATGTCCGCGCGGGCGACGCCGTGATGCTCGTCGATAGCCGCTTCGAGGGCGTCCGCCATGGGAGGCAGCAGCCCGATACGGCGGTGGTCGACGAGCAGAAAAAGAAAATTGCGGACTGGCGTGGCGATGCCGATGTCCTCGCCGAGGCGGCGGATGACGGCCCGTTTGCGCGCGGTGGGCACGGCCGGGTTCATCAGCGCGCCGTGCAGCGGCGGCGTTTGTTCAAAGAAGCCGACGAAGCTGCGAAGCTGGCTGAGAGCGTCTTCGGGCCGGACGGGGGAGTTGGGTGCGAGGACGATGTCGGCGAGCGCTTCGGCGTAGCGGCGGGCGGTGACGGGGATCACTGGCTGCTCCTTCCGCGGGCCGGGCGCCCGGCGAGCGAGGCGGTGAAGCCGTCGGCGAGACGGCCGTTGGCGGTGTCGTCAATCGACTCGCGCAGTTGCTGTTCGGCGAGCGAGAGCGCGAGGGAGGCGGCATAGGATTTCAATTCCATGCGGGCCGTCTTGGCGACAGCTTCGATTTCCTGTGCCGTGTTTTCCTGAATGCGATTGAGCGAGGCGGCGGTGGCCTGCGCGATGCGGTCGCTCTCGGCGGCGAGTTCGCGGGCCGCTTCGGCCTTAAGCGCTTCCACTTCCCTGCCGAGTCCGGCGAGGCGCTGTTCCATGGCCCGGGCCTGCGCTTCGGCTTCGCTCTTCATCTGCGCGGCTTCGGCTATGCCCTTGCGGATGAGGTCCGTGCGGGAGCGGAAGTAGCTTCCGGCACTCTTGGCGATCAGATAGCCGAGGGCGCCGACGAGAATCAGGAAATTGGCCCACTGCCAGATCAATGGAGGGGCGGCGGATTCCGCGCCGGCGGATTCGGCGGCATGGGCCGTGATGGTGAGCGCGAGGCCGGCGAGCGGTAAGTAAAAGCGGCGGATCAGTTGGCCCTCCCGGCGAGGATGCCCTCGGTGATGGAAGCGGCGAGGGACTGCGCGGCGGCGGTCAACTCCTGCCTGGCGCCGGCGGCGTCTTTGGCGAGATCTTCCCTGGCCTGGGCTATGGACTTGCGCGCCGCGTCGCGCGCTTCGGCGAGGCGCTGGGTCTGATCTTCAAGCAGAGCCTTGCGGCGTTCTTCGTGGTCACGGAAGAGGGCGGCGCGGGTCTGGCGCAGGGCTTCCTCATACTCGGCCTGCTTGCCGCGGGCGGCTTCGAGAGCGGCCTGCGCCGCTTCCTGCGCGCCGGTGGTGGCTTCGCGCCGCTGATGAAGCAGCTTCTCCAGCGGCTCAAAGAACATCCGTTTCAAATAGAAGTGCAGAAAAATGACGAGGACAATGGTCGGGATTGACCGCAGTAAGATCCCGCCGAGAGCTTGAAGCGTCGCGTCCATGCAGATTGAAAGAGGGTCAGAAAGCCGCGGAACTGCGGGCGCAATTCGAACGCCAACTAGTCCGGAAAGATTTACGCTACCACACTGGTGGCCCTAACCTCAAGGCAGAAAGGGGGAGATATGGACCGGCGTCATGGCGTGTGCCGCGTGCGGAGGGAGAGACGCAAGATTTTCCGGGATCGGGTATAGTAACCGCCTGGGAGGGCGTGGCAGATGTTACACATGCTGTGGCACGCGGTTGTTGGACTGATTGTCGGCCTTGTGGCGCGGGCAGTGTTGCCGGGGGCAGACCACCATGGACTGATCGTGACGGCGATCATCGGAATCGCAGGGGGGTGGATCGGCGGACAGATCGGGCGCTGGCTCGGCTGGTATAAGGAAGGGCATCCGGCGGGATTTTTGATGTCCGTGGTCGGGGCAGTGATCCTGCTGGTGGCCCTCCGGTTCCTAGGCTGATCGGAACCCGGGCGGCGGGATCTTCGTTTCCCAATTGAACAATGGCGAACTGGTTGAGCACTCTCGGTGTGGCCATGGGTTCGGCGTGGTTGTCGGGAATCAATCTCTACGCCACGGTTGCGACTCTGGGATTGCTGCAGCATTTCCGGCTGGTGCACCTGCCGGGCGAGTTGGAGGTGCTTGCGAACTGGTGGGTGATCGGCGTGGCGGCGGGGATGTACGTGGTGGAATTCATCGCCGATAAGATCCCGGCGGTGGACAGCGTGTGGGATGCGATTCACACGTTTATCCGCGTGCCGGCGGGGGCAGCGATGGCGGCTGCCGCGTTTGCCCGTGCCGATCCGGCGGTGAAGGTGATCGCCCTGTTGCTCGGGGGCGGGGTGGCGCTCACTTCGCACAGTACCAAGGCCGCGGCGCGCGCGACGGCGAATCTGAGTCCCGAACCGTTTTCGAACATCGCGCTGAGTCTTGGCGAAGACGGGATCGCGTTCGGGTCAAGTTTCCTGGTGGCGTGGTTTCCCGTGGTGATGCTGGGGATCGTGGTGCTGTTCCTGGTTGTGTTCTTCTGGCTGGCGCCGAAGATCGTGCGCGTGGTGCGGCGGCGGTTGCGATTCGGCGGCACGTGAGGGGCGTGCGAGTCGCGATAGGATAGCGCGCATGGAACGGAGAGGATTCTTGTTGAGCGCCGCGGCGGGCACGTTGATGGCGCAGCAGACAGCGGCGGGGCCGGGGGCATTGACGCAGTGCGTCACCGGCGGGGTGTTCGGGCGCGGGATGCCGTTTGAGGAGATGTGCCGGCATGCGTCGGAGTTGGGATTTTATGGGTTCGATCTGATCGGGCCGGACCGGTGGCCGATTCTGAAGAAGTACAACCTCGTGCCGACCATGATGCCGGGACCGTACGGGGGAACGATCTCAGACGGCATCGGGGCGGTAGAGAATCACGCGCGGCTGGAAAAATCGATGCATGAGGCGATCGACCTCTGCGCCGCCGCCGGCGTGCCGAATGCGATTGTGCTTGCCGGCCACCGGCGCGGGATGTCCTACGAGGTGGGCGCCGACCATTGCGTGACGTTTCTGAACCTCGTGAAGGCGCATGCCGAGGATAAGCGGATCAACCTGTGCCTGGAGTTGCTGAACAGCAAGGTCGACCACAAGGATTACCTGTGCGACCACACAGCGTTCGGCGTGGGCGTGATGCAGCGGGTGAACTCGCCGCGGGTGAAATTGCTGTACGACATTTACCACATGCAGATCATGGAAGGCGATATCGTGCGGACAATCCGCGACAACATCCAGTGGCTGGCGCATTTCCATACCGGAGGGAATCCGGGGCGGCATGAGATCGACGGGACGCAGGAACTGAACTACCGCTTCATTGCCGAAGCGCTGAAAGATCTGAAGTTCGAGGGCCAGATTGCGCACGAGTACTCGCCGGCGCCGGGGCGCGATCCGATCGCGTCGCTCAAACAGGCGAAGGAAATTTTCACGGTCTGAGGACGGCGTTCACGCCGGGGCGGGTTCGACCCAGATCTGCTCCGCGGCGGGACGGCCGAGTTGGACCGTGCGCGCGCCGAGGGTCAGCGTAAGCGTGCCGTCGTTGTTGCGCCCGAGGAGTTCGAACGACGAACCCGGGCGCAGTCCAAGTGTGTGGAGCAACTCGAGCAGGCGTGCGTCGCGCTCGAAGACGCTTCGCACTTCGGCCTTCACGCCGGCTGCAAGTTCAGCCAGCGGAAGCCAACCCCGGGCGCGGCGCTCTGCGGCCGTATCGCCGCGCACGCAATTGCCATGCGGGCAGGCTTCCCCGGCGCCAAGTTTTTCGATGAGCTTGCGCTCGAAGTCCGGGCTGACGGCGTGCTCGAGATGCTCGGCTTCCTCGTGCACCTTGTACCATTCCATCCCGAAGACTTCCGTCAGCATGCGCTCGATGAGGTGGTGGCGCATGAGGAGGCGGTCGGCGATTTCACGGCCGGAGGGAGTGAGTTCGAGTTGGCCCTGCTCGCTGACGTGGATTAGCTTGTCGCGTTTCAGGCGGCGGATGGCCATGGTGACGGCCGGCGCGGTGACACCGAGTCGCTTGACGAGGGTGGCGGCGATGACCGTTTCGCCTTCGCTCGCGGCTTCGGCGATGGTCTTGAGGTAGTTTTCCTTCGAGATGGTGATCTTCACCGAGGAGCGCACCGCGCACTTCCGATTTTACCCGTGGATGGGGCGGGACTTGAGGATCGGGAAGCGCACTTCGTCATCGTCGGGAACGGCGACGGCTTCGAGGCCGTGAGCCCGCCAGCGCTCGGCGTCGAGGACGTGGAGGACGGCGATTTCGTCGCAGGAAGAGAACTTCTTGCAGCGCAGGCAGTCCTTCCAGGCCTTCAGCGGGAGCAGGCCGCGTTCGATTTCGCCGAAACCGAGGCGGGCGAAGAAGCCGGCGACGTAGGTGAAAGCAAAGACAGCGTCGAGCGAGAACTCGCGGGCTTCATCGAGGAGGGCTTCAACGAGCAAGCGGCCGATGCCCGCACCACCGAATGCGGGCGAGACGGCGAGGGAGCGGACCTCGGCCATGTGGGGCGTGTAGAAGTGGAGGGCGGCGCAGCCAGCCAGTTCGTCTCCGACGTAAGCAACGGTGAAGTCGCGGATGCTTTCGCTTAAGTCGAACTCGGTCCGCGGCAACATGATGCCCTGCGCGGCGTAGCCGTTGATGAGGCCGAGCATGGCGGGAACATCGGAGAGGCGGGCTTTGCGCAGCACGGCCGCGGGAGTGGTTGCGAGCGCGGCAGCCGATTGATTATTCACCACAATGAATAATCATAGCATGACGGGGCCAAGCCGAAGCGTGCAGGAACAGCGGACGAATGCGGAACCGATCGCGAAGCTGCGCCGGGCCCGCGATGCGAGTCACATTCCGGGCTGACGCCGACCTTGACCGGCGCATCCCGCACGGATTGAAGCGCGTCGCTCCCGCGATCGACATTCGAAGCGCTTCGGGCGCCGGGCTCGCTGGCGTGAAGGACCACGAGGTGTTGCGTGTCGCCGCGGAGTCCGGACGAGTTCTCGTGAGTCAGGACCGGCGAACGATACCGGCGCACTTCGCCCAGTTTGCGGCCACCGCCACGAGTCCCGGTGTGATCCGCCTTCGCGAAGCGATTTCGATATCTGCCGCCATCGAGGAGATCGTTTTGATCGGAAGCTCGAGCGGTGCCGACGAGTG
>JAKAJI010000515.1 GCA_021813825.1 Acidobacteriota bacterium | reverse complement strand
GAACACCACGTTCGCCGCGTAGAACAGCGTGTGCGGATTCACCGGCGAAAAAAGGATCGGCTGCGTCCGGTCCGCCCGGTATTTCGGATCGTTCATCGCCGTCGGCGCCACCATCTCCACCTGCCCTGTCGTCGTGTGGAACTTCGACACCTGCCCGCGCCCCGCGCCGTAGATAATCGTCGGATCCAGCGGATCCGGCGCCACGTACCCGTACTCGATCACGCCCACCGGATGCCAGTCGCGAAACGTCACCACCCCGTCGTTCCCCCGGCTCGACACACACACCGAGCCGCTCTCCTGCTGCCCTCCGCAGACCTTGTAGGGAAACTCGTTCGTCGCAATCGCGTGATAAAGCTGCGCCGTCGGCTGGTTGTACCACGAACTCCACGTCCGCCCGCGGTTCACGCTCACCAGCGCCCCCTGGTCGCCGACGAGCAAAATGATCTCCGGGTGCTTCGGATTGATCCAGATGTTCTGGTAATCGTCCCCGCCCGGCGCGCCCCGCACCGCCGACCACGTCGCCCCGCCGTCCTCGCTCCGCCACGTCACGATGCTCGCGCTGTAAATTACGTCCTCGTTCTTCGGGTCCACGCGAGGCACCGGCAGATCGCCCCCGCCGATCCTCTCCGCCGGCCGCGCGTCTTTCGTCACCTGCCGCCACGTCGCGCCCGCATCGTCGCTGCGGTAGAGCCCCACGCCCCGCCCATGCGCCACCGCCGCGTACATCCGCTTGGAATCGCTCGGCGCGATGGCGAAATTGATCTGCTCCACTCCCTGCGGCAGCCCCTGCTCGAGCCGGTGCCAGTTCTTCCCGCCGTCGGTCGATTGAAACAGCCCGCCGTGCGTCCCGCTGTACTCGTTGCCGAACTCCCATGGGCCTTGCCGCACCTCCCACAGTGCCGCATAAACAATATCCGGATTCGCCGGATCGAACTGCACGTCGCTTCCGCCGGTGTTTTCGTTCACGTACAGCGTCTTGGTCCACGTCGCGCCGCCGTCTTCGCTGAAGAAAATCCCTCGCTCCTCGTTCGGCCCGTACGGATGCCCCAGCACCGCGGCAAACACCCGCTTCGGATTTCGCGGGTCGACGGCAAGCGCCGGAATCTGCTGCCCGTCGCGCAGCCCCAGGTGCGTCCACGTCACCCCGGCGTCGTCGGACCGGTAGATCCCATCGCCCACCGACAAGTCCGGCCGCGCCAGCCCCTCCCCGCTTGCGACATAAACGACGCGGGAATCCGACGGCGCCACCGCAATCGCTCCGATCGACTGCGTCGGCTGCTTGTCGAAGATCGGCGTCCACGTCCGCCCGTAGTCGTCGCTCCGCCATACGCCGCCGTTCACCTGCCCCATGTAGAACAGGTTCGGCTGATCGGCCACCCCCGCCGCCGCCCGCGTCCGTCCCCCGCGAAACGGCCCCACGCACCGCCACTGCAACGCCGCCCCGAAATCCACCTCCGCCGCCCGCGCCGCCAACGCAACCGCCGCCACCGCCAGACCCACCGCCCACACACGTCTCAACATGCTCACCAGTGTAGTCCGGCCCTCACCGGACCCGCCCGCCGCCGTCCCGGATTCTCACAACCGCGGTTCCCGGCCGCGAAGACAGAAGAATTGCGCGGACATTTCCAGAAAGTTCAGTAATTCTCTGCCTTGAATTCCCGCTCGCTTCGGTGATACCGTAATGCGCCATGGAGCCCGAGGTCAGTCCGGCACATCCGGTTCTACTGACTGTCGATAGGGAGGAGAGACGAAGATATGCCGCTCAATGCGTGGTACAGCCCCAGCATTCGGATTTATGGGAAACGCGGTTCCCAGTTTGCCACCGCCGCCGATCTGCCGGATCGTGAGGCGAGGGTTTTTATCAAAGATGTCGAGGGATGGCTCAAGAAGCTGCGCAAGCTGACGACCGGCGACGCCCTCATCCAGGAAATCGACGGATCGGGGCGCATCTGTTACATCATCCAGGCTGACCCCTTAAAGGGCAGCATGGCCACTCAGTATGCCCCGAACCCCGCGGATAAAACTGACATGCTCCGGCGCCAATTAGCGGGCATGGCCGCTCCAATCACCCCACCAAAGAAAATCCTGATCCAGGACAAAAACCTCATGGCGGGTGCGTACAACGACCTCAAAAATAAACTCACCACCGTCGGCGCCCCTTTGCACAAGACAGAAACCTACACGAACTTTCTCCAGTTGATTGCAAATTTGAGCGCCGCCGGCCTGCAGAATCCCGTGCGCAGGATCACCGAAGTGACCGGCAAGCCGATCCACGTCGTCACCGATTGGATGACTGGTAACGATTCGCCGGACCGGACGAGTTATTTCAAAATCGTCGCGGCGTTCTACGATTACTTCCCCCGCGGGGTGGGCGTCGATACCTGTGTGCAAATCACTCCGGCCGATGACAAGGACTCCCCGGAGTACATACAACTCGGACATGAGCTGATACACGCCTGGAGAATGATGACGGGACGGCGGATCGTCGGAGGGAACTCATGGGAGGAGGAGGCCATGACGGTAGGCCTGAGTCCTTTTGCCAATCTTCGATTCACCGAGAATCACCTGCGCGAAGAAGCAAAGTTAAAAAGCCGGCTCAAGTACGGAGGCATGGTGGCCGCAGGGACGGAATGGATGGACATAACTCATAAGCAACCTGTCGAAGCTAGCCCGGTGATGTTCCAGAGCCGCTGAATGACTCGCCCCTTCCTTCGGCTCACGCCCAATTCGCGCCGCTCGCGTCCGCCCCGCGGCCGGAAGGGTCGTTCGCGCCCCATCGCGTCGCCCGTCGAAACCTGCGATAAACTCGTTCCCCAGTTGGAAGGCCTGGAGGAACGAATGCTCGGTCGAATTTGCAGTCCCCGAAGTCTCTCAACTGAATTTTCCCTGTAATCAACCACTTCCCGCCCACCCGCCCGCGCACTCGCCCCCACCCCCTGCTACATC
>JAKAJI010000099.1 GCA_021813825.1 Acidobacteriota bacterium | reverse complement strand
CGAATACTCGCCGGACGAGGCCTAGCGGGAGCCAACTCAATCGGGCGTTAATTCGCCGGCACGACGTTGCGCGTTCGCAAATCGGCGGATGGGGCGTTGGATAACCTACGAGGTCAGTTATGGCGCGATCTTCCGTTGGAAGCCGGTGCGGAAGGGGCGCATTGGCGTCTGCGTAAGAACGATCGGGAGTGGTGTTCTCCCGCCAGAGTGGCCGAGCGACGGGCGGCGCCGGCCGTCGCGTCGGGGACATCGCCGCAGCCGCGGGCGAGAAGAGATAAGCCGCGCTTGCGATGCTCCTGCCGAAAATGGCCGGATCCGGAGTCCTTACGAAAAGCCGGCGTCTCACGAGCCGGGTCCCGGTCCTCGACGACAGGAGCCGCGACGTTTCTACTCCAGCGGCTTGCGCGCGCGGATGAAGGCGCTGGCGAACTTGCCCGCGACCTGCGGCAGAATCGTTTCGGCGTCGAGCCCGGAACAGGCCAGGAACTGGCGGGCATCTTCGGCTTCGTACACGCGGGTGACTTCAAAACTGATGCTGGTGAATCCGGCCGCCGCGAGCTTCGCCGCGTAGTCGTTCTGCTCGAGCGCGCCGGCCACGCAGCCCGTCCACAGTTCCATGCCGCGGCGGGCCGCCGCTGGAACTTCGCCGCGCACGATGATGTCGGAAACCGCGAACCGCCCGCCCGGCTTCAGCACCCGGTAGGCCTCGCGCAGCACGCGGTCCTTGTCGGGGCTGAGGTTGATCACGCAGTTGGACAGGATCACGTCGACCGAGGCTTCGGGCAGCGGGATGTGCTCGATGTCGCCTTCTAAGAACTCGGCGTTTTCGATGCCGGCTTTGCGCTGGTTCTCGCGCGCCAGCTCCAGCATGTCCTGCGTCATGTCGAGACCGTAGGCTTTCCCCGTGGGGCCCACGCGGCGCGCCGAAAGCAGCACGTCGATGCCGCCGCCGGAGCCGAGATCGAGCACCGTTTCGCCGGGCGAGAGTTTTGCCAGCGCCGTCGGATTGCCGCAGCCAAGCGAGGCCCGCAGCGCCTCGACCGGCACGTCCGTTCCCGGCTCGTACAGGTTTGATGTGATCGGGTCGTACGCCGTCAGCTTGGTATCCCCGGCGCCGCAGCAGCACGACGTCCCGGTCCGCGCGCTTCGCGCCGCCTCGCCATAACGCTCCTTCACCGCCCGTTTCAATTCGTCCGTGTTCATGAACGTTTCCTTTCTAAAATGCTTTGGGGCTCGATGGCGCGGTTGCGCGTGCAGCATTCGGCGTAGAGAAACCGCACCAGCTCGCCCAGGCCGCCGGTCGACGCGCGGTACCAAAGAAACGGCCCCTCGCGCCGCGGCGTCACCAGCCCCTCGGCGCGCAGCTTTTCCAGGTGATGCGACAGCGTGGAGGCGGGGATTTCGAGTTCGGTCTGAATGTCGCCCGCCACCAGGCCGGTGGGATGCGCCGCCAGAAGCAGCCGCAGGATGCGCAGCCGCGGCTCGGCTCCGAGCGCCGCGAACTGCCGCGCATGAAGCGCCACCTGGGGTTCGTCTACGAGCTTGCCGCGCCGGCCCATATCTTCGACATTACCACATTTCCAGAAATGTCGAAATGAAGCGAGGCTACCGCGGCGCCCGCGAGTTCCCGGCGAAGCATCCGTGCACCACCGCCTCCCCGTAGGTGGCGACCACCGCCGGCGGCACGTCCTTCTCCTCGATGCGGTGAAACTCAATGCGGATCGGATCGGCGGCGTTCTCCAGCCGCACCAGCGCCGTCGCGTAGCCGTAGACATTCGTCTCGGCGGCCGACGCGCCCGTGGTGTCCTTCGGCAGCGCGTACCGCTCGGCTCCCGCCGTTCCGATGATCCAGCCCGGCAGCACGGCGTCGCGCGCCCGGTTCGCCGGCGTGTTGAAGATATTTGCCATGTAGAAGTGCGAGTGGCTGGCCAGAATGTAGACCGGCTTGTGGGTTTCCCGTCGCAGTTTCACCAGCCGCTCGTACACCGCCGTCCCGCTCGCCTTGGCGGCTGGCGCGTCGTCCATGCTGTGCGCGAACGCGATGCTGCCGGGGAGCGCCTCGTGCATCCCCACCACGATCGCGTGCACCGCCGCATCCGCCCCGTCGCGATCGAGCAGCCGCATGAGCCAGTTCATCTGGGGCTTGTCGAACTGCTCCGTCGAGCCGTTGTCGAGGTTGATGAAGTCCACTCCGCGCGTGGTCCAGTGATACCAGGTGCGCACCATGTGATCGTGCGGATCGTCGGCCAGACGCTGCGCCCGGATCGGCGGCGCATCCAGCCAGTCGGCGAACTGCGCGACAAACTCCTCGCGTGTGCGCGGCGGGACCAACTCATGGTTCCCGATGCCCAGAAACACCCGCACATGACCGAACGGTTCAAGCTGCCGGTCGATGAAATCCTGCCATCCGCCGTAGAACAGGTATCCCGCGATCGTCGGGTTGGGATGGGTGGCGAGGTAGTCCTGGTCGAACGTGTAGGTCGCGCGAAAATCGCCCAGGTGCCAGTAAAACAGCGCATGATGCTCGTTCGCCCCGTGCGCGATTTCCGGCATCACGATGTCGCCGCAGTTGCGCGAGTCGCCGGCCACGGCGAAGGTCCACTCCTGCTGCGCCCAGGCCGGTAGCGCGAGAGCGAGCGCGGTGAACGAGGAGAGAAGTGCCAGGCGGGTCATGGCTCAAGACTCGATCGGCAGTCCCGCCCCGAGCCACGCCCGCCAACCGCCTTCGAGCGAGAGCGCGTTGGTGTAGCCCATCTTCTGCAGCGCCTCGGCCACCAGCACGCTCCGGTAGCCTCCGCCGCAGTACAGCACCAGCGTCGCGTCCTTGTCCGGAACCTTCCCTTCGATATCGCGCTCGATGATTCCCTTGCCCAGATGAATCGCGCCCGCGGCCCGCCCGTCGGCCCACTCGTGGTCCTCGCGCACGTCGATCAGCACATGCGGTTCGCCCCGCGCGGCGAGGTCCCGGTAGGCGTCCAGTTCAATCTGTTTGGTGCGGGTGCGCGCGTCCTCTACCAGCGCAACGAAGGCAGCATTGTGATGTTTCGGAGCAGGCGGTGCGATCGGCATCGCCTGATTTTCCCACACCCCGCCGCCCGTCAGGCTTTGCCGGCGGCCGCTTGCCCGCGCCGCTCGATTCCGGCTCCCGCCCCGCGCAGTTTCTCCTCGATCCGCTCATACCCGCGGTCGATGTGATACACGCGGTCCACCACCGTCTCGCCCTGGGCCACCAGCCCGGCGAGCACCAGCGAAGCGCTCGCGCGCAGGTCGCTCGCAATCACCTGCGCCCCGGTGAGCGACGGCACGCCCGCCACAATCGCCTGCCGCCCCTCGATCCGGATCGTCGCGCCCATCCGCATCAGCTCGAGGGCGTGCATGAACCGGTTCTCGAAAATCGTCTCCGTGATGAAGGAAATTCCGTTCGCCGCCGTCATCATCGCCATGTACTGCGCCTGCAGATCGGTGGCAAACCCCGGATACTCTTCCGTCGTGATGTCGGCCGCTTCCAGCCGCCGCGCCGCCCGCACGCGCAGCGCATTCGGGCCTTCGTCGACAATCTCGGCGCCCGCCTGCCGCATCCGCGCCACCAGCGCATGCAGATGCGCCGGCTCGCAGTCCGTGATCCGCAGATCGCCCCGCGTCATCGCTCCGGCGATCAAAAACGTTCCCGCTTCGATCCGGTCCGGTATGATCGCGTGCCGCGCCCCGTGCAGCTTCGCGACGCCTTTCACCGTGATGGTCGACGTTCCCGCGCCTTCGATCTTCGCGCCCATTTTGGTGAGCAGCGCGGCGAGGTCGCTCACCTCCGGCTCGCGCGCCGCGTTCTCGATCACGGTTTCTCCGTCGGCCAGCACCGCCGCCATCAGTACGTCCTCGGTGCCGGTGACTGTGATCCGGTCGAAATGCACCAGCGACCCGCGCAGCCCGCCGGGCGCCTCGGCCTGGATGTAGCCGTGCGCCTGCGAAATCCGCGCCCCCAGTTGCTCCAGCGCCGAAACGTGCAGGTTGATGGGACGCGCGCCGATCGCGCATCCTCCCGGCATCGACACCCGCGCCCGCCCGGTGCGTCCCACCAGCGGCCCCAACACCAGGCTCGACGCCCGCATCGTTTTGACGAGATCGTACGGCGCTTCCGGCTCGTTCAGCTTTCCGGCTTCGATGGTCACCGTGCCGCCGTCGATCGCCACGCTAGCGCCAATATGGGTCAGCAGCGATTCCATCGTCCGGATATCGCGCACCGCCGGAATGCGCTCGAGCACCACCGGTTCGGCGGTCAGCAGCGCCGCGGCCAGCGCCGGCAGCGCCGAGTTCTTTGCCCCACTGATCGCCACTTCGCCCGCAAGCGGGCGTCCGCCCTGAATCAAAAATGTGTCCATGCCTGGTTGTTTGCTTTACTCTAGCGTGAGCGCACGCGAAACACTTCCTCCGGCGCGCACCAGCAGCAGTTCGGCGGTCGTCCGCTCGACGTGGCGCCGCCCCATCACGATCGCCGTCTTAACCACGCCCCCCGCCTTTTTGAGCAGCTTCGCGGCCTCTTCCGGACTCACCTCCGCCGCCTGGCTCACAATCCGCCGCGCCCGCGCCAGCAGCTTCTCGTTCTTCGGCTGCACGTTCACCATCAGGTTCCCGTATACGCATCCGATGCGGATCATCGACGCCGTGGTGAGCATGTTCAGCACCATCTTGGTTGCCGTGCCCGCCTTCATGCGCGTGGAGCCGGCGATGATTTCGGGGCCGGGAAGGGGAGTGATGGCGATGTCGACTTCGCGGGAAAGCTCCGAGTGGGGCGTGCAGCTTACTCCGATGGTGGCCGCGCCCAGCCGACGCGCCGCGCGGACCGCGCCCAGCACATACGGCGTCCGTCCGCTGGCGGCGATCCCGCACAGCACATCCTTCGGCCCGAATCCCCGGAAAAGCAGATCGTGCTCGCCCAGCGCCGGATCGTCCTCGCTCGCCTCGGTCGCGTGCGCCAGCGCCCGCTCGCCCCCGGCGATGATGCCCTGTACCAATTCGGGCGAAACGTTGAATGTCGGCGGACACTCGGAGGCGTCGAGCACGCCGAGCCTTCCGCTCGTGCCTGCTCCGATGTAGAAGAGATGGCCGCCCGCCTGGAACGCCGCTACGATCCGGTCCACCGCCTTGGCGATCGCGGGTAGTACCGCACGCACGGACGCGGCAACGCCCGCGTCCTGCTCGTTCATGATGGTAAGGATTTCCAGCGTCGACTTGCTGTCGATGCCAAGGGAAGCCGGATTGACCTGCTCGGTGAGCAGCTCGTCCAGCGACGACACGGCTCCGCTGCGGTCCATCCGGTTAAGGAAGCTTTCCGCTTACGCGCTGAAGGAACTGCCGCAGCCGCAGGTGCTCTTCACGTTCGGGTTGTTGAACTTGAAGCCCGAACCTTCCAGCGTCTCGACATAGTCCACTTCGGCGCCGTCCAGATACAGCATGCTGGCCTGGTCGACAAACACCTTCAGATCGCCGAACTTATACGTTTTGTCCAGCAGTCCCGGGCTGTTCTCGAAAGCCATCGAATAGCTGAACCCCGAGCACCCCCCGCCGACCACTGCAATGCGCAGCCCGTTCGGCTTCGGGTTCTGGGTGTTAAGAATCTCGTTTACCTTTTCAACGGCCCGCTCGGTCAGTTGCACCATAAAATCTGATTTGGTCTCCCGGAGGATTGGATTCGTTTTCATTATCCCGCGATGCAACGAACCCGCGCAAGACCCGGCGGAAGGGTTAACCCGCTGCCGGGAAGAACGGCCTCAATTCCCCCGATGTTATTCTCGGAGCAGACCCATGGCGTTCCCCATCCACCGCCCGCGCCGCATGCGCGCCTCCGAATCCCTCCGCAGCCTCCGCCGCGAAACGCGCCTTGACCCCGCCCAGTTCATCCTCCCCCTGTTCGTCGTTCCCGGTGAAGGCGTCCGCAAGGAAATCGGCGCCATGCCCGGCAACTATCAGCTTTCCATCGATGAGCTGGTAAAGGACTGCGCCGAACTCGTCCGCCTCGGCATCGGCGGCGTCATCCTCTTCGGCATCCCCGCGGAAAAAGACGAACTCGCCTCCGGCGCCTACGACGACCAAGGCATCGTACAGCAGGCGGTCCGCGCCCTCAAACGCGAGCACCCCAAGCTGCTGGTGATGACCGACGTCTGCAACTGCGAATACACGAGCCACGGCCACTGCGGCTTCATTGTCAACGGTGACGTCGCCAACGACCCCACGCTCGAATGGCTGGCCAAAACCGCGGTCTCCCACGCCCGCGCCGGCGCCGACATTGTCGCCCCCTCCGACATGATGGACGGACGCGTCGCCGCCATCCGCGCCGCCCTCGACTCCTCCGGCTTCCCCATGACGCCGATCCTGTCCTACGCCGCCAAGTACGCCACCGTTTTCTACGGACCGTTCCGCGAAGCGGCCGAATCCGCCCCCCAGTTCGGCGACCGCCGCTCCTACCAGATGGACCCGGCCAACTCCCGCGAAGCCATGCTCGAAATCGAACTCGACCTCGAAGAAGGCGCCGACATGGTCATGGTCAAACCCGCCATGCCTTGTCTCGACATCATCCGCATGACCCGCGACCGCTTCGATGCACCCGTCGGCGCCTACCAGGTCAGCGGCGAGTTCAGCATGATTCAGGCCGCCGCGCGCAACGGCTGGCTCGATGGCCCCCGCGCCATGATGGAATCGCTCACCGCCATCCGCCGAGCCGGGGCCGACTTCGTCCTTACTTACTTCGCCGTCCCCGCCGCGAAGCTGCTGTAGCGCCTGGCCCAACAACGAGGCTAAGCTGTCTTCCAGTCATACGGGCCGGGCACCAGCACCCATCCCCCCTGCGATTTTCCTTTCCACTCGTACCACTGAGGGTTGCGGCGGTTCAGCTCCAGAATCTCGTGCGACACCTTCACCTCCAACTGGCCTTTGAGGCTCCCATCGATGTGGCTGTTATAGCTTTCAAAGTCGCGGCTGTTTTCCAGATTAAATTCCAGATAATGGCTCAGGTCGCCGCGAATATCGAACATCTGCTTCACCCTCGCCGGCGGTTCGTGCGCAATGGTGCCGGCATAGCGAGCCGGGATACAGAAAATGCAACCCTGGTCGGAAGTGCGGTTGAGCCGAAGTTTGCTCGATGCCACGATCGCGGCGAACGCGGACGTAAAATGCAGCACCCGGTCCCCGCCGATCTGTTGATCGATCGGTACCGGAGTCGCCGCACGCGCCATGGCCACCTGGCCGTTGTGGTTCGCGGCCCGTTTCAACGCCCGCTTCTGAAACTTCGCCTTTACGGCCTGCCCATGTGCCTCCAACGCTCTCACCATCGCCCCCAGCGCGGCTCGCCTCGCAGCCCCATTCCCGCCCGCGGCCGCCAGCGCCAGAGCGCACTGGTCCCGCGCTTGCGCTGCCACAAGAAAATCCTTATCCGGCTTGAGATCGTTGAGATAGGCGTCTTGATTCTCATGAAAGAGATAGGAGTCGAAGGCCTCGTAGACCGCTTCGGCGTCGGTAAACGTAGTGCCATAGCTTTGCAGAAATGCTAGGAATGTCACGAAATAAGAACCTCGTTTCTGCCCGAAGGCACGGCCAAGTGTACACCCAGCGGACCCTTTTGGCGACCCATAAATTGCGATGTGCCGTGCCGCGGCGGCTATTTCTGCGCGCGGCGGTCGAGGTATCCCCGCGGAAGGGTAATCCGGCTAACTCAGCGCCACCACCTCATATCCCCGAACCTCCGGAATCGTGAACTCCACCGCCTCCCCGTGCTGATCCAGATTCACGTCGGCCCCGGCCCGCAACAATCGCGCGCGGCTCACTTTCGCTCCCCCCGGAAGCGTAACTCGAACCTTCTGCGCGCCGGTCGCGTAATTCCGCGCGAACCACCCTCGCATCGCATCGGGATTCGTGTAATTCAGTAAGTGAATCGCGTATCCGGCTTCCGTCTTCCACGCGAATAACTCCACCAGCCCGTCGCCGGCGACCTCCACGGGCTGATGCGGCAGCATCCACCGGATTGAATTCTCGAGCAGCCTCGAAAGATCCGGGTTCTGCGACCGCCAGTACGAGCGGCACACGTCCCCCGGCAAAAACACCAACCGGCTCTCCCCTTGCTCCCGCACCACCGCCGCGGGCTGTGTTGTCCTGGCCGTCCGGGGGTAGACCATCTCGGGAGGAAACGCCGGGTAGGGCGGGATCATCGTCGCCGGCGAACCTTGCACAGCCTTCAGCGGCCGGTAATGCTCGGCAAAAGGCAGGATCGCGGTGCGGGAAAATCCATCCAGGATCGGATGCCGCCGCTCGATCCGCGCATAAGCCGCATTCCCGTTCGGAGGGACCACCCCTCCGTCGGGCGTTATGCCAAACAGATCCGCCAGGCCCGGCGCCGCCCGCTCGGCGCCTTTCTCGTCGTAAAAGCTCGTCTCGAAGGTCGCCAGAATCGACCCGCCCCGCCCCGCGAAATCACGTAACTGGCCGCACTGCGAGTCGCCCAGCAGGGCGCAGTTGGGGAGAACGAGCGCGTCGTACTTACCCAGGGAAGCGGCATCGAGGGAATCCTCGTGAACGAAATCGAACAGGAAGCGTCCTTCGAGCAGCGCCTGGTAGATTCCCTGCAAGTATTCGGCGGCATCGCCCCCGCCCGGCGTCCGGTAGAGGGCGTTCATGCGCTGGCTGAAGACCACGGCAAGATTCGCCAAAGGCGCCCGGTTCACGAAATGCCTTTCGTTCGCCGCAAGCCAGGTGAAGAATTCACGCCCGGTCTCCCGCCAGCGGTTGTCTTCCGGTTTCCCGCCGAGCCAGTGCAGCCACGGCGTCATCCCCGAAGCCGCCGTCTGCGCCAGCCACATGGTCATCTCGTCCGGAGCCTTGCTCGCGTGCCGCCACAGCGGCTGGGTGTTGGCGTACGCTCCGGTCACGTTCGTCGCCGTCCGCCCGCGCATCACGCTCCGCGCCACACGCCCCTGCTGCGCGCAGTCCCACACCGGCGTCTCCCCGCTCCGCCCCTGGTGATCGGCGTTGAACCAATGCGCCGCCCCTGCGATCTGCTTCAGGTCCAGCACCGCGCGGATCCCTCCGCCCAGGTTCCCCACATATACGTTTTCCGGGCCCTTCTCCCGCGCAATCGAGTTCCACAAATTCCAGATCTCGAGTACGCGCTCGCGATGCCGATCGAGAAACTCCGGCGTCCCCGGCTCCGGCGCGCCCTGGCAAGCTTCGCAGTGGCATGGCCCCGGACGGTTCACCCCCGGCCAGCCGTTCGTGAAGAACCCGTCGAAGTCATACAACGAGTTCATCTCCCGGTAAATTGCCGGCATCTGCCCGGTGAAATACGACGAGTACATGCACGTTTTGAACAGCCACGGCGACTGCGGATGAACTACGGGACTCCCGTCGGCCAGCCGCTCGATCCACTCCGGGTGCGCCTTGGCCGCGTCCTCATACACATAGTTACAATCCATCCGCGCCACCAGCCGGATGTTATGCGACTTACAAGCCTTGGCGAAATCGCCGAATAAGTCCCGCGTGCCAAGATACTGGCTCCGGTGATGATAGGGCACCTTCGTCGGGTAGAATGCCAGGATGCCGCCGCCGTTAATCAGCAGCGCGTCCACCTTCAAACTCATCCAGTAATCCATCCAAGAGGCGACGTCGTAGCCGGCCAAGTCGTGCTCGTTGAAGTTCGTCTGCCCGCAGCGGCGCATCGTCGCATACCACGGGGCCGGTCCTCCCACTCCGCCCACCGGAGCCGCCATCGCCGCCCCACCCAGCAGCGCCATCGCCGCCCGCCGCGTCATGCCTTCAGAAGTTTCTGGAGGATTCATAAAAACCCCGGACACGATTTTATCCACTACCGCGCCCACCGGCGCCGGCCGCCGCATCCAAATACCCAAACACCGCTGCCTGCACCGCCGCGTCGTCGCCAAACCCTTCGAACCACCTCGCCCCGGGCTCCCGCCGGAACCACGTCACCTGGCGCTTGGCATACTGCCGGGTCGCCACCTGCGCCGCCTCGAGCGCCTCCTCTTCCGTCAATTTCCCCCGTATCACCTCGAGCGCCTGCCGGTACCCCAGACTCTCGAACGGCTTCGCGCTCGCCGGATATCCCATCGCCAGGATACGTCGCGTCTCCTCCACCAACCCCCGCGCGAACATCTCCCTTAGCCGGGCATCGAGCCGCTCGCGCAGCGCCGCCCGCTCGGGATGGAGCAGCACGCGCAAAACGCGGAAACCCTGGATCGGCTGGCGTCCCTGGGCCCACTGCGCGCTGAACGGCCGGCGCGCGAGCAAAGAGGCCTCCACCGCCCGGACCGTCTTCTGCACATCGCGCGGGTGAATCCGGTCCGCCGCCGCGCGATCCAGCCGCCGCAGGATGCGATGCAGGGACCCCGCCCGGCGCATCTCGCGTTCCATCAGCCTGCGCCGTAGTGCCTCGTCGCGGGGGGGAGCTTCGGCCAAGCCATCGAGAAATGCCCGCAGATAGAATCCCGTACCTCCGGCCACGACGGGAATTTTTCCGCGCGCGCTCACCTCCGAGGCAATCCGCCGCGCCGCCCGCGCGTAATCTCCGGCCGTAAACACCTCATCCGGCTCGGCAATGTCGATTAAATGATGCGGCACGCCCCGCCGCTCTTCCGCTGGAATCTTCGCGCTTCCGATGTCGAAATGCCGGTAAATTTGTACCGAATCGCAGTTCAGGATCTCCCCGCCGTAGCGCAGCGCCGCCTGGAGCGCCAGGCTGGATTTTCCCGATCCCGTCGGACCGGCGATGACAATTAACGGCCGATTCGCGCCTGCTTGCAACGTCTTGGAAGCTCTCCGTTCCGACCGATGGTAACGCGATGCCGGGCGCCCGCGTCGAGATGTCCAGGGTGAGGGCTGCACGTGCAAATGGGGCGCTATACTAGGGTTGCGTTACTGTTTTTCCCGGCTCTCAACCCGCCGGAGAAAATGAAAGAGAGCCGTTTCATGAGAGTGTCTCGTCTGGCGGTCGCCATCCTCGCGCTCGCCGCGGTCCCGTCGTTCGCCCAATCCAGTGAACCCACCGGCAAAGCCGGCGCCTATTACCATTACTCGCTCGGCCATCTCTACGCCGAGCTGTCCGGCGCCTACGGCAGCCGCGGCGACTACTTCGACCGCGCCGTCGAGAACTATTGGAAAGCGATGCACGACGACCCCACCGCGGGCTTCATCGCCGAGGAACTGTCCGACTTTTACATCCAGTCCGGCCGCCTGCGTGACGGCGTGAACCAGGCCCAGGACTTCCTCAAAAAGGACCCCAACGATATCGACGCCCGCCGGGTCCTGGCCCGCATCTACCTTCGCCTCATCGGGGACCGCGAGCACAACGAAATCGACCAAACGATGGTCAGCAAGGCGCTGGAGCAGTTGCAGAAGATCGCCGCCGCCGACCCCACCGACCTTGATTCCTGGGTGATGATCGGCCAGCTACAGCGCGCCAGCGGCAAGTCGCCCGAAGCGATGGCCGCCTACGACAAGGCGCTCGCCCTCGACCCCTCGAACCAGGACGCCCTCACCGGCAAGGCCCTCCTTTACGCCGACATGGGCGAGAACGACAAGGCCGCCGAGTTGCTCAAGAAAGTAGCCGATAAGGATCCCAGCATCCGCACGCTCTCGGCTCTTGCCGACACCTATGAGCGGATGAAGCAGTACGCCCTGGCCGCGCAAACCCTCCGCCGCGCCGTGGACGCCAGCCCGGATCCCAACCCCGACCTCAAGCGCGCGCTCGCCCAGGACCTGATGCTCAGCGACAATTTCGACCAGGCGATCAAAATCTACCAGGGCCTGGTCAACGACGATCCCCAGGACGTCCAGTCGTGGCTTCGCATGAGCCAGATCTACCGCCAGCAGAAGGACTTCAAACAAGCCCGCGCCGCCGCCGACAAAGCTTCGGAAATCGATCCTTCGAACCTCGAAGTGAGATACAACAACGTCAACCTCCTCGAAGCGGAAGGCAAACTGCCAGAAGCCATCTCCACGCTCAAGGACATTCTGGCCAATACGCAAAAGAAGGATTACAGCCCCTCCGAACGCGCCAACCGGGCCATCCTCCTTGAACACCTCGGCTTCCTCTATCGCTCCAACGAGCAGTACGACCAGGCTGTTGACGCTTTCCGCCAGATCGGCCAACTGGACTCCTCCTCCGCGCCACGCTCGGAAGCGCAGATCATCGATACGCTCCGCGCCGGGCGCCAGTATGCCAAGGCGCTCGAGGAAGCCAACGCCGCCGTCAAGCAGTTCCCGGATAACCAGATGCTTGCCGAGATGCACGCCTCCGCGCTGGCCGACGTGGGCCGGATGAGCGAAGCGATCGCCGAGATGAAGAAGTTGCTCGGCAAGGGCAAAGACTCGGAAATCTACATCAACCTGGCCCAGCTTTACGACAAGGCCCGCCAGTTTGAAAACGAAAAGGAAGCGCTCGACAAAGCCGAAGCCGCCGCAAGCAGCCGCGACGACCGCATCAACGTCCACTTCATGCGCGGCGCCATGCTCGAAAAGCTCAAGAAATACGACGCCGCCGAAGCCGAGTTCCGCAAAGTGCTCGAACTCGACCCCGACAACGCCTCGGCGCTCAACTACATCGGCTACATGCTGGCCGACCGCGATGTTCGCCTGGCCGAAGCCAAGGACTTCATCCAGAAGGCACTCGACCGCGACCCGAACAACGGCGCCTACCTCGACAGCCTCGGCTGGGTCTATTTCAAGATGAACAAGCTCTCCGAGGCCGAAGCCAAGCTTCGCCTCGCTCTCGAGCACATGTCGACGGACCCCACCGTCCACGACCACTTAGGCGACGTCTACTTCCACCAGGGCAAGATCCGCGAAGCGCTTACCCAGTGGGAAGCCTCGCTGAAGAACTTCCGGCTGAGCGCGCCTGGCGATCAGGACCCCGAGGAAGAAGCCAAGGTGGAAAAGAAGGTCGAAGACGCACGCATCCGGCTGGCGAAAGAATCCGCTCCGGAGAGCAAGCAGCCCTGAGGCGCCGTCACTTCACTTGGCTTGCACTCGCTGCACCGGCTGCACTCGCCGGCGGGCGCAGAGAAAGCTTCGAATCTCTGTTCGACGGCCGCACAACCAACGGCTGGCTCGAAATCACCGGCAAACCGTTTCCGTCGAACTGCTGGAACATCGACGACGGGTGCCTCCACACCCTCGTCCGCAACGACGGGTTCCAGGACATCCGCACCACGGCCACGTACCGCTCCTTCGATCTCCGGTTTGAGTGGAAGGCCGCGCCCAACGCCAACTCCGGCGTGAAATATCTGATCCAGCGCGTGGACGAGTGGACCAACAAACAAGGCCGGCAAGCCCGCGCCCGCGGCCTGGAATACCAGGTCTGCGACGACTCCACCCCCGACCTTCACCACGACCCCAAGCGCATGGCCGGCGCTCTCTACTCGCTCATCGCCCCCGCCACCGCCGCCGAACCCGCCCCTGGCATCTTCCACCACGCCCGCATCGTCGTCCGCGGCACGCATGCCGAA
>JAKAJI010000098.1 GCA_021813825.1 Acidobacteriota bacterium | reverse complement strand
TCCGACGAGGCTGAGGAGGGTGACGTGTGCGACGGAGTCCCAGGCGGCGAGGGAGGCGTGGGTGGCGTTGGGGATTTCGGCGGGGGAGAGGTTGGGGAAGACCTTGGAGAAGCAGTCGATGAGGAGAGCGGTTTGGGCGTCGGGCATGGGGGCTTTGGTGGGCGGTCGCGGGCTCGAACCGCGGACCTCCTGCTTGTAAGGCAGGCGCTCTAACCGGCTGAGCTAACCGCCCGGTGCGTGTGAAGCTCTTTTGATTTTAGACTACGGGCGGGAGTGGGGCCGGGAGGGCCGAAGGGGCGAGGGGAAGCGCCGGGGCGCGGCGTTCAAGATCTGGAACTGCCGGACGTTCCCGAGGACGATTAGCGGGGGAATCCGGCGGGGCCGGGCGGGTATAGGTGTAACCTTCACCTTATTGGTGCATCCGTATAACCGGGAGATGTGAGTTATGTGGAACAAGTTCGGTGAGATATGGTGCCGGATGATGCATGAGTCGCCGATGTGGCCGATTCACGGTCACTACGAGTGCCGGACGTGCGGGCGGCGGTATCCGGTGTCGTGGGAGCGTTCGGGGAGCGGGGCGGCGGGCCGGCAACGCGCGGCGGTAACTCCGATGGTGGGCGGGGACGCTTCCTGCGGCTTACGGGCCTGCTGAATCGCGAAGAGCGGCGATCGGGCGGGGATGAGAATGCGTTTTGTGGGGATGAGCACGGAGTCCGTGTACCGGCTGGCGGGACTGTTGCTTCTGGCGGCGGGAGCGGGTTTAGCTGCGACGCCGGAGGAGGCGCTGGAGCAGTTTCTTGGCCGGAGCGGCGGCGGGTACGATTCGAGGATGGAACTGGAGATTGAGGCGAACCTGCCCGGGCTGCACCGGAGCGCCAAGCTTCGGGCCGTGCGGTCGAGCGAGGCGGGGAGGAGCCGGTTTCAGATGCTCGAATCGGAGGGCGATGCGAGGGTGCGGCGCGAGGTGATTGCGCGGTACCTGGCGCTGGAGGAGGAAGGAGAGGCGGGGGCCGGTCCGGCATCTGCGATTTCGCCGGCTAACTACAAGTTCCGGTATCAGGGGATGGCGGGGTATGGCGGCCAGACTGCCTATGTATACCGGCTCGATCCGAAGCGGAGGCGGACGGGGCTGTTCAAGGGGGAACTGTGGCTGGATCCGGAGACGGGAGTTGTGTTGCGGGAATGGGGGCGGTTTGTCAAGAGCCCGTCGTGGTTTGTGAAGCACCTGGATTTTGTCCGGGATTTTTCGATGGAGCGGCGGGATGAGCGGTCGTGGGTGGTGCGGCGCTTGATTGTGACCGCGGATACGAGACTGGTGGGACGGGCGGAGATGACGATCTGGTTTGCGCGGGTTGCGCCGGAGCAGGTTGCGGGTGGCGCGATGAGCGGCGTGGCGGGCGGGCAGTAAGCGGAGCCGGCCCGGTGGCGATCCGGTAACGGTTATTCGAGGACGATCAACATTTCGAGTTCCGGTTTTTCGATTTCTTCCGGGACGAAGACGCTGAGCTGCTGGCTTTTGACGATGCCGTCCCAGAGGATGCCGCTCTGGTTGAGGCTGAAGTACTGTTTGCCGAGCTTGACGGGGATGGCGGCGGGCGGGACGGGGGCGTGGCGGAGGGTGACGCCGGGCAGGGCGTTGCGGATGAGGCGGTGGACTTCGGCGGGCGGGGAGACCTTGATTTGTTTGGGGACCTGTTTGAGGAGGTCGTCGAGGCCCATGGCGGCGCTGACGGAGAGGAAGAACTGGGATTTGCGGAAGTGTTCTTCCTTGGCGACGACGCCGGAGTAGATGGATTTTTCGGTGAGGGAGAGCGGGACCGAGATGCACTTGGAGGGGATGGCGGTTTCGAGCAGGGCGCGGATTTTCTCGTCGAGTTGGGTGAAGGAGACGCCGAGTTCGTTGTGGTTGTAGTCGGGGAAGTTGCGGGCCTGTTCTTCGAGGGAGAAGGTGGAGAGGCCGCCGGCGAGCGAGAGCATGATTTCGTAGACGGGCTCGGGGTGGAGGCGGCGCATGGTCCAGAAGTGTTTGAGGCCGGGGAGGTATGAGTTGACGGTGTAGAGGAGCCAGAAGTTGGCGACGTCGCTCGAGGCGAAGTCGGCGAGGGAGACGCCTTTCTGGCGGCGCATGCCGGAGAGGGCCTGGGCCTTGGCGGTGAGGAGTTCGACCTGGCGGCGGAGGAGGAGGAGGAGATATTCGCTGGCTTCGAGGCTGAGGAGCGGGGGGATGAAGTCGCGTTTGAGGATGTAGGCGCCGGTGGAGTCGCGGGTGACCTGGGCGATGCGGATGGCGGAGTTGCCGTCGAAGGATTCGCCTCCGAAGGCGATGCGGAAGTTTTTGCGGGCGAGGAGGACGGTTTTTTCGTCGGTTCCGCCGGCTTCGTCGAGGACGGTGCGGCTCATGGAGACGAAGCGGGTGCTGGCCTTGGCGGCTTCGTTGGGGTCGTCGCCCGAGATGGTGACGTTGCGGCCGCGGGCGCGGCGTTCGGGGATGGTGAGGAAGACGTCGAGTTCGAGTTGCGTGGGGGGGAAGAATTCGGCGATTTCGCGCCCCGGGGGTGGTTCGTCGGCGTCGGGGATGTTAAAGGCGAGGCCATCGGGGAGGACGCCGCGGCAGGTGCGGAGCGTGAAGAGTCCGTTGGCGAGGCTTTCCTGGTCGATGGAGAAGGCGGTGAGGCCCCAGGCGACGGAGGACGAGGTGGTGAGGCGGAACTGAAGGTTGTCCTCGAGGTACTGGTCCTGCGACTGAAAGTGTTGCGGGGTGAGGAACATCCCGCGGGACCAGACCACGCGGTGGAGATTTTTCATAGGTATCTGTCCGGCAAAGTCCCCGGTATCCAGTATAGAAACATTTCGTGCAGTTTGCGTTTTATTCTTGCGCCGCTCATGGGCCGATGATCACTGTGAAGCAGCCTAGCACGATCATGCCGCCGTGGGCGGTGGGGTCCATGATGCGGGCGGCGGGGAGGCCCTGGATGAGGACGGTGGGGGAGCCGAAGGCGATCATGTCGGGAGGGCCGACGCAGGTCGCGATGTCGGTGAGGCGTGCGGCGGGGAGGCCGCCGATGAGGACGGTGGGGGCGCCGGGGGCGGTGATGGGGCCGCCGACGTGGGGCACGAGGACAGTGACTGCCGGGCAGACATGCAGGTCGGTGAGGCGGGCGGCTGGCATGGGCATGGTGGTGTCTCCCGTTTAGTTAATCATGATCATGCTGGCCATGATGTTGATCATTTCTCCGGACATGATGGTGATGCCGGATTCGCCCATGGAAATGATGTTGGAGCCGGCCATGAGGGTGATGGAGGTGGCGGCGATGATGGTGACGGATTCGCCGGCGGTGACGGTTTGCGACTCGCCGACGGTGATGGTCTGGCTTTCGCCGCAGGTGAGGGTTTGGGATTCGCCGATGGTGACGGTTTCCGATTCGCCGATTTCGACCGAGCGGCTTTCGCCGATGGTGATGGTTTCCGACTGGGCGACGCTTTCGGTGCGGCTCTGGCCGATGGTGATGTTTTCGTCCTTGGAGACGGTTTCGGTGCGGTTGCCCTGGATGGTGATCTGTTCGTTGTTTTTGACGAGTTCGGTGCGGTTGTTGTCGATGGTGATGTTTTCGTCGTGTTTGACTTCTTCGGTGCGGTCGTTGCCGATGGTGGTGGTTTCGTCGTGGCCGACGGTTTTGACGCGATCGTGCTCGACTTCGACGTGCTGGTCCTTTTCGGCGTGGATGCGGAGGAGTTCGGAGCCCTTGAGGTCCTCGAAGAAGATTTCGTTGTAGTTGTCGGTGCCGCCCTGTTTAGAACTGCGCGTTTTGATGGCGCTTTGGGTCATGTTGTCGGGCAGGGTGTAGGGAGGCATCTGCTCGGCGTTGTAGACGCGGCCGGTGATGAGGGGGCGGTCGGGGTCGCCTTCGAGGAAGTCGACGACGACTTCCTGGCCGATGCGGGGGATGTGGATGGAGCCCCAGTATTTGCCGGCCCATTCCTGGCTGACGCGGATCCAGCAGGAACTGTTTTCGTCCTTGGTGCCGACGCGGTCCCAGTAGAACTGGACCTTGACGCGGCCGTATTTGTCGACGTAGATTTCTTCGCCCGAGGGTCCGACGACGAGGGCGGTTTGGGTGCCGAGGACGCGGCCTTTGGGGGTGATGCGGGGCGGGCGGTAGGGGGTGGAGAAGGGGATGAGTTCGAAGCGGTTGGAGTAGTCGAACTCGGCCGCGTCGCTGGCCTCGGCACGGTAGCTGTTGGTGCGCATGTCGTGGGTGAGGCGGACCAGGAGGTAGGTCTGGTTGAGGTCGCGGCGGTAGTGGTTCTGGAGGTCGAACTTGTAGCCGCTGGTGAAGGCGCGGCAGTGGCTGGCGCCGCGGAAGACTTTGTAGATGGCCTCCTGCTCCTCGATGCGGATGCCGGCGTAGGTATCGCCCTCGCCTTTGGTGCCGTAGCGGCCGGGGTAGTCGTAGTGTTCTTCGCTATACTTGCCGCTTTGGCTGGAGAGGAGGGACGTGGAGGGGGTGGTGAAGTTGTAGTCGTTGAGGCTGATCTTGCCGGTGTTGGCGCGGAACTCGGCCAGGAGTTCGGTGACGACGTCCTGTTCGAGGGACGGGGAGCCGGAGGCGGCCATGCGGGTGGATTTCTGGGCGCCGTAGTTGAGGCTCGATGAGGCGTCGACGAGAGTCATGGTGTGGCTGCCGTCGCTGTGGCTGAAGTAGTAATAGATGCCGTCTTCTTCGAGGAGGCGGTTGACGAAGTCGAGCGAGGTTTCGCGGTACTGGACGCAATACTCGCGGGGCTGGTAGCTCTTGTTGAGGGAGAACTCGTAGTTGGTGATGCCGTAGGTGGAGAAGACGGCCTCGACGATCTGTTGGGTGGTTTTGTTTTGAAAGATCTTGCAGTCCCGCCAGAGGCCCATCTGCCAGATGGAGGGGACGATGGTGAGGCGGTAGGTGGTGAGCGTGCCGGTGGTGCCGAGTTGGAGGAAGCGGTTGATGTAGCCGTTGATGTAGCGCTTCGCGCCACCGGCGAGTTGGATGGTGATGGTGGCGGACTGGCGGACCAGCGTGGTTGGGTCGATCGAGTTGTTTTCCGAGACCATTTCGGCCTCGAACTCAAACAGAGTTGAGATCCCCTCGTGGCCGGTGACGCGCTCGAGAAGGAGCACGTCGGTCCCCAGAGGGGTGTCGATCGAGATGGGCCGGCCCGCCTGTGTGTACGCCATCAATTCACCTTAGGAGTAAGAGTAAGTGAAAGAGCTGTCTTCGCCGATGCCGACCTTGATCGCTTGCGGTTTGTTGCCTTGGGCGATCTGTTCGAGCAGGGTGCGGGAGATTTCGGGAAGCAGCGAGTTGGTCAGGATGTTGTCGACGTTGCGGGCGCCGCTTTCGACTTCGGTGCAGCGCTTGGCGACTTCGTCGACGAGGGCCGGTTCGTAGTTGAAGGCGATGCGATGGGTCTCGTTGAGCCGGCGCTGGATTTTGCCGAGCTTGAGGACGACGATTTTCTTCAGGGCTTCATCGCGGACCGGGAAGTAGGGGATGATGACCATGCGGCCGAGGAACGCGGGTTTGAAGATTTTGTCGAGTTCGGGCTTGAGGGCCTTGACGAGGCCTTCGGAGCTGGGCATGGTTTCGGGGTCGGCAACGAGTTTCATGAGGGTGTCGGTGCCGGCGTTGGTGGTGAGGATGATGATGGTGTTTTTGAAGTCGATCTGGCGGCCTTCGCCGTCTTCCATCTGGCCTTTATCGAAGACCTGGAAGAAGAGTTCGAGGACGTCGGGGTGTGCTTTTTCGACTTCGTCGAGCAGGACGACGGAGTAGGGTCTGCGGCGGACGGCCTCGGTGAGAACGCCGCCTTCGCCGTAGCCGACGTATCCGGGAGGCGAGCCCTTGAGGGTGGAGACGGTATGAGCTTCCTGGAACTCGCTCATGTTGATGGTGATGAGGTTGCGTTCGCCGCCGTAGAGGAGGTCGCTCAAGGCGAGGGCGGTTTCGGTTTTGCCGACGCCGGAGGGACCGGCGAGCATGAAGACGCCGACGGGTTTGCCGGGGTCTTCGATGCCGGCCTTGGAGGTGCGGATGCGGCGGCTGATGATTTCGAGGGCGTGGTTCTGGCCGATGACGCGGGAGCCGAGGTGGTCTTCCATGGTGAGGGCGACGGCGACGTCGTCGCGCATCATTTTGCCGACGGGGATGCCGGTCCAGTTGGAGATGACTTCGCCGACCAGCGAGGCATCGACGGAGACGCGGATGAGCGGGTTTTCGCCCTGGAGCGCGGCGAGTTCCTCGTTGAGAGTGGCGAGGGAGGCGCGGAGTTCGTCGGGGGATTCGGCGGGTGCGGCTGTGGTGGTGCCGTTGGCGGCGCCGGCGGTAGCGGCCTGGGCGGCCGGTGCGTTGGCAGCGGCGTTGGCAGCGGCTGTGGCGCCGGTGGCGGTGGCTTCGAGCTTGGCGCGGATTTCGCGGATGCGGGTAACGAGGTCGCGTTCCTTTTCCCAGCGGGCGTTCAATTCGGCCAGGTGGGCTTCGGTTTTGGCCTTGAGTTCGGCGAGGTTGGCGAGGCGCTCGGCGTGGTCGTGGCCGACGGCGGTTTCGCGATTGAGGACGCGGTTCTGGACGGCGATGTCGTCGAGGAGGCGCTGGGCGTCTTCGATGGCCGGAGGAATGGAGTTCTGGCCGAGGGAGAGGCGGGCGCAGGCGGTGTCCATGACGCTGACGGCCTTGTCGGGCAACTGGCGGTCCGGCAGGTAGCGATGGCTGAGCTTGACGGCAGCAGCGAGGCCTTCGTCGAGGATGCGGACGTTGTGGTGATTTTCGAGCGCCGGGACGACGCCGCGGAGCATGACGACGCAGGCCTCTTCGCTGGGCTCTTCGACCTTGACGAGTTGGAAGCGGCGGGCGAGGGCGGGGTCCTTTTCGAAGTACTTTTTGTACTCAGACCAGGTGGTGGCGGCGATGGTGCGGAGTTCGCCGCGGGCGAGGGCGGGTTTGAGGAGGTTGGCGGCGTCGTTCTGGCCGGCCTGTCCGCCGGCGCCGATCATGGTGTGCGCTTCGTCGATGAAGACGATGATCGGCTTGGGCGAGGACTTGACTTCCTCGATGAGGCCCTTCAAGCGGTTTTCGAATTCGCCCTTGACGCCGGCGCCGGCCTGGAGGAGGGCGAGGTCGAGGGTGCGGACGGTGACGTTTTTGAGCGGGGGCGGGACGTCGCCCTGCGAGATGCGGAGGGCGAAGCCTTCGACGACGGCGGTTTTGCCGACGCCGGCCTCGCCGACCAGGATGGGGTTATTCTGGCGGCGGCGGGTGAGGATGTCGACGACCTGCCGGACTTCCCAATCGCGGCCGAGTACGGGGTCGATTTTGCCCTGCTTGGCGCGCTCGGTGAGGTTGATGGTGAACTGGTCGAGGTTGGGGGTTTTGCCGCCGCCGGGCTTGGGCGCGCCGCCGGCTTCGCCGGGCGCCGAAGTGAGCGAGGGCATGGAGTCGTCTTTTTCGCCGGAAGCGGCGATGACGTTGAAGAACTCGGCGCGGAGGGCGTCGCCGGAGAACTTGTTAAATTCGCGGCTGATTTCTTTGGCGACGCGGTTGAGTTCCTCGTTGAGGACGAGGGCGAGGATGGTGTGGCCGGTGCGGACCTGGCCGCCGCCGAAGTCGATGGAGCCGATGGTCCAGGCTTCGGTGAACATTTTCGTGAGCGTGGGGCTGAGCGCGGGGTTGCGGGCGTTACCCGTTTTGAGTTGATCGAGGCTGCGCGCGAGGTCGGAGGCCAGACGCGAGCGGTCGATCCCTGCCTGCTTCATCATCAAGGCGAAGTCACTGGCCGTGTTGTCGAGCAGTTTCGAGAGGTAGTGCTCGATTTCCACGTCGTAGTGCGTGCGGGACAGGCACAAGCCCGCGGCGCCTTCGAGCGCGTTACGCGTATCGCGATTCATCTTTCCAATCAGCGAACGTAAGTTGACACCCATGGTAGGTCCTTATTCTGCCAGTTGCAGGATTGCGTCGTCGGGATCGTGGTCGAGCGCTCCGGGAGAGAGCCAGGAGCACAGACCGAGAGGAAGCGCACGCTCTTCCTCTGAGCCAAGCTCGTACTCGGGAGCGTCTTCGCGGGAAAGTACGAGCTGGGCTTCGAAATCGAATTGTCCCTGGCCGTAGAACAGCACGAGGGAGGAAAGTTGTTCCCAGGCGCCGCCGCCGGGGAGAAAGCGTTTGAACATCCGCAGGCTAAGCGGGCCGATGCGGAGGCGGAGGCGGGCCTGCTGGTCGAAGATGGCATCGCCGGCGATGGCGCCTTCGCCCAAGCGGCGGGAAGGGGAGTCCTCATCGTCCATCCAGCAGAGCGCATTGCGTTCCAGATCATACCAGCCTCCGACGAATTGTTCGACCTTGACGTCGACGCCGAAGTGATCGGAGAGAAGTTGTTCGAGGGCGGCGGCGGAACGGGGTTGGGGACCGAGGAGGCCGGCGTAGTAGACGAGAGAGTGATCGTGAACAGCCTGGCGGTTCTCGAGGCCGGGTGTGCCGAGGCCGGCGATGTCGAGCAGATAGCCGGTGAATTTGTCCTGCTCGCGTTTACGGTAGGCGAGGGCGAAGTGATATTTGCGCCAGGCGAGATAGAAGAGCGAGACGAGGCGGTGATGGAAGAGGTCGAGGAAGTTGCGGAGGGTATGGTCGCGCGAGCGGCTACGATCGAGGATGAGATTGGTGTAAACGTTGGGGAGTGTGCCGAGGGCACCGGCGGCGCCGAGGAAATTGACGATGAGGCGGGGCAGGCCGTCTTCCCGGATGGCGAAATCGTGGACATCGCTGGCTGGGAAGCCGAGAGTGGGGCGGGTTTCGAAGCGGACGGTTTCGCGCGCGGGAGAGCCGTAGCCGCCGACGAGGTCGCGTTCGGGGAAGATCTGTTCGAGGGCGAGGACGGCCTGGAAGAAGTCGAAGGAGAACGGTTCGTCTTCGATGGCGCGGAGGAGTCGAGACTGGTTCATACGACCACCCGGTCGCCGGCGCGGGGCGGCCATTCTTTGAGCGGATTGCGGCGCTGCTGGGTGCGCGCGGTGAGGACGATGAAGCTGTTGAGGGAAGTGTAGAGGCCGAGGAAGCGTTCGAGGATGGAGGAGAAGAGGAAGGCGCCGCCGCCGGTGAACTGTTCTTCGTCGAGGGTGATTTCGACGCGGCGGCCGCGGACGAAGCTGACGCCGTTTTCCGAGGCGATCTGGAGCATGGAGGGTTTGCTCGAGACTGCTGTGACGCCGGAGATTTGTTTGTCGGCGTAGGCGGCGCCCGAGAAATTGTTGACGCGGAGGATTTCGCGCAAGGCGTCGACGCCGCCGTCGACGAGCGAGAGGTAGTTGAGGGAGAGTTGGGAGATGAGGCGCCACTGGAGGGCGCCGCCGAGCGGAGGTTGGACGACGGAGGTGGGTTTGACGAGGCAGACGATTTTGCGGATGGGGCCGCCGGTTTCGATTTCGAGGTCGCCGTTTTCGTTGCCGAAGGGGAGGCGGGCTGGGAGGTCGCGGTTGAAGCAGAGGAGGCGGCAGGTGATGGAGTCGGCTTCGGGGCGGACGGGGCGGTTGCTCAAGTCGGCGAGGGTGAGGTAGACGTCGGTGCCGCCGTCGGAGGCCCAGCCGCTGGGGCGGCGGGTGCCGTACCAGAAGGTGCGATCGGTGCCGCCGGTCAACTCGTGGCGGTAGGCGTAGAAGGGCTCGAAGGGGACGACGTCGCGCTTGCCGCCGAGCACGCCGGTGACGTCTTCGACGGAGAAGATCTCGGTGCTTTGGCGGCGGCGGGCGTCGGGGACGATGAGGTATTCGGGTTTGCGCTGATCGAGGAGGATCGGCTCGGAGACCTGGGGGAAGAGGTTGATGATGGTGGAGCAGCCGGTGCGGAGGGTTTCCTTGTTGACAGAGGATTCGAGGGTGAAGTGGCGCTCGGCGCGCTCGAAGGGGCTGATGAGGAAGATGAGCTCGGCTGCGGTGCCGAAGCCGGCTTCGCGAAGTTTGGCGAAACCGCCCAAGTCGAGGAACAGGAACTTCTGCGGCATGGCGAAGTATTCCTGCAGGAGGCGGTAGCCGCGGAAGGAGCGGCGCGGGTAGGGGAGCATGGCCTCGTCTTCTTCGAGGCCGGCCTGGCGGAGAACGGAGCCGGGGAGGGTGACTGGGGCGCGGCGAGTTTGGGGGTCGAGATCGCGGACGAGGATCTGGCGGCAGTTGTTGAGGAGAAGTTCGTGGAGCGAATAGGCGAGGTTGCCGTCGCCGGAGAGATAAAGGCGGAGGGAGTCGAGGCTGAGGGTGGAGAAGCTTTCGGCCTGGCAGCGGAGTTCGACACGGAGGGCGGCGACGGAATCGGGCGCTTTGATGGCGGGGTGGATGCGCTCGACGGTGGTCCACTGGGCGTCGGTGACGGAGACGGGCCAGAGGACGGTTTCCTGGCAGGTGCGGAAGCGGCAGGGGGCGCCGTTGACGGGGCGGGAGAAGAGTTGGACGTCGCGAGGGATGCGGTAGCCGGTGGTGAGCTTGCCCTGTTCGGGATCGATGTGGAACTGGACCAGCGACATCGAGGGGATGGGGCGGACGTAGTGGGGGTAGAGGATCTGGAACAGGCCCTCGGTGATTTCGGGGAACTGGTCGTCGATTTTGAGGTGGACGCGGGCGGCGAGGAAGGCGAAGGACTCGATGAGGCGTTCGACGTGGGGGTCTTCGCACTTGTTGGGTTCGAGTTGGAGGCGGGAGGCGACTTTGGGGTAGCGCTCGGCGAATTCGGCGCCCATGCGGCGGAGGAAACTGAGTTCGCGCTCGTAGTAGAGCAGCATTTCGTCGCGCATGGTTTAGGAGGAACCTCGCACAGAGTATTCTTTGCTTCCCAGGTCAAGCACGGTGTCGAAGAAGACGAGTTCGGTGCCGGGGTTGAGCGTCAAGGTGGCTTGAATGGTGAAGTGGACGCGGCGGGATTCGATGGTGGTGGAGTCGCCCTCGCTGACGATGACGTTGCTTAGGCGGGGTTCGTAGTTGGCGATAGCGTTTTCGATGAAGTGGAGGAGGCGGACGCGGTCATCGGAGGAGTCTCCGCTGAGGCTGCTCAGATCGGAGATGCCGAAGTAGAGAACGGAGCGCGCGGCGTTCTCCATGTCCTCGGGCGGGGCTTCGGGGGTGCGGCGGCTGTTGAGGAGCCATTCGAGGTCGCGGCGGACGCCGGCTTTGAATTCGCGGATGGATTCGGCGCGGGTGGGCATGGGTTCGACTTTGGAAAGGGGGTCGAGGTCGATCAGGCGATCCAGCAGGGATTGCTGGATCGGGCGCTCCATGTCCTGTTTGGCCATGGGTCTAACCTGCCGTGCCCGCGGTGCACTGCAGCGCCTGGAGCGGGTCCAGACGGCAGATTCGCAAGTAGAGGGTCTGCAAGGCGGCCGCGTCGGCGTTGGCCTTGGCGCGGCAGCGGTAAAGAAGGACGAGCGGTTGGGCGATGACTTCGCCGGATTCCCACTCCTCGAGTTTGTTCGTGTCGATTTGTTTTTCGAGGTCTTCGAGGATGGGCATAGCGATGGCCTCGCGGCCGGCGGCGACGAGGACGGCGGCGAGTTCGGTGCGGCGGCGGAAGCGTCCGCGCGGGCTGGAGGCGCGCGAGAGTTCCGTCATGACGATCTGGATGCCGCGTTCGGCATTTCCTCCGCGGACGGCATCCATGGCGACTTCAAACGGGTTTGATGGCTGCATTCCGGACTCCTGTTCGCCGGGATCTCCGTTGTTTGAGGATGAATTTTGCGCCATCTCCATTTCGGTTTTGAGCCAGGCCTGCGTTTCGGCGTTGGCGGTGGGGGTGTCGTCCATCATGGTCATGGAGGGCAGGTCCGGGGCGGCGCGGAGCATTTCGAGGAGGGCGGCGCGGAGGGCTCCGCTGACGAGGCGATAGGGTTCGCCGAGGTGATCGCAGGCGGTGATGGAGTAGCGCTGGAGGTCGAGCCAGCCGCGGGCGCAGCCCTGGGCCATGGCGGCCTCGGCGGCTTCGAACAGGTCGGGCCACTTCTGGTCGAGCAGGAGAGATTTCAGTTGGGTCCGGAGCAGGGTGGTGGGGGCTTCGAGCGTGCGCGCCCTGGGCTGGAGGCCGTTGGAGCGGAGTTCGCCCCAGCGCAGGCCGCGCATCATGAGGTAGGGGGCGGGATTGGAGGGTTCGGTTCTGCGAAGATATTTCGCGGCGACGGCGACACGGGAGACGGCGTCGCTGTGGCTGGTTGGCTCGGGTGTGAGAGCTCCGGGCTCGCCGGCGGCGGCTTCGCCGGTGGCCGCGGGTTCGGCCGTGGCGGCTTCTTCGGCGGTTTCGGGGACGGGTTCGGCTTCGGGCGGGTCGGGATCAAGCTCGAGTTTCTTTTTGAGAACCGGATGGAGGACCATCCGGACCTCTTCGAGCGACTTTCGCAATCCGCCAAAGCTAGGCGAGGCGTCGCCGAACTTGTCGTCGCAGACCTTGCCGAGGGACTTCAGCAGGTTGAGGCTTCCGTCGATATCGCCGATGAGTTGTTTGTAGAACGCCTTGGGGGCCTGCTCGACGGCTTTGTCGTAGTCTTCGGGGGCGAGTTTGCCGGCCTCGAGCGCTTTCTTCCGCTCGGTCGCCTTCTTTGAATCCTTCTTGGCCGCCTCTTCGGTGGGGATGGTCCGGCAGTCTGCCTGTTGAATGAAGCTGTGGCCGGCCGGGTTGATGGGCACGGACTTGATGGCGAAGTCGAGTTTTGAGCCGAGCCACTCGAGGGGCGCGGCGCGCAACTCCGCGTCGCCGTCTTCGAGTTCCGGGTAGAGGTTGTCCCAGTAGGTTTCGATGAGCTTGGAAAGGTATTCGAGGCCGGAACGGAGTGGGGGCAGACCTTCCAGACGAATATTTGCTTCGATGTACCAGACAGCGACCTGGAGGTCTTTGGTTTTCTTGGCGAGGAGGTCGCCACAGAGTTTGGCGACGAGCGGCCAGTCGGCTACTTTGCGCTCAGAAGCCCAGGCGCCCTGGGGCGCGTCGATGTCCTCGCGGCGCGCTTCTTTGATGTCGTCGTAGACAGCCTCGTAGCGCAGGTCCGCGCCACAGGGATTATCGCCTGGAATGGGGTCAAGAAGGTCTGTACGCCAACTCATGATGTTTCACGAAGCGGCAGCTTCGGAAACCTGAATCTCCAACTGCCGCACCTCGAGGATGGGAATTTCTTCATCGTCGACCAAGAGCATTTTCTGTCCGAGCGGGATCTGGCCGCCGTCGGGATGGTCTTCCCAAATGGTGGAGCGGCCGAGGCGCACGTTGTTGTCGCTATGTTTCCAGGAAAGGGGTGCGATGACCGGGAAAAGAATTTCGCCTAATTCAAATCCTTCGTAAGCCGGGCCGGGTGTGACTTTGGCCGGGGCCCAGAGGAGGTCCCGGAGGCGCTTGGGGGGTGGAATTTCGATGGAGGAAAGTTGGGCGAAGGGGATCCACATATACTGGCCGGCGGCGAAGATTTCGATGCGGGCGCCTATGCGCGGGTCCGCGTCCTCGATGGAGGAAAAGGGTTGGCCGTTG
>JAKAJI010000514.1 GCA_021813825.1 Acidobacteriota bacterium | reverse complement strand
AGAGGTTCAGTTTCACCGCAATCGGAGTCGCACTGGCGCTCAGCTCGTAGGCGCCGGTGTCGCACGCCGCTCCCGAAGGACGCGCGTCGCCCCGCTGGTCGGTCGTCACGGCCGCTCCCGTCAAATCCGTGCACGCGGCATCGGGTACGTGGTCAATCGCCGGACTCCCCGCCACCAGCGCAATCGTCTGCGTCGGTCCGCCGTTGGAAGCCAGTCCCAACGGATCCAGCCCTGGGTTGATCGGGCTGCCCGCGCTTCCGTTCAGATCCCCCGTCCCAGTAAAACTGCAACTCCCGTCCGAATCCAGGTTGTACCCGGCGCTCGTCGTCGCCATATAATTCATCGAACAATTCCCACCCGGGTTGTCCGCAATCAGCGAGTTCTTGAAGTCAAACACCGCGCCCGCGCCATAAGTAAACACCCCCGGCGTGGCGTTGCCCGGCGCGCCCACGATCGTCGTGAACACCACGTTCGTCGTCGAACTCTGGTCGCCGATCAGCCCCGCGTAAAATCCCGTCGCGCCCGAACTGAACCCGTTACCCGAAAGTGTCGAGTTGAGAAGCGTCACCGTACCATAAGTGTTGTAAACCCCGCCAAAATTGTTCGAGAGCGTGCTCTGCGTGATCGTCGTGTTGTTGGCCGGATCGCCGCTGTCCGAGTAACTGGCAACACCGAGATAGTTCCCGGATATCGTGCATTGCGAAAGCGTCGCTGTAACACCGTAGCTCACGTCGATCCCGTCGAAATTGTTCAGCAGTGCAACATTGTCGAGAGACACTTGCACCGTGTAGTTCGTCCCGGCCGAGTAACCGCTGCTCCATACCGCAGCCCCGCCCCGCTCGATCGTCATCCCCGATAACGAGACACTGATGTTCGCCACAGGCGTGTACGGCTGGTTGACATTGAACACGTCATACGAGCCGTTCGTATCCGAATATCCGATCACCGTCAGTTGCGACGGTCCGGGCCCCTGAATCGTCAGGCTCTTGTCGATCGTAATCAGCGGCGTCGACGTCGTCTGGTTCGTAAGTTGAATCGTCGCCGGGAACGTCAGTTGGAACTGAATCGTATCTCCCGCATTCGCGGCGGCGATCACCGAACGCAGCGTCCCCGCGCTCCCGTCGTCCGCCGTGCTCGTCACATACAAGGTATTCGCCAGCCCCATGCCTGTCACCAGGCACGCGACGATTGTCCAGCAAGCAAAACGCAGCATCGTTTGCTCCTCCATTTGAATTCGACGGAGCCTTCTTGCGAAGCTCCCCGACTAGGCAAGCAACGAAACCAGCTCCAAAGTGCCATGCCGCGGCAAAAAATCCAGCCCGTCGAACCGGCTCCTGCAATTCGCTATATTTCGGAGGTATGTCCGAGGCTTCGCCAACCGAGGTCACCCAGTTACTCAAGGCCTGGTGCAACGGCGACAGCGCCGCGCTCGATCAACTCGCCCCCATCGTCGAATCCGAACTCCGGCGCATCGCCCGCCGCCACCTCAGCCAGGAGCGCCCCGGCCACACCCTCCAGCCCACCGCCCTGATCAACGAGGTCTACCTCCGGCTCATCGAGTGGGACCGCGTCGAATGGCAAAACCGCGCCCACTTCTACGCTGCCGCCGCCAAAATGATGCGCCGCATCCTGGTCAACCACGCCGTCGCTCGCGGCCGCCAGAAGCGCGGCGGCGACGCCCTCCTCGTCTCCCTCACCGAGGCTGGAACCGCCCAGGACCGCACCGCCGACGTAGCCGCCCTGGACGAAGCCCTCATCGGTCTCGAAAAACTCGACCCCCGTAAGTGCCAGTTAGTCGAGTTACGCTTCTTCGGCGGCCTCACCGCCGAAGAAACCGCCGAAGTCCTCGGCATCAGCCTCCGCACCGTCCACCGCGAATGGGATCTCGCCCGCGCCTGGCTTTACCGCGAACTCCGTGGCCCTATTCCTCCGGCCTGAGCGGATCCTCCGGCCACTTATGCTTCGGATACCTTCTCCCCAACTCCCGCCGTAACTTCGGATACAACCGCTCCCAAAATCCCGCCAGATCCGTCGTCGTCTGCACCGGCCGTTGATTCGGCGCTAGCAGTTGCACCACCAGCGTCCCACCGCCCACCTTCGGCGTCTCCCGCATCCCGAAAAAATCCTGCAGCCGCGATGCAATCCACGGGCTCTTGCCTTCCTCGTACTGAATCCGCACCCTCCGCCCGCGCGGCAGCACATAAAACTCCGGCGCCAGCCTTTCGAGCATCCGCTTCCCACCCGCCCGCTCCTCGAGCGCCGCCACCATCTCGCCTCCCGCCGCCGCCAGCTCCGCAAAACTCCGTCGCCCCCGGCACGCCTCCCGCAGCACCGCGCTCACATCGTCCTCGCTCAGCGCCCGCCCTCCACCGGCCGAGGCGAACCGCGCTCGCGCCAGCAGCCCTTTCACCGTCTCCGGCTCCAGAAACCTTCCCAACGCCACGCGCCCGGCCTGCTCGGCCAGCATCGCCGCCGTCTCTTCCGTCCCCGGCGCCTGCCCGCGCTTCTCCTCCAGCACAATCTTGCCGCGCCGCAGCGCCCGCACCTCCTCCACCCGCTCCGCCGTCGCGTTCCACTCGATTCCCCGCGTCTCGACAGCCCCATCGAGCAGCATCTCTACTTCCACCGGACACCACAGCCGGATCTGCGGCAGCCCACGCTCCGGCCGCTCCTCGATATCGAGCGCCACCAGGTAATCCGGCACATGAGCCCCGCGCAACCGCGCCTGCCCGCCGGACTCGAGCAGCACCAGACCCTCGCCCGCCCGCGCCGCCACCCGATCCGGAAACGCCTTCAGCGCCGCCTCCATCAACGCCGCGTCCTCATGCCCCGCCTTGCCGTCGCGAATCCCAGCCAATCTCCGGATCTGCCGCGCCGCCTGTTCCACCGAATACGGCATCGCCGCTTCCACCAGTTCGAGCAGATTCATCGCTGGCACGCTCACCCCCGCCGCCAACC
>JAKAJI010000513.1 GCA_021813825.1 Acidobacteriota bacterium | reverse complement strand
TCGCGACGAGCTGCGCGCAGCCTGGACGAACCTGGGCGCCTCCTACTACGAAGCCGCCGAATATGCCAACGCCATCCGGGCCTTCGAGTTCGCCCTCAGCCTCGGTGGCGCGGACGCAACGCTTGAAGCCCGCCTCGCCGCCGCCCGCGAGCAGGCCGAACCTGGCCGCTAACCCTCACACCTCGGGCGACACCCGCACCACCAGCTTCCCCTGATTCGCCCCTGTGAACAGGCGCCCCAGCGCCGCCGGCGCCTCGCGCAAACCCTCCACCAGATCCACGCGATACTTCAGCTTTCCCGCCTGGTGCCAGGAAATCAATTCTTGCGCCGCCTCCGCAAACCGGCCGGCGAAATCGCTCACCAAAAATCCTTCCATCCGCGCCCGCTTCACAATCAACTGGAACAAATTGCACGGTCCCGGCTCCGGCCGCTCATTGTTGTACTGCGAGATCATCCCGCACACCGGAATCCGCGCCCCCAGGTTGATCCACCACAGCACCGCCTCGAGAATCGCCCCGCCAACGTTCTCGAAATACACGTCGATTCCCTTCGGGCACTCCCGCTTGAGCGCCTCCAGCACCCCGCCCGCCCGGTAATCCACCGCCCTGTCAATCCCCAATTCCTCCCTCAGCCAGCGGCACTTGGCCTCTCCGCCCGCAATGCCGACCACCCGCATCCCCTTCAGCTTCCCGATCTGGCAGACCAGCGACCCCACCGCCCCCGCCGCCGCCGACACCACCAGCGTTTCGCCCGCCCGCGGCCGCCCCACTTCGAGCAACCCGAAATAGGCCGTCATCCCGATATGCCCGAGCAATCCCAGGTGCGCCACCAGCGGCAACCCGATGGCAGGCAGTTTCGTCAGCCCCTCGCCTCGCGAAACCGAATAAAGCTGCCATCCAAGCAGCCCCTGCACCACGTCACCCACCGCGAACTTCGCGTTCCGCGATTCCTCCACCACCCCAATCCCGATTCCCCGCATCACCGACCCCAGCTTCAGCGCCGGCAAATACGAGTCGGCTTCATTCATCCATCCCCGATTCGTCGGATCGAGCGACAGATACACCACACGCACGAGCACGTCCCCGTCGGCAAGCGACGGCACCGCCTCCTCATGCCAGGTGAAATTCCCCTCGCCCGCCATCCCCCGAGGCCGCGACGTCAACAACCACTGCTGATTTGTTTTCGACATAATTCCCGCCGGATTCTATCACCGCGCGATGGCTGTTTCAGCCAGAATTTCTTCGAGCGCCTCAGCGGCCTGGTCGCAGTCCGCGCCGGTGACGTCGCAATGGGTGACGGCGCGCAGGCGCGGGCCCCCGACGGAGTTGATGAGGACACCGCGCTCCTTGAGTTTGGCGCTCACGGCGGCGGGCGTCAGGCCGTTCGCCGCCACTTCAAAGATGACGATGTTCGTTTCGACGCGCTTGGGGTCGATGCGGAGACCGGGGATGCGCGAAATGCGCTCGGCGAGGCGGCGGGCGTTCGCGTGATCTTCGTGCAGGCGGGCGGGCATTTTTTCCAGCGCGATGAGACCGGCGGCGGCGAGAACCCCGGCTTGCCTCATCCCGCCGCCCAGCCGCTTGCGGTACAGGCGCGCCTGCGCGATGTCGGCCGCGCGACCACAGAGCAGGGAACCGACCGGCGCGCCGAGACCTTTCGATAAACAGAACATCACCGTGTCGGCGTGGCGGGCGATGGTGGCGGCGTCGCAGCCGAGCGCGGTGGCGGCGTTAAAGATGCGTGCGCCGTCAATATGAACGCGGAGGCCGCGCGCGTGAGCTTCGTGGCAGATCTCGTCAACCACTTCCAAAGGCGTTACGGCGCCACCGGCCATGTTGTGGGTGTTCTCAATGACAATGCATCCGGTGCCGGCGCAGTTGGGGCCGTTGGGACGGAGGTGTTCCTGGATGGCGGGCCAGCGGAGGATGCCGTCTTCGGCGCGGATGGGACGGGCAAGACAACCGGCGAACCAGGCCATCATGGCGAGTTCCCAATCCATCACGTGGGCGCGAGCCTCGCAGATGACTTCCTGGCCGTGATGGGTGTTGACCTTGATACCCATCGTGTTGCCCATGGTGCCGGTGGGGACGAAGACTGCGGCTTCTTTGCCGAGGATTTCCGCCGCACGCTGTTCGAGGCGGTTGAGAGTGGGGTCTTCGCGATAGACGTCGTCGCCCACTTCGGCCTCCATCATGGCGCGGCGCATTTCGGGCGAGGGGCGGGTGACGGTGTCGCTGCGGAGATCGATTACTGAGGGCATGGTTGGAGAAACTCCTGGAAGACTTCGTTTGAAAGCAAAACGCCGCGGTTGGTCAGCCGGAGCGCGCCGTCGCGTTCTTCGAGCAGACCTTCGGCGAGAAAGCGGTCGAGCGGCGCCGAATATCTTTCGCGTTCGGCGGCGGTGGGACGGATGCCGGAAGCCAGGCGCAGGCTGACGAAGAATTTCTCTTCGCTCAGGTGGGCGGGTTCGGGGGTGGTGCGGGGAGAAAGACCGGCTTCAACGAGCCGGACGTATTCGGCCGCGTCTTCGACGTTCGCCCAGCGGGAGATGCCGTCGAAGGAGTGAGCGTCGGCGCCGAAGCCCAGGTAGGGCGCCAGTTGCCAATATTTCAGGTTGTGGAGCGAGGCGAAGCCGGGGCGGGCGAAGTTGGAAATTTCGTAGCGCTCGATGCCTTCGGCCTGGAGGAAGTCGACCGCGGTTTCGTAGAAATCCGTGATGGCGGATTCAGAGGGGACGTCCGGCGCGCCGTAGCGTTCGCCGTTGAACAGAACCTCGCGGCCCAGGCGGCTGTCTTCATCGATTTCGAGCATGTAGACGGACACGTGAGGTGCGGCGAGGCGGGCCGTGGATTCGAGCGAGGTCCGCCAGGAGGCGGAGGTCTGGCCGGGGAGTCCGGCGATCAAGTCGATATTGAAGTTTTCGATGCCGGCACGGCGAAGCGCGGCTACGTCTTCGGCGACGT